>JBAYTD010000001.1:0-83124 GCA_041675805.1 Lysobacteraceae bacterium
ATACTCAGCCTCTCCGCAACCTCGCGCGGCAGGTCTGCACCGCTGTCGGTGACGATGGCGACCTGGCTGGCGTCGCGGGCGGCGCGGTGTTGCAGGCGCATGTCCTCGGCCTTGCGCGCCTCGACCCGGCCGAAGCGGCCCAGCGTTTCGAACAGCGCGGCGGGATCGGCGACATGGGCGTGCACGCGCAGACGCGCATCGCCGCCGGCCAGCACCACGCTGGTCGCGCCCAGCGCCGCCAGGGCGGCATGCAGCGCGGCACGGTCGAGGCGCTCGCCGTGCAGCAGGCATTCGCTGCACCACGGGCAATGCGGATCGGCCTCCTCGTGCCAGTGCTCGCCGGCGAAGGCGGGTGTCTCGTCGACCAGGGACGCCGACGCGGCGCTGCCGGTGCCGGACTCGATGAAGTCGTGGATGCCCTCGAGCAGGTCGACGAAACCTTGCGCGCCGGCATCGACCACGCCTGCCTGGCGCAGCACGGCAAGTTGCTCCGGCGTGCGCGCCAGCGCCTGCCGCGCCTGCGCCAGCGCCTGACCGAACCAGGCACCGATGTCCGACGCTGCGGAGGCGTCGGCCAGGGCGCGGGCGAAGGCGCTGATGACGCTGAGGATGGTGCCCTCGCGCGGTTGCGCCAGTGCCTGCTGCGCGCGCTGCGCGCCGACGTCGACGGCTTCGGCGAGCAGCGCCGGGGTCAGCGCGCCGTGCTCGCCGGCCACTTCGCCGACGCCGTGCAGGAACTGCGCCAGAATCGCCCCGGAATTGCCGCGCGCGCCGTCGATGGCGTCATCGCCGACCGCCCGCAACAGCGCCCCCGCCGAGCGCGCGCGCCGGCCCAGGCTGCCGCTGAGCACACTGTTCAGGGTGAAGGCGAGGTTGCTGCCGGTGTCGCCGTCGGGCACCGGGAACACGTTGATGCGGTTGAGCAGGTCGCGCCGTGCGATGACGCGCTGCATGCCGGCGATCAGGGCGCGGCGCAGCCCGATGGCGCGGATCAGCGGCGCGGCGGACACGGGAAGGGGAGCGAGGACGGCGACCATCGCCGGAGTCTGCCAGAGCCGTTCAGGCAAGCAATGCTGCAACGCAGCGAGCGGCGCGGCATCGGGAGAGTTCGGCCCTGCTTCTTTCAAGGCGTGTTGGCGCTGTCGCTTCGGCCTTGATGGAGGGCGGCGTCTTTCGTCACTCGCAGCAGGACATGGGGTTGTCCCTGCCCCGGATGGTGGATTGCAGAGTTGCGCCCATGTTGCGGGGTCGAAATCATCCACGCGCGCCTCATGTCGAACAAAAAAACGGCCGATGCCTTGCGGCATCGACCGTCATCCGGGCCGTTCCCCGAAGGGAGGGGTGGGAACGGCGCGGCGGGTGGTCCGCGCGCACCGGCAGGCGCGCGGCGGACGTTCCGATCAAACTTTCGTGCTTACTTGGCGGCCGCAGCGCGCTTGACGGCGGGCTTGACCAGACCGTCGTTGGCGGCTTCCACCTGGGCCTTGAAAAGCTGGCCGATGGCTTCGGAGGTCTTCAGCGAGGCGTTCAGGACTTCCTGACCGACCTGGTAGAGCTGCTCGCCGCTTTCCTTGGCCAGGGCAACGCCCTTCGGCCACACGGTCTTGACGGCTTCGAGGTCACGCACTTCGCTGGCTTCGCCGACGAACGCAAGGGTGGCACCGACGCGGTCTTCGAGGGACTTCAGCTGCAGGCCGAGGATGTGCTCGAAGTTCTGCAGGGCGAGTTGCTGGGCCTTGAAGCCGGCATCGATGGCCTGCTTGCCGTAGGACAGGAACTGGGTGGAAATCTGGTCAGACATGGGAGCCTCCGCGGGTGTCGAATGGGGTATGACGCGAACACAGCTTAGCACCGCTTTTGTTGCAGTGCAACATGAATTGCCGACGGGATAATCCCGTCTGCCGTGTCAGGGTCGGCGATGGCCGGCACCCTGCCTCGCCGGCGATTGCCTGGCTGATGGACTCACCCGCCTGAAACGACGTGTTTGCGCCGTTTCATCCCTCGTGTCGGTGATCAGACGCGACCGCCTTGCGTCGCCACGAACTCCCCGGGCTGGCGATCAGGACACCCGCCGCAGAGAGAAGCCGGGAAGACAAGGATGGCCTGCACATCCCGCCGTTGCCGCAGTGCGACAACGGCACCCTGCACGATTCGCCGGCTTGATGAACCCGATCCCGCGGAGATCGAACGGCTGGTCGACGCGGCAACGGTTGCCTGATGGTGCGTCCATGGATGCCATGTGCGATGCAGCACAGCGTGGCCGATCACGCCCTCCGGTCATGCTGAAAGTCGATTTTCAGGCTGGGGTCGGTTTCGACTTCTTCGATGATCCGGTTGTAGCGCGTCACTACATCGCCTACTGCCACGCGGCGTCCTTCCGCCGCGAACTTGCCCAGCTCGTAGAGATTCAGAGCGATGAACTGCTCGATCTCGAAAACGTCGATGCGTTCGCCCAGGCCGGCATTTTCAGCCAGCCCTTCGGCGACTGTCAGCCCTCGCGCCGTGGTGACGATGATCGGTCGGTGGCCGTCGTCGATGTTGTCGCGGCACCGGCCAATGACCGCCTCGCCGGGTGCGGTGGTGACGTGGATCGCCACATCACCAATGAAGAAATCGCCATGGCGGCCAGCTTGGGCGTCAGATGTTGAAAAGCTGTTGTGCTCGAAGCTGCCGACGCCAAGGGCACAATCGAGCTTGGCCCCTACCAGATGTTGCAGCACGGCACCGGCATACTGCATCCCCGGCGTGTTGCGCTGCCGTTCTTCGGCCTGGGCGATCATGTCGCGCACCAGCGTTCGCAGGCTGCGCGAGGCATCCAGGCGAATCTTGAAGGGCTTGGCCGAAAAGAACTCATGAACGCGCTGAACCCAGAACGCTTCAATGGCATCAAGATCGACTGCGCCGCCAGCGGCCAGGCCGTTGAGGAAGGCCACATATTCGCGCATGTTGCTGATGCTGCCGCGACTGGTGCGGCCGCCTTCAGCAGCCAGAACGCGGTTGATGCCGTGGCGGTTCAGCACCGTTTGTACTGCCCCCTTGCCCAGGCCGAGAACCTGCCCGCCGGCTTCGGTCAACAGTGCATCCGGGTTGAGCGGCAGACCTTTTCGGGCGTGCTGCGTGACGACCAGCGCAACACACAGCGGGCCTTTGCGATTGAATTTCCGATCTTTGTTGAAGTCCCGCAGGGCCGTTGCCAACGCCGTCATCACGCTGCCTTCTTCTCGACTGATCGGGCCGCTGCCAACAGCGGTTCGAGGATGTGTTCGGCCAGAAAACGAACGACCGGAACGGCCACGCCATCGCCGGCCAGATGATAAGCGTCGTTGTAGTTCTCGGGCAGCGCGTAAGTGTCCGGCAGTCCCATCAGGCGGGCCGCTTCACGCGCTGAAAGCAGGCGCGAGCGAACACGTTTGCCCTCGACCACCATGATGGTTTGCCGGCTTGAGCCGCCGGCAGGCGTGCGCAAGCAACCGGCGATGTCATCGAAACGGATTTCGGCACGCTGCACCTTCTCGCGGTTCGGACCATCGGCGCGCGTGCGCTTGTAGATCGTGCCGACTTGGCGACCGCCAACCCGCATCGCCACGGAGACTTTTGACCGGTTGGTCGAATTCATCATGGCCAGCAACTTCTCGGTTTCGGCAGCGTCATGCCAGGCCACGCCGGGCGCTTCATCCTCGATCAGGTCGGCGAGGGTTCGGGTGCGCGGTGCCGGCATCGGCAGACGCCACCACTCCCAGTCGCCGCGAACTTGCGCGGGCAACTTGGAGAAGGCCTCGACCAGCGCAGCGGGGTGCCATTCTCTTTCCGGGCCGCCGCCCACCAGCGCGTGAGGAATCGGCGAGGACTTGCGTACACCGATGATGAACAGGCGTGGCCGGGACTGCGGCAGGAAGTGGACGGCATTGATGACCACGGCACCGAACCGATAGTGGTTGGCAGACAGGGCCGAACTGATCGCGGCGAAGTCCTTGCCATCGTGTGAGCTGAGCGTGCCGCAGACGTTTTCCAGCACGACCAGGCGCGGCGCGCGGCCTTCGTCATCCAATGCCCTGATGAGTTCCCAGAACGGCCAGAACGCCCCGGAGCGCGCGCCCCGGATGCCCGCCCCGACACCGGCAAGCGACAAGTCCTGGCAAGGGAAGGAGGCCCACGCCAGATCGACCGCGCCCGGAAGATCGGCCGTGGTCAGTGCAGCCACGTCGCCGACGTGCAGGTGGTCGGCACCCCAGTTCGCCGCATAGCTGGCTGCTTTCTTCGGGTCGAAATCATTGGCGAACACGCATTGCCAATCGCGTCCAAGTCCCGCCCGGGCCATGCCGCCGCCGGCGAAGAATTCGTAGAAATCAGCCATTGGGGTTCCCCGGAAAGTGCGCGTCGAAGCAATGCCTGTTCGGACGCGGCAGTCTTGGAGCGATTTATGCGGTACGTGCGCAGTTTGCCGGAAGCCCGTCTCAAAGGATGAGACGATCACCAGCAATCAGCGCCTGCCCGGCCGGATGAACACGACCCAGCGGGTCAGCATGGCTAGCAGCATGACGCCGAGGAAGGCACCGTAGGAGATCGAGGAAGCGAGGATCTGCTTCCAGATTTCGCCGTGGCCGGTGTCGGCGTTGTCGACACTCCAGTGCGTGCCGAGCACGGCCAGTGCGGTCGCCGCGATCAGGGCGACGAGGTCGAACAGGCGGCGCCGCCAGTGTCGGGGCTGGCGCGGATAGAACCAGTACAGCGCGGCCAGGATGGCGAACCAGGGCAGGAACAGGATCATCGCGAGATTGAGCTGGAAGGCGTCGTTCATGGCGGCGAGTCCGTGACCGTGGCTCAGGCGTTGCCGCGCGCGGCGGCCGCTTCGGCGCGCATCGCGGCGATCACCGTGGCGTAGTCGGGCGCGTTGAAGATGGCCGAGCCGGCGACGAAGGTGTCGGCCCCGGCGGCGGCGATGGCGCGGATGTTGTCGATTTTGACGCCGCCATCGACTTCGAGCCGGATCGGCAGGCCGCTGGCGTCGATGCGTTGGCGCAGGGCGCGCAGCTTGTCGAGCGCGCCGGGCAGGAAGCTCTGGCCGCCGAAACCGGGGTTGACCGACATCACCAGGATCAGGTCGAGGCGCTCCATCACGTGGTCGATGACGTTGATCGGCGTCGCCGGGTTGAGCACCAGGCCGGCCTGGCAGCCGCTGTCGCGGATCAGTTGCAGGGTGCGGTCGATGTGCCGGCTGGCCTCGGGATGGAAGCTGATCAGGTTGGCCCCGGCCTTGGCGAAATCGGGGACGATGCGGTCCACCGGCTCCACCATCAGATGCACGTCGATGGGCGCGCGGATGCCGTAGTCGCGCAGCGCCTGGCAGACCATCGGGCCGATGCTGAGGTTGGGCACGTAGTGGTTGTCCATCACGTCGAAATGGACCCAGTCGGCACCGGCGGCGAGCACGCGCTCGACGTCCTCGCCGAGGCGGGCGAAGTCGGCGGACAGGATGGACGGGGCGATCAGGCAGTCGGACATGGCTTTGGGCTCGCGGGTCAGGGACGGCCATCGCGCTTGCGCGCGCGCATCAGGATGTCGTAGGCGGCGTTGAGTTCGGTCGCGCGCTTTTCCGCCAGCTCGCGGATTTCCTGTGCCGCGCCGGCCACCTTGTCGGGATGGTACTGGGTGATCAGGCGACGGTAGGCGGCATCGATGTGGGCGTTGTCGGCATCGGGCTCGACGCCTAGCACGCGGCAGGCGTCGGCCGGCGTCAGCGTGGCGGCGCGGCTCGACGAAGGCTTGCTGCTGCGGCGCAGCCAACCGGCGTCGAAGGCATGGCCGAGCAACAGGCCGATCACCAGGCCGGCGGGATGGCGCAGCAGCAGCCAGCCGAGTACGCCGCCGACCAGTTTGCCGAGCAGCTTCACGGCGCAGCTTCCGTGTCGCCAGCGCGCGGCAGGCCGGCGTAATAGGCGACGATGCGGTCGAGGTCGGCCTGGGTCAGGGCGGAGACGGCGGCGCGCATCGGCGCGTGGTTGCGCTCGCCGCTGGCGTACTTGGCCAGGGTCAGGCGCATGTAGGCGGCGTCCTGGCCGGCGATGTGCGGATGCGCGGGCAGGCTGGCGATGCCGTTGACGTTGTGGCAACTGGCGCATAGCCCGAGCTTGGGCGGCAGCCCTTCGGTGGCCGTCGTGGCCGTCGCGGGCGGCGTCTGCGCCGGCGCGCAGGCGGCCAGCGTCAGGCCGAGCAGGGCGGCCGACAAGAGGCCGGAAAACAGCAGGCCGGAGGGACGTGGACGGATCATGGCGAGGCGGCGGGAGAAGGCCGGGGAGTTTAGCCGATGGCCGTCGCAGCGGCCGGCGGCGGCGTTCAGTCGCAGGGAATCGGCGTGCTGGCGACGCCGCTGTAGCCGCCCAACGCCGCGCGCCAGTCGAACTGGCCATCGGTGTCGAGGTCGATCCAGAACTGCGGGATGCTTTCGCTGCGCGGCTCCAGACTCGCCTCGATGCCATAGGCGCGGACGGCCTGCTGGCGACGCACGGCGTTGTCGTGGTTGCGGTACAGGCCGAAGGAAATGGTGTTTTCGTCCTCGCCGGCGGTGACCACGTAGTAGTCGCGCAGGCCCTTGCCGAACAGGTTGCGCGCCTCGGCCAGTGCTGCTTCGCGGGTCGGCGGGGCGGGCAGGAAGACCCGATAGCCGCGCTGCACCACGGCGGTGGATTCGCGGAACTGGATGCGCTGCGCGCCCGGCGTCAGTGCGCCCACGGCGCGGCGCAGGTCGGCCTGGGTCAGGAACGGACCGATCTCCATGCACTCGCGCGGCGCGCCGCCGTCGAGCGGCTCGTGCGGCGCGGCGCGCTCGGCCAGCGCCACCCCGGCGGCGTCGTCCAGTTCGCTGAGCAGGGTCAGCGCCGGTACCTCGGGATCGCTGGCGGGCAGCGGCCCGGGGCCGACATGCGGCGGTCGCAACGCCCACCAGACGGCGGCACCGATGTTCATCGCCAGCAGCAACAGGACCAGCACTCGAAGCATGGAGGAGCGGGAGGGGTTGGATTCCGTGGGTCAGTGTATCGGGTCGCGGCGGCGCGCTCCGCTTTCCGCCTTGCCCGGACCTGGTGCGTCACAGTGGTGCACGGCGGGTTCGATTTGCACCACCGTGAGTCAATGGCCGATTGCGCCGGGAGAAAACTTTTTTCAATCAGTGGCTTGAATGCCGGCCGTGGCTGGCACGCCGCTTGCTCAATGAATGATCCCTGCCCTGCGGAGTCTGCCCGTGTCCATCGAAAATGCCCTGAAACTGGCCAAGGATCACCACGTCGAGTACGTCGACCTGCGCTTTGCCGATCCGCGCGGTGTCCAGCATCACGTCACCTTCCCGGCGCGGGTGCTGGAGGCGGAACTGTTCGAGGACGGCAAGATGTTCGATGGCTCGTCGATCGCCGGCTGGAAGGGCATCAGCGAGTCCGACATGGTGCTGCTGCCGGACCCGGCCAGCGCCTTCATCGATCCGTTCACCGCCGATCCGACCCTGACCCTGGTCTGCGACATCCTCGATCCGTCGACGATGCAGTCCTACGCGCGCGACCCGCGCGGCATCGCCAAGCGCGCCGAGGCCTACCTGAAGTCGACCGGCATCGCCGACACGGCGTTCTTCGGGCCGGAGCCGGAGTTCTTCGTCTTCGACGCCGTGCGCTACAAGAACGACATGTCCGGCGCGGCGTTCGAGATCGACAGCGAGGAGGCACCGTGGTCGTCCTGGCGCAAGTTCGATGGTGCCAATTCCGGCCATCGTCCCAGCGTCAAGGGCGGCTATTTCCCGGTCGCCCCGGTTGATTCGCTGCACGATCTGCGTGCGGAAATGTGCAAGGTTCTCGAACAGATCGGCATCGAGGTCGAAGTCCATCATCACGAAGTGGCCGGCCCCGGCCAGTGCGAGATCGGTGCCCGCTTCAACACCCTGGTGCGCAAGGCCGACGAGCTGATGATGCTCAAGTACGTGGTGAAGAACGTCGCCCATCGGCACGGCAAGACCGCCACCTTCATGCCCAAGCCGGTGGTCGGCGACAACGGCTCCGGCATGCACGTGCACCAGTCCTTCGCCAAGGGCGGCAGCAACCTGTTCAGCGGCGACGGTTACGGCGGCCTGAGCCAGATGGCGCTGTGGTACATCGGCGGCGTGTTCAAGCACGCCCGCGCCATCAACGCCTTCAGCAACGCCACCACCAACAGCTACAAGCGCCTGGTCCCGGGTTTCGAGGCACCGGTGATGCTGGCCTACAGCGCGCGCAATCGCTCGGCATCCTGCCGCATCCCGTTCGTCACCAATCCGAAGGCGCGGCGCATCGAGTTCCGCTTCCCCGATCCGATGAACTCCGGTTACCTGATCTTCACCGCGCTGATGATGGCCGGCATCGACGGCATCCTGAACAAGATCGACCCCGGCGCGCCGATGGACAAGGACCTGTACGACCTGCCGCCGGAGGAGGAGAAGGGCATCCCGACGGTGTGCCATTCGCTCGACCAGGCGCTGGAGGCGCTCGACGCCGACCGCGAGTTCCTCAAGGCCGGCGGCGTGATGAGCGACGATTTCATCGACGGCTACATCGCGTTGAAGATGCAGGAGGTGACCAGGTTCCGTGCCGCCACCCACCCGCTGGAGTATCAGTTGTACTACAGCCTCTGAGTCGGGCCGTGCCGGCGGCGATCAGGGCTTCAGGCGCACGTACAGCGCCTTGCCACCGCCGCCGGCCTGCCGTTCCTCGACGGCGAAATACCGGCTCTGGCTGCGCACCAGTTCGCTGAGCTTGCGGAAGCCGTACAGACGCGGGTCGAAGTCGGGGCGAATCTTGTTGAGGTACTGGCCGACCGAACTCAGGTGTACCCAGCCGCCCTCGGCGTCGTCGTCGGCTTCGTCGATGGCCTGCTGGATCAGCTTGATCGGCGCGCGCTGCGCGGGCGGCTGCGTCGTTGTCGCGCTCGCTTCGCCGTCATCCTTTTTCGCTGCCTTGCCGGCGGTCTTGCCGGCGGCTGGGCGCTTCTTCGTGCCCTCGGCGTCGGCGGCCTGTTCGCGCAGCAGTTCGGTGTAGACGAACTTGTCGCAGGCCTGGACGAACGGGTCGGGCGTCTTGCGCTCGCCGAAGCCGTAGACGATCAGCCCTTCCTCGCGCAGCCGCTGGGCCAGGCGGGTGAAGTCGCTGTCGCTGGAAACCAGGCAGAAGCCGTCGAAGCGGCCGGTGTGCATCAGGTCCATGGCGTCGATGATCATCGCGCTGTCGGTGGCGTTCTTGCCCGAGGTGTAGGCGAACTGCTGCACCGGCTGGATCGAGTGCTTGAGCAACGCGGCCTTCCACGAGGCCATCCGGTTGGAGGTGAAATCGCCATAGATGCGGCGCACGCTGGACACGCCGTGGCGGGCGACTTCCTCCAGCAAGGCACCGATCACCTGCGGCTGGGCGTTGTCGGCGTCGATCAGCACCGCCAGGCGCGCTTGCTCGACTTCGACGCGTGGCGCGGGGGCGTGGGCGGGAGACTTGGCCATGGGCTACTCCGGCTGGTAGTCGACGATGAAGGGTGCGTGGTCGGAGAACTTCGGCTCGGCGACGATGCGGCAGTCGAGCAGCCGCCCGGCGAGGCCGGGCGAGACGATCTGGTAATCGATGCGCCAGCCGACGTTGTTGGCGCGCGCCGCGCCGCGCTGCGACCACCAGGTGTAGTCCTGGCCTTCCGGGCGCAGCCGGCGGTAGGCGTCGACCCAGCCCTGGCGCTCGAACAGGTCGCCGATCCAGGCGCGTTCTTCCGGCAGGCAGCCGGAGTTCTTCTGGTTGGACTTCCAGTTGCGGATGTCGCGTTCGGTGTGGACGATGTTCCAGTCGCCGCAGAGCACGTAGTCGCGGCCGCTGTCGCGCCAGCGTTGCAGGATCGGTGCCAGCCAGGCCATCACCTCGAACTTGAAGCCCTGGCGCAGTTCCCCGGAGGAGCCGGAGGGGATGTAGAACGAGACCACGCTCAGGTTGCCGAAACGCGCCTCGATGTAGCGGCCCTCGTCGTCGAACGGTGCCCAGTCGAGCGAGTCGAGCACCGCATCGGGTTCGCGCCGGCTGTACAGGGCGACGCCGCTGTAGCCCTTCTTGCTGGTTGCATCGCGCAGGTAGCGCCGGTAGCCGGGCGGGTTGAACAGCGGGTCGCCCAACTGCGCCGCCTGCGCCTTGGTTTCCTGCACGCAGAGGATGTCGATGTCCTGGCCGGCAAACCAGTCGAAGAATCCCTTGTTGGCCGCCGAACGCAGGCCGTTGGCGTTGAAACTGGCGATTCGCATGGAGGTAATGGCGGATTCGTTATGGGTGATGGCTGGGGCAGAGCGTGATGGGGAGCCTAGCGGAATGGGGCAAAATGCGCAGCCGTCCCCCCGGTCCCGCCGCCATGTTGCACGACCATCAACGCCGTTTCTTCGACCTGGCCCTGCAATGCGAGGTGTTGCGCTTTGGCGAGTTCACGCTGAAGTCGGGGCGGACCTCGCCGTATTTCTTCAACGCCGGGCGCTTTGATTCCGGCCCGGCGCTGGCCGCGCTCGGGGCCTGCTACGCCGATGCGCTGGAAGCCTCGCGGCTGGACTTCGACATGCTGTTCGGCCCGGCCTACAAGGGCATCCCGCTGGCCACCGCGCTGGCGCTGACGCTGGCGGCGCGCGGGCGTGCGGTGCCGTTGGCGTTCAACCGCAAGGAGGCGAAGGCCCACGGCGAGGGCGGCGTCACCTTCGGCGCGCCGTTGCAGGGTCGCGTGCTGATCGTCGACGACGTGGTGACGGCGGGCACGGCGGTGCGCGAATCGATCAGCCTGATCCGCGCCGCCGGTGCCACGCCTTGCGCCGTGCTGGTGGCGCTGGACCGCCAGGAGCGTGGCCTGGGCGAGCGTTCCGCCACCCGCGAAATTGCTGAATCGGAAGGGTTGCCAGTGATCGCCATCGCAGGTTTGGATCAACTGTTGACCTATACTGGCGAGCGCCCGGAACTTCTCGCGCACGGCCCGCGTCTTGCCGAATACCGCCGCCGCCATGGCTGCCCGGCCGCCCAGGAGAACCCCAATCCATGATGATCAAGCGCCTTTTCGTTGCTTCACTGGCCCTCGCCTGCGCGGCGGCGGCGATGGATGCCGATGCCCAGAAGCTGTACCGCTGGGTGGACCAGGACGGCAAGGTCCATTACAGCGACAAGGTTCCACCGCAGGAGGTGGACAAGGCGCGTGACGAGATCAACGCCCAGGGGCGCACGGTGAAAAGCGTCGACCGGGCGCTGACCGAGGACGAACTGGAACACGCCGCGCGCGATGCGGCGGATGCCGAGGAGGCGCGCAAGGTCAAGGAGGCGCAGGACCGCATGGACCATGTGCTGATGGCCTCCTACGAAAGCGAGGACGACCTCAAGCGCGCCTACGACGAGCGCTTCGACCTGATCCGGCAGAGCATCGAGTCGGCCCAGGTCGGCGTGCGCAGCCAGGAGAAGAGCCTGGCCGACATCCTCGCCCACGCCGCCTCGCTGGAGCGTAGCGGCAAGCCGGTCGGCGACAGCATCAAGAAGTCCATCGAAGCCTCGCGCAAGCAGGTGCTGGAACAGACCGCCTACCTGGAGCGCCGCGAGGCCGAGCAGCACAGCCTGCAAGCCGAGTACGACAGCACGCTGGCGCGCTATCGCGAACTGAAGGCGGCGCAGCAGGCGCGGCTGAACGAGCGGCGCTGATCAGCCGAGCGGTCCGCGCAAGGGTTTGCCGGTTCCGCCGGCATCATCCCGACGCGCGCGGCGTGGACACCACGGGCCGCTGCCGCAACGACGATCACGACACGGCTTGACCCGGTCAGGGCGCTGACCGCCTGACGATCCGCGCAGCGGGCGTCGGCCGCCCGCCCGCCGCCTCAGAACGGCAGGTCCAGATCCGCCCGCACCGCCAGCAATTGCGTCCGGAACAGTTCCTGGATGCGCGTCAGCGCCTCCTGGCTGTCGGCATCGAAGCGCAGCACCAGGCAGGGCGTGGTGTTGGAACAGCGTACCAGCCCCCAGCCATCCGGCCAGTCGGCGCGCAGGCCGTCGATGCTGGCGATCTTGGCACCCTCGAAGCGCGCCTGGGCGCGGAAGGCGTCGATGAAGGCGTAATGTTCGCCTTCCTCCATCTGCACCTTCAACTCCGGCGTCGACACGCCCTTGGGCAGTTCCTCGAAGATTTCCTCCGGCTCGCGGCCATCGGCGGCGATGATCTCCAGCAGGCGAGCGGCGGCGTAGATGCCGTCGTCGAAGCCGTACCAGCGCTCGCGGAAGAAGAAGTGGCCGCTCATCTCGCCGGCCAGTTCGGCGTCGATCTCCTTCATCTTCGCCTTGATCAGCGAGTGCCCGGTCTTCCACATGATCGGGCTGCCGCCGTGGCGCAGCACCTGGCCGGCCAACTGGCCGGTGCACTTCACGTCGTAGATGATGCTGGCACCGGGGTTGCGGCTGAGCACGTCCTGGGCGAACAGCATCAGCAGGCGGTCCGGGTAGATCACCTCGCCGCTGCGCGTCACCACGCCGAGGCGGTCGCCGTCGCCGTCGAAGGCGATGCCGAGGTCGGCCTGGGTGCGCGCCACCGCCAGCGCCAGGTCGGCGAGGTTGGCCGGGTCGCCCGGGTCGGGGTGGTGGTTGGGGAAGGTGCCGTCGATGTCGCAGTAAAGCTCTTCGACGCCGCAGCCGATGGCTTCCAGCACGCGCGGCCCGATGCCGCCGGCCACGCCGTTGCCGGCATCGACGACGACGTGCAACTGGCGTTCCAACTGGATGTCCGAGGCGATCCGCGACAGGTACTCGTCGGCCATGTCCATGGTTTGCAGGCTGCCGCCGCCGCCGCTGTGCAGGTCGTTCTCGACGATCCGCGTGTACAGCGCCTGGATCGCGTCGCCGGACAGCGTCTCGCCGCCGATCATGATCTTGAAGCCGTTGTAATCGGGCGGGTTGTGGCTGCCGGTGACGGCGACGCCGCTGCCGATGCTCAGGTGATGGGTGGCGAAATACAGTACCGGCGTCGGTGCCATGCCGATGTCGATGACATCGCAGCCGGCCTCGCGCAGGCCGTCGATCAGCGCCGCCGACAGCGCCGGGCCGGACAGCCGGCCATCGCGGCCGACGGCGATTTCGCGCAGGCCCTGGTCGATCATCGTGCTGCCGACCGCCTGGCCGATCAGGCGGGCGATGTGCTCGTCGAGCGTCTTGCCGAGCACGCCACGGATGTCGTAGGCGCGGAAGATGCTGCGGTCGACCTTGGTCAGCGGCTTTGGCGCGGCGTCGGCCGGGCTGGCCTTCTTGCGCGCCGGCGCGTTGGCCTCGGCGGCCAGCACCTCGGCGAAGCTGGTTTCGCTGACTTCCTCGACGTCGCCGCGTTTGCGTTGGCGACTGGCCAGCACCGCTGCCAGCGCCCACAGCAGGGCACCCAGGCCGATCGGCTTGAGCAGGTCGCCCAGTTCGTCGCTGCCCTCCGGCTTGGCGGCGGAAAGGCGGAAGGCGCTGCCGCCGATGCTGACCGGCGCGGCCAGCCGGCGCAGGCTGGCGTCGCCGTACTGGGCCAGCGGCTGGGTGTCGAAGCTCAGCATCAGGAAGCCGCCGCTGGCACCGGTGGCCTGCACCGGGGCGATCAGCAGGTCGAGCGGCAGTTCGCCGTAGGCGATGCCGATCACCTTGCCCGCCTCGCGCAGCGGCGCGGCGATGCCCAGCGTGAGCGCGTCGCCGTGGCCGACCAGACCGATGGCCGGCCTGGGACGGATCAGCGAGGCGCTGAGCACCGACATGCGGCCCCAGCCGACCGCATCGGGATCGGCGAAGGCTTCGTCGAGACCGGGGCTGAACACGCGCGGGTTGGCCAGTTCCGGCCAGCGCTGCGACAGCCGCGTGGCGGCGGCGGTGTAGGCCGCTGCGGCGGCATCGGCGTCGAGGCGGCGGTCGTCGATGGCTTCGGCGAAGCGCGTGGTGGTTTCGGTGATGGTCTTGTCCAGCACGCCGACCAGGCGGTCGCGCGCCTGCAGTGCTTCGTTGCCGCCGCGCTGGTCCATCCAGCCGACGATGCCCTGGCCGATCAGGATGCCACCGACCAGCATGGCGATCACCGCCGCTGCCGTGGCGATGCGCCGGCGCAGTGCCGGGTCGATGGCGAGCAGCGGATCCTTCTCTTGCTCTTGTTTGCGCTTGCGCTTGGCCATGCCTTCAGTCGTCCATGCTGGATCTGGAGATGGACGCTAGCGCAGGCCGGTGTGGCCGAAGCCACCCGCGCCGCGGTCGGTCGCCGAAAACGCTTCGACCTGCCGCAGACAAACCCGCGTCACCGGCATGAACACCAGCTGCGCGATGCGATCCCCCGGAGCGATGGTATAGGCCTCGGCGCTGCGGTTCCACAGGCTGACCATCAGCGGGCCCTGATAGTCGGCGTCGATCAGGCCGACCAGGTTGCCCAGCACCAGGCCATGCCGGTGGCCCAGGCCCGAGCGCGGCAGCAGCACCGCGCACAGCCCCGGGTCGCCGATGTGGATGGCAAGGCCGGTGGCTGCCAGCAGCGATTCGCCGCCGGCCAGGGTGTGCGGCACGTCGATCATGGCGCGCAGGTCCATCCCGGCCGAGGCGGCGGTGGCGTAGTCGGGCAGCGGGAAGTCGCGGCCCAGGCGCGGGTCGAGGATGCGGAAATCGATGTTGCGTGCGGTCATTGCGGCGGAGTCCCCAGGCGCGCGGCGATCAGCGCGATCAGTTGATCGGCGACGGCGCGCTTGTCTCCCAAAGCAATTTCCTTGCCACCGCCGGGCCAGAACACCGACAGCGCGTTCTCGCCGGCCTCGAAACCGCGGCCATCGCAGCCGACCAGGTTGGCGGCGATCATGTCCAGCCGCTTGCGCGCCAGCTTGGCGCGGGCGTGCGTCTCGACGTCCTGGGTCTCGGCGGCGAAGCCGACCACGAAGGGCCGGCCGGGCAGGGCGGCGACTTCGGCAACGATATCGGGGTTGGCGACCAGTTCCAGGTGCCAGTCGTTGCCGTCCTTCTTGCGCTTTTGCGCATGCACCTGGGCCGGGCGGTAGTCGGCCACCGCGGCGGCGGCGATGAAAGCGTCGCAATCGCCGGCATGGGCCAGCACCGCCTCGCGCATCGCCCGCGCGCTGCGCACGTCGATACGCTCGACGCCGGGCGGCGTCGGCAGCGCCACCGGCCCGGCGACCAGTCGCACTCGCGCACCGGCGTCGCGCGCTGCTTCGGCCACGGCAAAGCCCATGCGGCCGGAACTGCGGTTGCCGAGGAAGCGGACCGGGTCGATGTCCTCGAAGGTGGGACCGGCGCTGATCAGCACGCGGCGGCCGGCGAGCAGGTCGGAAGTCGGCGCGACGGACAGCGCGGCGATGATCTCGGCCGGCTCGCTCATCCGGCCGGGGCCGACATCGCCGCAGGCCTGCTCGCCGGAGGCCGGGCCGATCAGGCGCGCGCCGCGACCGGCCAGCACGGCGATGTTGGCCCGGGTTGCCGGATGCGCCCACATCGCCTGGTTCATCGCCGGTGCCAGCCACAGCGGCGCGCGGCTGGCCAGGCACAGCGTGCCGAGCAGGTCGTCGGCGCGGCCCTGCGCCAGTCGCGCCAGCGTGTCGGCACTGGCCGGGGCGATCAGGATGGCGTCGGCCCAGCGCGCCAGTTCGATGTGGCCCATCGCCGCCTCGGCGCTGGCGTCCCACAGGCTGCGCCGCACCGAGCGGCCGGACAGCGCCTGCAAGGTGGTCGCGGTGATGAAGCGCGCCGCGCCGCGGGTCATCACCGGCTGCACCTCGGCACCCGCAGCGCGCAGTTGGCGGACCAGTTCGGCCGACTTGTAGGCGGCGATGCCGCCGCTGACGCCGAGCAGGATGCGTGCCGGAAAGCGGGTCTGCGGCAAGGGAAAACTCCTACGCGGCGGAGAGCGGCCATCTTACCCGATGCGTCGGGCATTCCCGATGGCGCGGACGGCGCTGCTTGCCGACCATGCCTGCACCGACGCAACGCCGTCATCAGCAACCAGAGTGGAGGGAATGCAGGAATGAGCATCCGCGATTGGCCCGACCAGGAACGCCCGCGCGAACGCCTGCTGCGCGGCGGCGCGG
This sequence comes from Lysobacteraceae bacterium, assembly GCA_041675805.1. Lineage (GTDB taxonomy): Bacteria > Pseudomonadota > Gammaproteobacteria > Xanthomonadales > Xanthomonadaceae > JANNWF01. Next base: position 16,082 of record JBAYTD010000001.1, read on the forward strand.
CGGCGCTGTCCGACGCCGAACTGCTGGCCGTGTTCATCGGCTCCGGCGGGCGCGGCGAGGACGCCGTGGCGAGCGGCCGCGCCCTGCTCGCCAGCCACGGATCGCTGCGCGACCTGCTGGCGCTGGGCGGCGATCTGCTGCGCCTGCCCGGCATCGGCCCGGCCACCACCTGCCGCCTGCTGGCGGCGCTGGAACTGGGCAACCGCTGCCTGCAGGAAAGCCTCGCGCGCGGCGAAGCGATCCGTGATCCGCTGATGGCCGGGCAGTTGTTCCGCCAGCGCCTGCGCGACCTGCCGGCGGAAGTGTTCGCCTGCGCCTACTTCGATACCCGGCATCGGATGATCGCCTTCGAGGAACTGTTCCGCGGTGGCATCGCCGGTGCCGAGGTGCATCCGCGCGAGGTGGTGCGTCGCTGCATGGCGCACAACGCCGCGGCGGTGATCTTCGGCCACAACCATCCCAGCGGCGTCGCCGAGCCGAGCGCGGCCGACCGCCACATCACCATGCGGCTGCGCGAGGCGCTGTCGCTGATCGACGTGCGCGTGCTCGATCATTTCATCGTCGGGGAAGGCGTGCCGGTGTCGATGGCGGAACGCGGCCTGCTGTAGCCGTGCCGTTGGCGCAGTTGCGGCGCGGCCGGCGGCGGGCCGTATACTCGCCACAGCGGGCGCGCCGGATCGCCCGCCGACGACGAAGGGGTTTAACGTGATCCTGCGGCCCGCCATCGCCCACCAGCCCGACTCGGTCGAACTGCGGCTCGCCGACCCGCTGGCCGCCCGCGCCCTGTTGCTTCGCCATCGTCCGGACGTGATCCAGTTTCTCGCCGAACGCCGGCAGACCCTGCTCGACGCCTTCGGCCCCGACCTGCGGCAGACGCTGCTGCGCGCCGACGCCGCGCTGATGCTGAGCCTGGCGCGGATGGGTTGCCGCCACGGCAGTTGGGGCGACGATTTCCACCACTACCACAACGAAAACCACTCGCTGGAAATCCTCGACGGGCGGATCGGCCGGCTGATGCAGGGGATCGGCCTCGATGCCCTGTCCGGCGAGGAGTGGGTGGCGCTGCAACTGTTTGCCACCTGCCACGACCTGCGCCAGCGCGAGCAGGTCGATTTCGAGCGCGCGGTCGGCAACAACGAGGACGCCAGCATCGACGAGACGGTGCGCATCCTCGACCTGTGCGGCTTCTGCCTGCGCGAACACCGCGGCCTGTATCTGGCGCTGGAACTGATGATCGCCGGCTCCACCTTCGACGCCCGACCGGCCGCCGCGCTGGCGCGGACCTCCTACAACTCGGCCGAGGTGGCCGCCACCGGCGGCGCGCTGGCACCCAGGCTGGGCGACCATCTGGATCGCGTCGCCCCGGATTGGCGCGCCGACCCGCAGGTGGCGCGCGCCGTGCATCTGGCGCTGATCGCCTCCGATCTGGATACCGCCAACGTCGCCGAGGCCTTTCCCTGGCTGGCGGAAAGCGCCAGCCGGCTGTGCCAGGAGCGCGAGATGCGCAGCGGGCGGCGGCTGGAGTCGGCGGAATCGGCGCAGCCCTGCGTATCCTTCCTCAGCGACGGACAGGAACGCTATTTTTTCGAGTTGCACCGATTCTGCTCGGCCGAAGGCGAGGCGACCTTCGCCGCCACCAAGGCCGACAACGCACCGCGCGTGCGCGCCATCGCCCAGGCCATGCGCGAGCGCTTCGCCGCCGGCGCGACGCCGGCCAGCGGGCTGGAAGTGGTGCGCGAGTTCTCCCGCCTGACGCTGGCGGCCTGATCGGCGCCTGGCCTGATCCAGGTCAGTGCCCGCGTGGCACGAAACATGCTGAGCTTATCCCGCACCCGACCCGGCATCGCGGAAAACCCGCTTGCGGGGCGGCCGCTGGACCGGACTGAGCAGGGGTCGGTCGCGCGCGGGGCGGGGACGCATGGCGCGAGCCGAGAAAAAAGCCGGCGCCCGGGGGTCTTTTGGAACAGGGGGAATCCAGGGGACCGTATCCGGGCGCCGGACAGCCTTGAATGAGGGTGCTGTCGCAACGGCGATCAGGCGTGCTTTGTCAAAAAGCGTCACATCGCGTCAGTGTCGACAGCATGCCCACCCGACATGCTGCTACGCAAGTGCAGTGTTGCCAAACCGTGACGCAACGCGCGCCGCCATGGGTCTGACGGCGCGCTGGCAGCAGCGCAATGGATCAGGCTCAGCGGCCGCGCGAACGCTCGCTGCGCGAACTGCTGCTGCGATCATCGGACGAAGACGACTCGCGCACCGCGCCGCGCGAGGATTCGCGTGATTCGCTGCGTGACTCGCGCGCCGGGGCCGGCTGCGGCGCGGATCGGACCGGAGCCTGCTGGCTCGGCGCGCTGCGCTGCGGTGCCTGGTAGCTGCGCGGCGCGACGCTTTCGCTGCGCGGCGCGCTGGTCGCCGGCATCGCCTGGCGCGGTGCCTGCTGCCGGTAGGTCGGCGTGACCGCCTGGCGCGGTTGCGTCTGCGGCTGCGGGCGCGAGGTGCTGCTCGGCGCGCGGTATGCGGGCGCTTCGCGCTGCGTCTGCACGCGCTCGTAGCGGTCCTGCACCACCGGCTGCGCCGGCGTGACCGGGCGGCTCTCGATGCTGCGGCTGCGCAGGCTGTCCTGGCGGGTCGATGTCGCCGGCGCACGGGTTGTCGGTGCCGGGGTCACGGTGGTGGCCGGGCGCGTGGCGTTCGGACGCGAGTAATCGCTGCTCGACGTCACCGTGCCACGGCTCGACTGGCGCGGCAGCGCGTAGCCGCTGCGGTCCGTGGTTGTGGCGCTGCGCGGGATCGAGCCGCTCTGCGCGCCGCGCGAGGAGGTCGGCGTCACCTCGCGGCTGCCGCGTGGCAGGGTGGTCACGCTGGACGGCGACTGCCGCACCGGCTGGGCGCTGCGAGTGCTGCCATCGCGCAGCGCGCCGTCGTTGCGATAGCCGAAGCCGCTGACCTGCGGGTCGATGCGGTTGTTGCGGCTGCCGTAATCGGCCCCGCGCAGGGCTTCCCGGCGGTCGGCCACGCTGCTGCGATTGCGGCTGTCGTAGCGCGTGGTGCGCGAGGAGGGCAGGCCGCCGTCGCTACGGTTGGCCTGGTTGTACTGACGGTAGTCGCGCTCGTTGCGCAACTGCCGGCTCAGCCACTGCTGCTCGTAGCGCGCATTGCCGTAGCGCGGGCTGTAGTGGACGTTGGCGTAGGACGGATAGCGCCGGTACCACGGCGTCCAGTCGTAGTAGTGGTCGACCCAGGACAGGCGGTACGGCGAGTAGGCGTAGTAGCTGCTCCAGCGCGGGCCGTAGTAGCCGCCCGACCAGCTTCCGTACCAGCCACCGACACGGGTGAAGCCGATGCTGAAGTAGTTGCGCGGGTAATAGGTCACGCCGTAGTAGAAGCCCGGGTGCCAGTACGGGTCCACGTACCAGCGGTTGAGCGGCCAGAACACCGAGTAGTAGTACGGATAGTCGACGTAGTTGGAATGGCCGTAGTCGTAGCCGTAGTCGCCGTAGTAGTAATCGCCGCTGTCCTCGTAGGCCGGCGAGTAGTAGGTCGAGCCGTCGACGTGGACCGGGTTGCCGTACTCGTCGCGATAGCCGCTGTAGTAGTAGCCATCGTCATAGCGACGGTACTCGGTGGCGGTGACGCAGCCCGAGAGCAGCACGGCGATGGCAGAGAAAGCAATCCAGCGAAGCATGGCAAGCCCCCCGGTGAAGTGTGTCTGCACTGTAACGGGAGGCCGTAAATCCGTGCTGAATCCGGCGCTTCCCGTTGCCGTCCCTTCAGCCGCCGGTGCCGCGCGGAGCGCTTTCCAGCATGGCGAAGAAGTCGCCCAGGGCGGCGCGCTGCACCGGCGGCATGTACTCGAAGGTGCGGCCGCGGTCGATGATTTCCCAGAAGTCCTTGTCGTCCACGCGCTCCAGTTCGCTGCGGATGGTGGCGATCCGTTCGGCGTTTTCCTCGTGCATGTCGCGGGCGATGATCCGCGCCCGCGCCAGGTCGCCGACGCTGAGCAGGTAGGCGGCCAGCTTGGCCTGTGCCTTGCGCACGCCGAGCAGGGCGCGTTCCTGGCTGCGCAGGCGCAGCGGGCGGTCCAGTTCGAGGAACAGGTCGAGCATGGCATCGCGCACCGGCGAGTCCAACTCGTGGGCCGACTGGCACAGCGCCGACAGGTCGTAGGCGACCGTCTCGACGACGAAGTTCAGCGTCAGGTCGAAGCTGACATGGCTGTAATAGCTCATGTAGCGCACCGCCTCCAGGGCGAAGCGGCCCTGGCCCTGGCGCAGCATCGCCTGGGCCAGCAGCCGGTACTGGTTGAGCACGTTGTAGGCGGTGCGCACGTCGCGCAGATTGAGCGTGGCGCGCAGGTAGGAGTTCATGTAGCGAAACACCAGGCGGATCAGTTCCTCGTCCTCGCGCCGCAGCGCCATCTCGCCGATGTAGCGGGTGTCGATGGCGATCAGGTAGTTGATTTCGCGCAGCGAATTGGACGCTTCGCCGTAGATGCTCAGGTACTGGCGCAGGATCTGCCACTCGACCCAGGTGCGATGCTTTTCCAGGTCGGCCAGCGACTCCGGGTCCATGGCGACGAAGTCGGGGTTCTCCGCCAGGCTGCGGCCGATGCGGAACCAGGGGTCGGTCAGCACGTCCTTGCGGGCGATGTAGTCGAGCGCGAAGTCCTTCAGCGCGTCCACCGCCCGGCTGGCGATGATCTTGTCCTTGTCGGCCACCGAATGGCTGGCGATGTCGGTCAGCTCGGCCATCGCGGCGAGCACCTCGGCCTGGCGCGCGTCCAGTCGCGCCGCCGGCATGCCGCCGCGGCGGATCACCGCCTCGACGGTGCGCGCGGCGTCGGCACGGATGCGCAGCACCAGGTTGGCCGGGTCGAGAAACCAGAACACGTAGGCAAAGTAGGGCAGCATCAGCAGCATGCCCAGCGAGGCGGTGACCAGGCCGGTCAGCAGCGCCACCTGTGGCACGAAGCCCTCCTTCAGCGCCACGCTGAGCCAGACGCCGCTGATGCCGGCGATCACGTAGAAGGCCAGCACCACCCGGTTGATCCAGTCGCGCACGAACATCCGAGCCACGCCGGAGTGCCGGCTCGAGGACAGTTGCACGATGATCGCCACCACGGTGACGACGATGCCGAGCAGGGCCACCACCACCGGTGCCAGTTGCGAGATGGCGTCGGTGATCTTGTCGTCGTCGAAGCCGAGGTAGTGATCCAGCGCGGCGCTGGCTCCGCTGCCGCCGGAACGCAGATGGTCGAGCAGGTAGCCGACCCCGAACAGCGCCGTCGCCGCGCCTGCCAGCATGGCCATCGGCAGCAGCCATTGGCGGATCCAGTTCGGACGATAGGTGCTCATCGCCGCATCCTCGCACAGCGCATCGGGCAACGGAACCGCCGCTGCGGACGCGCCGGCAGCACCGCTTGGCGGGACTTTCGGCCCGGGCGGCGGGCGCTGCGCTTGCGACTACAATGCGCGGTCCTTTCGTTCGAGGGTTTCCGGATGCGCATTCTGAGCTTCCTGCTGCTTGTCCTGGCCGCGACTGCGGCCGATGCGGACAGTCCGACCAAGCTGCTGCGCTTTCCCGACATCCACGGCGAGCGCGTGGTGTTCGTCCACGCCGGCGATCTGTACATCGCCCCGCTGGCCGGCGGCTCGGCGTTCCGGCTGACCTCCCATCCCGGCCAGGAGCTGTATCCGAAGTTCAGCCCGGACGGCAACTGGATCGCCTTTTCCGCCGAGTACAACGGCACCCGCCAGGTCCACGTGATCCCCAGCGGCGGCGGCGAGCCGCGCCAGCTCACCTGGTACAACGATGTCGGCCCGATGCCGCCGCGCGGCGGCACCGACAACCGCGTGCTGGACTGGACGCCCGATGGCGCGCACATCGCCGTGCGCATGAACCGCACGCCGTGGAGCGAGCGCGACGGCCGGCCTTACCTCGTGCCCTTCGCCGGCGGTCTCGAACAGCCGCTGGCGATTCCCGAGAGCGGCGGCGGCAGCTTCAGCCCGGACGGCGGCCAGTTCGTCTACACGCCGATCGACCGCGACTTCCGCAACTGGAAGCGCTATCGCGGCGGCCGCGCCCAGGACGTGTGGATCTACGACCTGAATGCCGACGTCTCGCGCCGGCTCACCGATCATCGCGCCACCGACCACCAGCCAATGTGGCTGGACGACACCATCTACTTCGTCTCCGACCGCGACTACACGCTCAACCTCTACGCCATCTCCCCCGCTGGCGGCGAGCCGCGCAAGCTGACCGACTTCAGCGACTTCGACGTGCTCTGGCCGAGCGCCGGCCCCGGCGGCATCGTGTTCGAGAAGGGCGGGTCGATCTGGCATTACTCGCCGGCCGACGGTGCGACCCGGGAGATCCCGATCCGGGTCCAGGGCGACTGGCCGGAAACCCTGCCGCGCTTCGTCGAGGGGCGGCGCTTCATCGACTCCTTCGACATCGCCCCCGGCGGCGAGCGTGCCGTGTTCGGTGCCCGCGGCGAAGTGTTCACCGTGCCGGCCAGACACGGCGAAATCCGCCAGCTCGCCCACACCCCGGACGCCCGCGAGCACAGCGTGAGCTGGTCGCCGGACGGCAAGTGGATCGCCTACCTGTCCGACGCCAGCGGCGAATACGAAATCTACCTGCGGGCGCAGGACGGCAGTGGCGTCGAGCGCCGCATCACCAATGATGGCGACACCTGGCGCATGCCGCCGACCTGGTCGCCCGACTCCAGCCGCCTGGCCTACACCGACACCCGCAACCGCCTGCGCATCGTCGAGGTCGCCAGCGGCCGCACCATCGACGCCGACCGCGCCCTGCACGAAGCCTTCGACGGCCACGTCTGGTCGCCGGACAGCCGCTGGCTGGCCTACGCCAAGACCAATGCCAGCCGCAACAGCGCGATCTGGCTGTACTCGCTGGACAGCGGTCGCGCCCGGCAACTGACCGGCGACGAGACGGTCGACTTCGCCCCGGCCTTCGATCCGCAGGGCCGCTATCTGTATTTCCTCTCCAACCGCGACCACGCGCTGACCTTCAGCGCCTACGAGTTCAATTACCTCTACACCAACGCCACCCGCGTCTATGCCGCCACCCTGGCCGCCGACGGGCCGGCCCTGCTGCGGCCGAAGTCCGACGAGGTCGGGGCCGCCGCCGACAAGGCGCAGGGCAAGGACAAGGCCAAGCCGGATGGCAAGGCGACGCCGGTGCCGCGCCTGCGCATCGACCTGCCCGGCTTCGAGCAGCGGGTGGTCGCCCTGCCGGCGCCGGCCGGCAACTACGCCGCGCTCGGCGCCGATGCCGACGGCGTCTTCTATCTGTCGAACAGCGGCGGTGGCAACGAGCTGACCTTCCTCGGCCTCGACGCCGAGGCACCGGAAGCGGTCGCCCGCGTGCAGGGCTACCGGCTGTCCGCCGACGGCAAGAAGCTGCTGCTGCAACGCGGCTTCGACTTCGCCATCGTCGACGCCAAGCCGAAGGCGGATTTCGATGCCGGCAAGCTGGACCTGGCCGGCATGGAAGTGCGCATCGAGCCGCGCCGCGAATGGAAGCAACTGTTCGTCGACGGCTGGCGCGTGCTGCGCGACTGGTTCTACGACGAGGGCATGCACGGGCAGGACTGGAACGCCCTGCGCGCCCGCTACGAGCCGCTGGTCGAACACGTCGCCAGCCGCGCCGACCTCGACTATCTGTTGCAGGAACTCGGCGGCGAAGCCAATGCCGGTCACGTCTACGTCGAAGCCGGCGATCAGGCGAAAGTGCCGCGCAAGCCCGGCGGCCTGCTCGGTGCCGACCTGCAACCGCACGCCAGCGGCTACTGGCGCATCGCCCGCATTTACGCCGGCGAAAACTGGGATCCGACGCGCCGCTCGCCGTTGACCGAGCCTGGCGTCGAGGTGAAGGAAGGCGACCTGCTGCTGAGCATCGACGGCGTCAGCACGCGCGGCGTCGACAACATCTATCGGCTGCTGGAGAACAAGGCCGACAAGGTGGTCGCGCTGGGCCTCGCGGCGAGCGCCGATCCGTCCGCCGCGCGCAGCGTGCGGGTGAAGACGATCAGCTCCGAGCTGTCGCTGCGCTACCTCGACCGCGTCCGCTACAACCAGCGCCGCGTCGACGAGCTGTCCGGCGGGCGGATCGGCTACATCCACCTGCCCAACACCGCCGTCGACGGCAACCGCGAGCTGTCGCGCGGCATGCTGGCCTACGCCGCGCGCGAGGCGCTGATCATCGATGATCGCTACAACGGCGGCGGCTTCATCCCCGACCGGATGATCGAAATCCTCGCCCGCAAGCCGCTCAACTACTGGAAGCGCCGCGGCCTGGAGCCCTACGCCACGCCGCTGCTGTCGCATCTCGGCCCGAAGGCGATGCTGATCAACGGCCTGTCCAGTTCCGGTGGCGACGCCCTGCCGTACTACTTCCGCAAACTCGGCCTGGGGCCGCTGATCGGCACCCGCACCTGGGGCGGGCTGATCGGCATCAGCGGTGCGCCGATGCTGGTCGATGGCGGCCGCGTGCTGCCGGCGACCTTCCGCTTCCTCGACACCGATGGCCGCTGGGCGGTGGAGAACGAGGGCGTGGCCCCGGACATCGAGGTGATCGACCGCCCCGAACTGATCGCCGCCGGCCGCGATCCCAGCCTGGAGGCCGCCGTCGCCCACCTGCTGCGCGAACTGGAAAAGAATCCGCCGCGCGCGCCCACCGCGCCGCCCGCGCCGACCGATTTCCCGCCGCACTGAAGCGCGCCGCGCCGGCCGTCCCGCCAGTGCGGGCCGGCCGGCGGTGGCCTTTCCCCGTCGCGACCCGGACAATACGCGCCCGGAAGCCTGTCCCCTGTCCGGAGCCCGCCGTGTCGAACGTCTCGCTTAGCCGTTTCCTGATCGAAGAACAGCGCAAGAAGGCGGACATCACTGCCGATCTGCGCCTGCTGATCGAGGTCGTCGCCCGCGCCTGCAAGGCCATCTCGATCGCCATCGGCAAGGGCGAACTGGGCAATGTGCTCGGCAACGCCGGCTCCATCAACGTGCAGGGCGAGGCGCAGAAGAAGCTCGACGTGCTGTCCAACGACATCCTGCTCGAAGCCAACGAGTGGGGCGGCCACCTGGCCGCGCTGGCCTCGGAGGAGATGGACGATCCGCACCTGATCCCCAATCGCTATCCGAAGGGCAACTACCTGCTGGTGTTCGATCCGCTCGATGGCAGTTCCAACATCGATGTCAACGTCTCCGTCGGCACCATCTTCTCGGTGCTGCGCTGCCCGGACGGCGTCGGCGAGCCGAGTGCCGAGCATTTCCTGCAACCGGGCGTCAGCCAGGTTGCCGCCGGTTACACCGTGTACGGACCGAGCACCGTGCTGGTGCTGACCCTGGGCGACGGCGTGCACCAGTTCACCTTGGACCGCGAAGTCGGCAGTTTCGTGCTCACCCGCAGCGACCTGCGCATCCCCGAGGACACCTCGGAGTTCGCCATCAACGCCAGCAACCAGCGCCATTGGGAGCCGCCGGTGCAGCGCTACATCGACGAACTGCTGGCCGGCAAGGCGGGTCCGCGCGGGCGCGACTTCAACATGCGCTGGGTCGCCTCGATGGTGGCCGACGTACACCGCATCATCACCCGTGGCGGCCTGTTCATGTATCCGCTGGACGCCAAGTGCCGCGCCCAGGGCGGCAAGCTGCGCCTGCTCTACGAGGCCAATCCGATGGGCTTCATCGTCGAGCAGGCCGGCGGTGCGGCGAGCACCGGGCGCGAGCGCATCCTCGACGTGCAGCCCAGTTCGCTGCACCAGCGCGTGCCGGTGATCCTCGGCTCGAAGAACGAGGTCGAGCGCGTCGCCGCCTTCCACCGCGAGGCCTGAGGATCGCGGTCGCGGCGATCAGGCATCGAGTGCGTCTATCGCCGCGATGCGATCAATTGATTGGCTTTGTTGAGAACGATTCGCAACAATGATGTCGCTTGCAAAGGAGTCGACATCATGGCCAAAACCCTCAGCTTCGCCGCCGTCCACATGGCCGTCGCCTTCGGCGTCGGCTATGCCTTCACCGGCGATGTCCGCGTCGGCGGCGCGCTGGCCCTGGTCGAGCCGTTCTGCAACACCATCGCCTATCACTTCCACGAGAAAGTGTGGAAGCGCATCGAACGCTCGCGCGACGGCGAGCGGAATTCGTCTCACTTGCGGCGCGGCAGGTACAAGTCGGTGATCGTGCCCTCGTAGACCTCGGCGGCCATCGCCACCGTCTCGCCCAAGGTCGGGTGCGGGTGGATGGTGTGGCCGATGTCGGCGGCCTCGCAGCCCATCTCGATGGCCAGGGCGAGTTCGGAAATCAGCTCGCCGGCATGCACGCCGACGATGCCGGCGCCGATGATGCGATGGGTCGCTTCGTCGAAAATCAGCTTGGTGCTGCCCTCGGTGCGGCCGATGCCGATGGCGCGGCCGCTGGCCGCCCACGGGAACTTGCCGACGCCGACTTTCAGCCCCTTGGCCCTGGCCTCGTTTTCGGTGACGCCGACCCAGGCGATTTCCGGACTGGTGTAGGCCACCGACGGAATCACCCGCGCCACCCATTCCTTCTTTTCGCCGGCGGCCACTTCGGCGGCCAGCTTGCCCTCGTGGGTTGCCTTGTGCGCCAGCATCGGATTGCCGACGATGTCGCCGATGGCGAAGATGTGCGGGACGTTGCTGCGCATCTGCGCGTCGACCGGGATGAAGCCGCGCTCGCTGACCTGCACACCGGCCTTGTCGGCGTCGATCTTCCTGCCATTGGGCGCGCGGCCGACGGCGACCAGCACGCGGTCCCAGGTGCCCGATTCCAGCGCCGGTTTCTGGCCTTCGGCGGCCGATTCGAAGGTCACGGTGATGCCTTTTTTCTCCGCCTTCACGCCGGCCGCCTTGGTCTTCAGGTGGACCTCGACGCCCTGCTTCTTCAGCCGATCTGCCAGCGGCTTGACCAGGTCCTTGTCGGCCCCCGGCATCAACTGGTCCATGAACTCGACCACGGTGACCTTCGCCCCCAGCGCGGCGTAGACCGTCGCCATCTCCAGGCCGATGATGCCGCCGCCGACCACCAGCAGTTTCTTCGGCACCTCGGCCAGTTCCAGCGCGTCGGTGGAGTCCATCACCCGCTGGTCGTCCCAGGGGAAATTGGGCAGCTTCACCGCCTGCGAACCGGCGGCGATGATGCACTGCTCGAAGCGCAGCAGTTGCGTCTTGCCGTCATCGCCGGTGATTTCCAGTTCGTGCGGGGAAACAAAGCGGCCACTGCCCTGCACGGTGCGCACCTTGCGCTGCTTGGCCATGCCGGCCAGACCCTTGGTCAGTTGGCCGACGACCTTTTCCTTGTAATCGCGCAGCTTGTCCAGATGGATCTTCGGTGCCGGAAACTCGATGCCGCACTCGCCGGCGTGAGCGGCTTCCTCGATGATCGCCGCCGAATGCAGCAGCGCCTTGGACGGAATGCAGCCGACGTTGAGGCAGACGCCGCCGAGCCGCGGGTAACGCTCGACCAGCACGGTGTCGAGGCCGAGGTCGGCGGCGCGGAAGGCGGCGGTGTAGCCGCCGGGGCCGGCACCGAGCACCACGAGGCGACATTCGATATCGGCTGTCCGTCCGCTGGCCGACTGTGCGGCGGGCGCGGGCGTGGCGCTGGCCGGGGCCGCAGTCTGCGCCGGTGCCTGTTTCGCTGCCGGCGGCGCGCTGGCGGCGGGCGGCTGTTCCTTGGCCGGCGCGGCGGCGTCCTCGCTTTCCAGCACGGCGATCACGCTGCCCTCGGACACCTTGTCGCCGACGCCGACCTTGAGTTCCTTCACCACGCCGGCGGCCGAGGCCGGTACTTCCATCGTCGCCTTGTCCGACTCCAGCGTCAGCAGTCCCTGATCCTTCTTCACCCGGTCGCCGGGCGCGACCAGCAGTTCGATGACCGGGATGTCGGCGAAGCCGCCGATGTCGGGAACCTTGATGTCGATCAGCGTGGCCATCGGCGCATCTCCTCTAAAGGGCGTTCGGGGCGCAATCGGCCCATTGTCGGTACAGGTCGGGGCGGCGGTCGGCGCTGAGCAGTTGCCGGGTGAACGGTTCCGGCAGCAGCACCTGGTCGCAGTCGTAATCCGCAGCGACGCGGACGTAGTCCTCGACCTGCGCCGCAAAGGCATCGAAACCGTCCGCCCGGCGCTGCGGATACTGCACGCAGGCGATGCGCACGCGTTCGCTCATCCGGTCGCCTCCCTCGCCTGCCCGGTCAGAGCAACAGGCGGCGGATGTCGGACAACTGCCGGGCGTAGAAGGCGGCAAAGCGCGCCGCCAGGGCACCGTCGATGACCCGGTGGTCGTAGGACAGCGACAGCGGCAGCATCAGCCGCGGGGTAAATTCCTTGCCGTTCCAGACCGGCTGCATCGAGGAGCGGGAAACGCCGAGGATGGCCACTTCGGGCGCGTTGACGATCGGCGTGAACGCCGTGCCGCCGATGCCGCCCAGCGAGCTGATCGAGAAACAGCCGCCGCTCATCTCGGCCGGGCCGAGTTTCTTGTCGCGCGCCTTTTTGCTGATCTCGGCCAGTTCCCCGGCCAGTTGCAGGAGGCCCTTGCGCTCGCAGTCGCGGATCACCGGCACCACCAGGCCGTCGGGCGTGTCCACCGCGATGCCGATGTGGAAATACTTTTTCAGCACCAGGTTCTCGCCGCTGTCGTCGAGCGAGGCGTTGAAGGTCGGGAACGCCTGCAAGGCCGCCACCGCCGCCTTGATCATGAACACCAGCGGGGTGATCTTGACCTCCTTGTTCTCCTCGCCGAGCCGCTTGCGGAAGGCTTCCATCTCGGTGATGTCGGCCTGCTCGAACTGGGTGACGTGCGGGATCATCGCCCAGTTGCGGGCGAGGTTGGCACCGGAGATCTTCTTGATCCGCGACAGCGGCTGCGTCTCCACCTCGCCGAAGCGGGCGAAGTCGACCTTCGGCCAGGGCAGCAGGTTGAGGCCGCCGCCGGCGCTGACGACCGGGACCGTGCCGCCGCCGGCCAGCGCCGATTTGACGAAGCGCTGCACGTCCTCCTTCAGGATGCGGCCGTTGCGGCCGGTGCCGGCAAGTTTGTCCAGGTCGACGCCCAACTCGCGCGCGAACAGGCGCACCGCCGGGCTGGCGTAGGCGACCTTGGCCGGGTCGACGCGGGCACTGTCGAAGCTGACCGGCGGCGACTGCGTGGCGGCCGGCGTCGATGCGGCCGGGGCGGGCGCGGATGTGGCAGGCGCGGGTGCGGCGGGTGTCGCTTCGGGTGCAGGCGCGGCAGGCACGGGCGCAGCGGCCACTGGCTCGGGCTCGGGCTCGGCGGTTTCCTCCACCGTCAGTCCGCCTTCCTGCTCGATCAGCGCCACCACGCTGCCTTCGGCGACGGTGTCGCCGAGCTTCACCTTCAACTCGCGGACGATGCCGGTGTACGGTGCCGGCACCTCCATCGTCGCCTTGTCCGACTCCAGCGTGACCAGGCCCTGATCGACCTTCACGCGATCACCCACGGCGACCAGGATCTCGATGACCGGAATGTCGGCGAAACCGCCGATGTCGGGAACGCGGGCTTCCTTGACTGACATGATCCCTCCCCAGGGCACGGCTTGGGCGAACTCGCCAAGCCCCTATTGTGGCGGCTTGTTCCCTTCCGCTGCCAGTGCGCGATGCGCCGGCGCATCGGTGTCCGCCCGCGGACAGGCGGACGCGGCGGACGGCGGGTCGGCGCGGACAGCCGGACACGGTGCCGCGCATCGTCGGCGCAAAGCGCGTCACAACGCGGATTGTGCGGCGTCCTGCATGGTCGCAACGGTTGGCACGCGCGCTGCATCCTCGTCATCGAAGAGGTGCATCGCCGGCCAATCGGCATCGCGACAAACCCCCGCAGCAAGGAGCCCACCGTGAACGTCCGTCGATACCGCAACCCCGTCCGCCCGCTGTTCATCGCCCTGACGCTGGCCATCGGCGTCATCGCGGCGCTGCTGCCGGCCAACCCGCGCCAGCCGGTGGCGCTGGCCGAGACGGTGAAGGAGCGCGACGCGCTGACCGAAACGGCGGTGCGGATGCGCTGGCTGCTCACCGCGCCGCACGCCAGCAGCCGGCGCTGCTGCGGGCGTTGATCGGATCGCGTGCTGACCTTTCCGCCCCGCGCTCACTAGCCGTCGCGCCTGCCGCCGCCGAGGCAGGTCCGGCGCGACGGCGGGTGCGTCCGCACCGGGGCTGCGTTGCGGGCTTTATGCCAACGGCCGGCCAAGGCGCTTTTCGACTTGTTGCTTCTCCCACTTCTCGGCGCTGAATCTGACGACCTCGAAGGCTTGCAGGCCGTGAACCACGACGCCGATGCCCCAGCCGATGGAGGTGCCCAGAAAACGCATGTCCATGCCCCAGGCCAGCGCAAATACCGGCGTCAGAATGAGGTAGAGGGCAAGGTGCTGATAGAATTCCTTCAGCCCCTTGACGTACTGGATGGCATCCGCTTCTTCCGGATCCAGAGCAGGTGATTGACTCATGTCCGTTTCTCCAGGCTGAAATATCGAGCGGTCAAGCTCAAACACGGCGGCGAGGGCATTTCGGGTTTCCAAGCTGACAGGGCGGCCGCGTTCGATGCGCTGAATGCTGCGCACGCTGAGGCCGGTCAGGCTGGCGAGATGCTCCTGGGTCCAGCCGCGCTGCAATCTCAATTTTCTGATGATCACCCTCGCCGCCTCGCTTGAAGTCGTCCGCATGATGCCCGGGGACTGCGCAAGCCTACCCGACAGACAGCGGTCCGCGACCTGACATCGACCCGCCATCTACCCGACAGTGTCGTTCGGTCGCCAATGCCATGGCCGCGATCATCGGCTATCGGCTCGGCGGCCCACGATCCCGGCCGGTGCAACGGCACCATCGATTACTACGGTGATGGGCAGGAAGCCAAGGGCCGTAGGTTGGGGTGAGCCTGCGAACCCCAACGCCAATGCCTTTCGAATGCTGCGTCGTTGGGCTTCGCTGCGCTCACCCCAACCTATGCCTCGTCCTCGCCGAGGCGAGCGCGAACCGGCGTTACTGCGCCGGTTCGCGGATGGCGATGACCTGCTCGCCGTTGGCGGTCAGGGTCTGCCGCGCCGATTCCAGCGCCTGCAGGCTGTCGTAGGGGCCCAGGCGCACGCGGTGCCAGACGCCGCTGTCGGTGGTCACCATTTCGATGCGCGCCACCTGGCCGACCAGGGCCAGCTTGGCCTTCACCGCCTCGGCGTCGCGCGCCTCGCGGAACGCGCCGACCTGCAACGACAGCCGCTCGCCGGGCTTGGCCGGGGCCGGCTCCGGGGTGCTGCGGCTGGCGCGCAGCTCGGTGTCGGGGATCACCGTCTCGCGCTCGGCGAGCAGGGTGTAGAAGTCGTACTTGGGCTTGCGCGCCGGCACCGGCTCGGCCTTCTGCGCCACCGGCGGTTCCGGTTCCTTGGGTGCCTGCGCCGCCGGGTTGGGCCGTGGCAGCAGCTTGCCGCCGCCGAAGTCCTCGCGCAGCAGAAAGCCCAGCGCCAGCGCGACGCCGAGCAACAGGCCGACGACCAGGGCGATCAGCCAGGCCGGGAAGCCGCGGCCGGCCTGGCTGCCGGTGCGCCGGGCCTGCGATTTCTTGCCGCGCCGCGCCGCCATCACATGCTCTCCGGGGCGGCGACGCCGAGCAGGCCGAGGCCGTTGACCAGCACCTGGCGGGTCGCCAGGCACAGGCCAAGCCGGGCGTTGCGCAGCGCCTCGTCGTCGACCAGGATGGCGACGCCGTTGTAATAGCTGTGGAAGGCGGCGGCCAGTTCGCGCAGGTAGTTGGCGACGATCTGCGGGCCGCGTTGGTCGGCGGCGGCCTCGACCATTTCCGGGAAGCGCATCAGCTCGTCGAGCAGGCTGCGCTCGCTGTCCTCGACCAGCAGCGCGCGCCCGGCGTCGGCGGCGGAGCGGTTGAAGGTCCAGTGCTTTTCCGCCAGTTGCCGCAGCAGCGCGCAGATGCGCGCATGGGCGTACTGGATGTAGTAGACCGGGTTGTCGTTGCTGTGCTTCTTCGCCAGGTCGAGGTCGAAGTCGAGGTGCTGGTCGTTGCCGCGCATCACGTAGAAGTAGCGCGCGGCGTCGTTGCCGACTTCGTCGCGCAGTTCGCGCAGGGTGACGAAGCTGCCGGCGCGGGTGGACATCTGCACGCGCGCGCCATCGCGGTAGAGGATGGCGAACTGCACCAGTTCGATCTCGATCCGCGCCGGGTCCAGCCCGAGGCCCTGGGCGGCGGCCTTGAGGCGGGCGATGTAGCCGTGGTGGTCGGCACCGAACACGTACAGCACGCGCTCGTAGCCGCGCTCGAACTTGGACAGCAGATAGCCCAGGTCGGAGGCGAAATAGGTGGCGACGCCGTTGTCGCGCACCACCACGCGGTCCTTGTCGTCGCCGAAGGCGGTGGCGCGGAACCAAGTCGCGCCGCCGTCCTGATAAAGATGACCGCGCTCGTCGAGCAGGGCGATGGCGCGGCTCACGTAGCCATCGGTCATCAGCGAGCGTTCGGAGAAGAAGCTGTCGTGATGCACGCCGAAGGCGGCCAGATCGTCGCGGATGTCGGCCAGGCACCACTTCAGGCCGGCATCGAACAGCAGCCGGTAATCGGCCTCGCCGAGCAGTGAGCGGGCGCGGGCGATCAGCGCGTCGACATGGATTTCCTTGTCGCCGCCGTCGGCCGCGTCGGCGGGCAGGTCGGCGCTGATTTCCACCGCGGAATGGCGCAGCCGGTCGCCCAGTTCGGCGCGCAGCGCGCGGGCGATCTCGACCACGTAGTCGCCGCGATAGCCGTTGTCGGGGAAGCGCACGGCGACGCCGCCGAGTTCCTGGTAGCGCAGCCACACCGACACCGCGAGGATGTCCATTTGCCGACCGGCGTCGTTGACGTAGTACTCGCGCTGCACCGCATGGCCGGCGGCTTCGAGCAGGTTGGCCAGCGACGCGCCATAGGCGGCACCGCGTCCGTGGCCGACGTGCAGCGGGCCATTCGGATTGGCCGACACGAACTCGACGGTGATCGATTCGCGTGAGCCCGGCTCGGCGTGGCCATAGCGCTCTCCCTGTTCACCGATGCGGCGCAGCACGCCGAGCCGGCAGGCGTGGGTCAGGTGGAAATTGATGAAGCCGGGGC
Source organism: Lysobacteraceae bacterium (assembly GCA_041675805.1). Classification (GTDB taxonomy): domain Bacteria; phylum Pseudomonadota; class Gammaproteobacteria; order Xanthomonadales; family Xanthomonadaceae; genus JANNWF01. The sequence goes on from JBAYTD010000001.1 coordinate 33,219, forward strand.
CGGCCAGTTCCACCTTCTCGACGTGCTGCGAGGGCGGCAGGGTGCGGACGATGGCCTCGGCCAGCTCGCGCGGCTTGCGGCCGACCGCCTTGGCCAGCAGCAGCGCGATGTTGCTGGCGTAGTCGCCATGCTCGCGCGAGCGGGCGCGCTCAATGACGAAGTCGGGTTCGCCCGGCAGCGCCAGCTCCCCGCTGCGACGCAGGTCGAGCAGGGCTTGCAGCACCAGTTCACGCAGGTGGTCTTTCACGGGAAACGGTCCGGAATCGGGACGGAAGCGGCGAATTGTATCGCGTTGCAGCATGGCCGGCCGAAACGCTCCCGGTATGGCGTCGGGCCCGGGCGACGGTGTCATCGGCCAGTAACGCGGCGGTCATACGCTGCCGTCCTTTCTCACTTCAGGTCGGGCGCGCGAACTGACGGAAGGCCGTCGTCCGCCGTGTCCGCCGTGGACTTTCGCCATGACCCATCCCCGCAAAGCGACGCTGGCGCTGGCCGTCGGTGCCCTGTTGGCTGCCGGTTTCGCCGACGCCGGACCGGCGGTTCTCGATGTGTACGTATTCGACGGCGCGACGCCCTTGGCCGATGTCGAACTCACCCTCGATGGCGACGATGCCGTCGTCACCGGCGACCAGGGCGGTGCCCGGCTGACGCCGCAGGCCGGCGTTCGACGTTTACTCGCCACCCGCGGCGAGCAGGTGCTGCTGGACCTGCCGCTGACCCTGGCCGACGACGAGCAGGTGCAGGTATCGGTGGCGCTGAACGGTGAACGCGCGCCGATCTATCGGCTGGTCAGCTCGCTGTCCGGCGAGCAGACCGTCGATCTGGCGCAGACCGATTCCGCCACCATCGCCGGCGAAGTGGTCGATGCCGACGGCAGGCCGGTCGTCAATGCCGAGGTGATCGTCAACGGCGTCAGCGTGCGTACCGACGCCCAGGGCCGCTATCGCCTGAGCACGCGGCCGGGCCGCTACGCCCTGCTGGTCGTCGCGCCGGGCCATGACACCCTGTCGCGGCCCAACGTGCTGCTGCAACACGGCGAGCAGGATGGCCCGCGGATCATGCTCTCCACCACCCGCACCGGCGGCGCGGAAGGCGACACCCAGGCCAGCGTGCTGGAAGGCGTGTCGGTGGAAGCGGAGATCAAGGAAGACGCCGGCGGCCAGTACGAGATGGGCCGCGAGCGCCGCGAGGCGATCCAGGTGCAGGACATGCTGTCGGCCGAACAGATGTCGCGCGCCGGTGATTCCGACGCCGCCTCGGCGCTCAAGCGGGTCACCGGCCTGACCCTGGTCGGCGGCCAGTTCGTCTACGTTCGCGGTCTCGGCGAGCGCTATTCCAGCACCCTGCTCAACGGTGCCGGCGTGCCCAGCCCGGACCCGACCCGCCGCGTCGTGCCGCTGGACATGTTTCCCTCCGGCCTGATCGAGAGCATCGCCATCCAGAAGGCCTACACGCCGGACATGCCGGGCGAGTTCGGCGGCGGCACGGTGGCGCTGCGCACCCTGTCGGTGCCCGAGGAGTTCAACGCCAAGGTCTCGCTCGGTGCCGGCTGGCGTCAGCACACCACCGGCAGCGACATGCTGACCTACGACGGCGGCGGTCGCGACTGGACCGGCCGCGACGACGGCACGCGCGATCTGTCGCCGGACATCCTCGCCACCATCGCCGATGGCCGCGAACTGCGCCGCGGCACCATCTTCCGCCCCGGCTACAGCGTCGAGGAACTGGCCGCGCTCGGCCGCACGCTGGAGGCGACCTACGAGGTGCGGCGCAAGGACGCGCCGTTCGACGGCAGCTTCGGACTGGAACTGGGCAACGGCTTCGAAACCGGCTTCGGCCGGATCGGCTTCCAGGCCGCCGTCGATTACGGCCACGGCACGGAAAGCCGGCAGGAAGAACTGCGCTATTTCGTCACCGACGCCCAAGGCATCCGGCCGCTGAACGATTACGTCCGCGACCGCTCGGAAACCAGGATCGACTTCTCCGGCTTCCTGACCCTCGGCGCGCAGATCGGCGATGACCACCAGGTCGGTGCCAACCTGATCCTGCTGCGGCAGACCTCGGACACCACGCAGATCGACGAGGGCTTCAACGCCGATGTCGCCGGCGATTTGCGTTTCACCGAACTGCTGTGGGTGGAGCGCGAACTGTTCGCCACGCAGCTGTTCGGCAAGCACCATTTCCCGGCCCTGCGCGGGCTGGAACTGGATTGGCGTTACAGCGATTCCGACGCCAGCCGCGACGCCCCGGACCAGCGTCTGTACCGTTTCGATCCAAGCTCCACCTCGGCCCCCGGCTTCGTGTTCTCGCGCCGCTCCGACAGCAACACGCGGCGCTTCAGCCACCTGCAGGACGAGGTCGAGGACTACGGCTTCGACCTGCGCCTGCCGCTGGCCGGCGCGGACGGCCGCTGGGCCGGCAGCAAGCTGATCGCCGGCTACGCCATCACCGACAAGTCGCGCGAATCCAGCATCCGCCGCTTCCGCTTCACCGAGGACTCGCCGTTCACGCTCGGCAACGGCATCTACGCGCTGCCCTCGCTGGAAGACATCCTCGGCCACGACAACATCCGCCCGGGCGGCTTCTACCTGGTCGAGAACACCCGCGCCACCGATACCTACAGCGCCGCGCAGGAGATCGACGCCTGGTATCTGGGCACCAATCTGAGCTACGACGAGCGCCTGCGCCTGGCCCTCGGCGCGCGCCACGAACGTTCGCGCCAGAGCGTGCTGACCTACGACCTGTTCAGCCCGGAAACACTGCCGATCCTGGCCAGCCTGGACGACAGCGACTGGCTGCCGGCGCTGTCCGCCAGTTGGACCTTCCGCGACAACCAGACCCTGCGCCTGGGCTACAGCCAGACGCTGTCGCGGCCGGACTTCAAGGAATTGTCCGAAGCGCCGTACACCGACCCGGAATCCGGCCGCGAGATCTACGGCAACTCCAAGCTGCAACGCGGCCTGATCGACAACTTCGACCTGCGCTGGGAAATCTGGCCCTCGCCGATGGAGATGATTTCCATCGGCGTGTTCTACAAGGATTTCGAATCGCCGATCGAGCAGGTGATCCGTTCCGTGGTCGAGCGCACCTTCACCTTCAGCAACGCGCTGAGCGCGGAGAACTACGGCATCGAGCTGGAGGCGATGTTCTACCTCGACCGCCTCGGCGAGCGCTGGCAGCGGCTCGACTGGCTGCGCAACTTCAACGTCGCCGCCAACTATGCCTGGATCGAATCCAGCATCGAGTTGACCGAGCAGGCGCAGCAGGTGCAGACCAATGCCGAGCGCGCCCTGCAGGGCCAGTCGCCCTACGTGTTCAACCTGCAACTGGGCTACGACAGCGAGGACGGCCTGCTCAACTGGAGCCTGCTCTACAACGTGTTCGGCGAGCGCATCAGCGGCGTCGGCGCGCTCGGCGCACCGGACATCCTCGAACAGCCGGTCGACCAGCTCGACTTCGTCCTGACCAAGCGCTTCGAGCACGGCTCGGCGCTGAAGCTGGGCCTGAAGAACCTGCTCGATCCGCGCGTCGAGGAAACCCAGGGCGGCCAGGTGCGTCGCGGCTTCCGTCGCGGGCGGCAGGTCAGCCTGAGCTGGGAATACGCGTTCTGACCGCGTTGACGCGGCACTGTCTTGCAAACGCCATCGCGCTGTCATGAAGGGCCACTAAGGTTCGACGCTCGCGCTGCCGGTCCCCGACGCATCGGAGCTGGCAAGGCCAATCCATCGGCTCGCCGATCTCTCCGCCCCGGTTCAAAGGAATCCCCCATGCTCCGCAACACTCGCAAGACCGTCCTTTCCGCCGCGCTGGCCGCCTGCCTGTTCGGCGGCAGCGCCCATGCCGTTTCCTTCGGCGACTGGTTCGACGACTCCTGGGCCGAAACCTCCGGCGTCGGTGCCAACAAGGGCCTGGTCACCGACTATGTCGCCGACCTCAACCAGTTGATCTTCGCCTTCTTCACCTATGACCAGAACGGCGACCAGGTCTGGTTGACCAACAACTTCAGCCCGGTCGACGGCCAGAGCGAGTACACGCTGGAAGCCTACCGCTTCACCGGCGGCCGCTTCGACGCTAACGGCGCGCCGACCGCCGAGCTGCTGGGCAGCGTCGACCTGCGCCTGGCCTGCGACAGCATCGAGATCGACTTCACCCCGGCCGAGGGTTCCGGCCTGAGCGCCGCCGACTTCACCTTCGAGCGCAGCGAGAACGTGTTCGGCGGCAAATCCAAGGCGCAGACCTACTGCGCGACCAAGGTCGCCTTCGAAGGCTGCCCGAGCGGCACCACCCAGCTCGGCGACGGCGCGGTGTGCGAACTGCGCGGCCGCTACACCGACGACCTGCACCTGACCAGCAACGCCACCTGGGTCATCAACGGCGGCGTGTTCATCGGCGAGGACGTCGGTCCCGACGTCAACGCTCCGAGCGCCGGTGCCCGTTCGGCCACCCTGCGCATCGATCCGGGCACGACCGTTGCCGGTGCCGCCGGCCGCGACGTGCTGGTGATCGAGCGCGGCTCGAAGATCCTCGCGCTGGGCACCGCCGCGCGCCCGGTCATCATGACCAGCGCCCAGGGCCTGGAGAACGGCGACGACCATCGCGGCATCGGCGAGTGGGGCGGCCTGGTCATCAATGGCCGCGGCATCCTCAACACCTGCACCAGCGGCATCTGCGAGGCCGACGGCGAGGCCGACACCGGCCGTTACGGCGGCAACGACCGCTTCGACAACAGCGGCAGCCTGCGCTACGTCTCCGTGCGCCACGCCGGCTTCCAGTTCACCGACGAGAACGAACTCAACGGCATCGCCTTCCAGGGCGTCGGTGCCGGCACCAAGATCGAGTACATCCACGTCCACCTGAACGCCGACGACGGCGTCGAGTTCTTCGGCGGCAACGTCAACGCCAAGCACATCGCGCTGACCGGCAACGGCGACGACAGCCTGGACTGGACCCACGGCTGGGACGGCAAGGTGCAGTACGTGCTGATCAAGCAGTTCGGCGGTGCCGCCACCGGCGACCGCGGCATCGAGGCCGACAACCTTGAGGCCAACAACGACGCCAGCCCGCGCTCGCAGCCGATGCTGGCCAACTTCACCATCATCGGCGCGCCCGGCAACGGTCGTGGCGTGACCCTGCGTCGCGGCACCGGTGCCAACCTGTACAACTTCATCATCACCAATGCCGGCCACCACGGCCTGGATCTGGATGATCCGGCCACCTTCGCCGCCGCCGGCACGCCGACGGACCTGAGCGGCGTGCTGACGGTGGAGAACTCCATCGTTTCCGGCAACACCGCGCGCGGCAACTTTGCCGACTCCGGCAGCGATGCCTGGTTGATCTCCGACTGGTTCAACGCCCAGCCCAACAACAGCACCGACGACCCGCAGCTGGGCGGTCGCGGCAGCTTCATCCCGGCCGTCGGCTCGCCGGCGCTGGGCATCGGCGTGGTGCCGGAAGTGGACGGCAACGAAGGCTTCTTCGACCAGGTCGACTATGCCGGCGCGGTGTCGGGCGAAGAGGGCGACTGGACGGCCGGCTGGGTCATCGGCCTGGACGACGACTACGCCGCCAGCTGGCTTGACTGAGCGACGCCACGCGACGGAAGCGGCTTCGCCCGATCCGTTTTGCTGCAGCACGTTCGCGGCAACACGAAAGGCCCGGCTCGCCCGGGCCTTTCGCTTTGCCGCCGACCGCAATGCGGGCGCGCGGCTTTCGCTGTAAGGTATTGCCCCCTTCCAGCCACCGCCTCGGAGACCGCCCGATGAGTGCCCGCCGCGAACGCCTCGTCCTGCCCAATGACGGCGACCGGCTGCTGCTGCATTCCTGCTGCGCGCCGTGTTCGGGCGAACTGATGGAAGCCTTCGTCGAGTCCGGCATCGACTACACGATCTTCTTCTACAACCCCAACATCCATCCGGCGAAGGAATACGAGCTGCGCAAGGAGGAGAACATCCGCTTCGCGCAAAAGCACGGCGTGCCCTTCATCGATGCCGATTACGACACCGACAACTGGTTCGCCCGCGCCCGCGGCATGGAGGACGAGCCCGAGCGCGGCATCCGCTGCACCATGTGCTTCGACATGCGTTTCGAGCGCACCGCGCTGTACGCGCACGAGCACGGCTTTCCGGTCATCACCAGTTCGCTCGGCATCTCGCGCTGGAAGAACATGGCGCAGATCAACGACTGCGGCCAGCGCGCCGCCGCGCCCTACGACGGCATGGTCTACTGGGACTACAACTGGCGCAAGGGCGGCGGCAGCCAGCGGATGATCGAGATTTCCAAGCGCGAGCAGTTCTACCAGCAGGAATACTGCGGCTGCGTGTATTCGCTGCGCGACACCAACCGCCACCGCCGCGCCCAGGGCCGCGAGCGCATCCGCATCGGCATCAAGTTCTACGGCGAGGACAAGGCCGAAGAAACGGCCGATTCCGCCGCCGGCTGATCGGCCGCCCCCGCTCCGGCGGGCGATCAGTCAATCAACCCTGCTGATCAGCCTCATCACTTAGCTGGCCTTTTCCTTCTCCCCCCGGAGAAGGTGGCCCGAAGGGCCGGATGAGGGTTCGGCCGCCATGACGCTTCGCAAGGTTATCTGCAATGTGTTGCCGAACCCTCTGCAACCTGCACCCCGGCCCGCGCGCTTGCATGCGCGCAGGCGTTCGCAGGCTCCCGGCTTTGCTGCTCGAAAGCCCTGCTCACCCCGGCGGGAGAGGGCTTCTTGTAGCTGAGGGATGGGGCTAATCAGGTCAATCCTTGCCGAGATCGTCGAAGCGGGCATAGCACACCGGCGAGGACAGCTCGCCGTCGGCGGCCGCGCGATCCTCGGCGAGCAGCGCGTCGGTCAGCGCGCGGGCAAGGATCGGCAGGTGCGAACGGGGCGGATCGCGGTGCGCGGTCAGAAGCGTTATCGGACCCTTCCGCGCCAGCCGCATCAACCCGATCAGGCGATCCGGATCGGCCGCCAGTTCGTCCCGATAATGTTGGGCGAACATCGCCGCGTCGATCACACCCTCGTGCCAGGCACGCCGCAGCGCCGTGCTGGGGGCCAGTTCCGGATGCCACTCGCCGAGCGTCGGGTCGTCGCGCTTCTTGCCGCGCGGCCAGAGCCGATCCGCCAGCACGCGCGCGCCATCGTCCGTAGCGGGCGGATCGTACAGGCGCTTGAGGCGGACGCGGGAGGCAGTCATCGCCCAACCATAGCAGGCCGCAGGCGGCGACCGAAGCGGATCGCTGGCGCGCGCGCGGAAGACGGCGGTGCGCACCCGGCAGGCCGTGGCGCGACTGCGATCCGAGCTGACTTCCGATTGACACGGATAGCCGTTACGATAAGTTATCTTATAACATTCACCTGTCGCTGCCGCCGCGCAGCCTTGCCACGAGGACGCCATGTCGCCATCCGTTCCCCGCTCGTTGCTGCCCATTGCCCTGGCGCTGGGCTGCGTTGCCCTGGCCCCGCCGGCCAGCGCCCGGGAAGATGACCGCGACGAGGATTCGCGCCTGCCGACCGTGGTGGTTTCCGCGCTGGGCCTGAGCGAGGACGAGGCCCAAGTCGCCGCGCCGTACAGTCTGGTCGAGGGCGAGGCGATCCTGGAGCGCGGCCACGGCACCCTGGGCGATGCGCTCGACGGCCTGCCCGGCGTGCATTCGGAGGCATTCGGCGGTGGTGCTAGCCGACCGGTCATTCGCGGCCAGAGCGCGCCGCGGGTCAAGGTGCTCAGCGATGGCGTATCGGTGCTGGATGCCTCGGACATCTCGCCCGACCACGCCATCAGCGCCGATCCGCTGCTGCTGCAACGGGTGGAAGTGTTGCGCGGCCCGGCGACCCTGCTTTACGGCAGCGGCGCGGTCGGTGGCGTGGTCAATCTGCTCGACAACAAGGTTCCCGCCACATTGCCCGAGGACGGCGTCGATGGAATGGTCGCACTGCGCGCCAACTCGGTCGCCAACGAGCGCGCCGGCGCGGCCGCGCTGACCGCTGCGCTGGGTGATCGCTTCGCCGTCCACGCCGGGTTCTCCCGCCGCGACGCCGACGACTATCGCGTGCCGGACCGGGAAGAACGCCGCGTCGACGGCAGTTTCGCCGAATCCGCCAACGCCAGCCTTGGCCTGTCCTGGATCGGCGACCACGGACATCTCGGCCTCGCATACAGCCAACGCGACGACGATTACGGCCTGCCCGGCCACAGCCATGGCTACGACGCCTGCCATCCGCACGGAACCGAACTGCATTGCGGCGGCCACGATCACGATGGCCACGACCACGGCGACGACGACGACGATCATGGGCACGACCACGACCACGAGGATCCACCGACCATCGACCTGCTGAGCCGACGCTTCGACCTGCGCGGCGAACTCAACGACCCGTTCATCGGCATCCGTCGCATTCGCCTGCGCGCCAGCCACACCGACTACCGCCACCACGAACGCGAGCACGGCCTGATCGCCACCACCTTCCGCAATCAGGGCCAGGATGCCCGCGTCGAGGTCGAGCACACCGCGCTGGGCCGCTGGACCGGCGTGTTCGGTCTGCAACACGCCGACACCACCTTCGCCGCCGAGGGCGTGGAGGCCTTCCTGCCGACCGTCGACACGCGCAGCACCGGCCTGTTCGTGGTCGAGCATCTGGACCTCAGCGAACAATGGCATTTCGAACTCGGCGCGCGCCGGGAATGGCTCCGCCATCGACCGGTCGATGATCCGCGCAACCGGCCGGCATTCGATGCCGCGACCACCTCGCTGTCCGGCGCGGCGATGTGGTCGTTCCATCCCGACCATGCGCTGAGCCTGTCGCTGGCGCGCTCGGAGCGCGCGCCGCACGCGCAGGAGCTGTACGCGCGTGGCCTGCACCTGGCCACCAACACCTACGAATGCGGCCTGTATCCGAGCGCCTTCACCTGCGGCGGCAGCGCCAACGACGCCTTGCCGGGCATCGAAACCTCGCGCAACGTCGAGCTGAGTGTGCGCCGTACCCATGGCCTGCTGACCTGGGAGATCGGTGCCTTCCTCAACAAGGTGGACGACTACGTCCACGCCCGCACGCTCGACCGCCACGAGGATTTCCGGCTGATCAAGTATTCGCAGAGTGATGTCAAGTTCCGTGGCCTGGAAGCCGAATTCACCCTGAAGGTTTCCGATGCCTTCAGCGCCAGCGTGTTCGGCGACCGCGTGCGGGCCAGCTTCGCCGATGGCAGCGGCAATCTGCCGCGCATCCCCGCCTCGCGGCTTGGCCTGCGGCTGAACGGCGTCCACGGCGATCTGAGCGGCGAACTGGAGTTCTACAGCGTCGCCCGGCAGACGCGCATCGCCGACCACGAAAGCGCGACGCCCGGTTACGACATGCTCAACCTGGGCGTGAACTACGCGCTGGGCCGCGACAAGCAGCTCAAGGTGTTCCTGCGCGCCAGCAACCTGCTCGACAAACAGGCCTTCAATCACGCCTCCTTTCTCGCCGAGGTGGTTCCGTTGCCGGGACGCAATGTCAGCGTCGGGCTGCGCTACGCGTTCTGAGCCGGCACTGCCGGCGGCCGCTCAGCGCGTAAATTCCAGGCGCTGGCGGAACTCGATGCCGCGTTCGGTGAGCAGGATCGACATGCCGAGCCACTGGATGTTGCGCACGTAGGCGTCCTCCATCAACTGCGCCTGGGCGCGGATGTCCTCGGCCTCGGCGGCGGGCATGGCCTTGGCCGCCTCGCGCATGGCGTCGGCGATCACGCCCATGAAACGCCCCTGATAGGCGACGTGCAGCAGCGGCTGCTCGGCGGCATCGGTCTTCAGATAGGCCGGCAGCGAGGCTTCCGCGCCGTCGCCGATGGCCAGCGCCAGCGCGTGCTCGCCCATCGCCGCATGCAGCGGCGCGTCGATCACCGTCTTCAGCAGGTCCAGTTGCAGCCGTTGCGGCGGCTCGCCGGGTTTCAGGTTCAGCGCCGCGACCTGCGGCGCGACCATCGCCAGCGCGCCGATCAGGACGGCCGGGTTGTCGGCACCCAGCACCAGCCTGCCGGACAGTTTTTCGAACTTGGCCTGTTCGATGTCGACTTCGAACTCGTCCAGCGCCAGCAGCACGCTGTTGGCCATCGGCCCGGCCATGGCGAGGGCCGGATTGGCCAGCCCCTCGCGCAGCGTGGCGACGGCGTCGTTGAGGCCGCTCAGCGCCGGGCAGGTCCACGGCTCGGCCGCGACGGCAGCGGCCAGCTTGCGCCCCAGCGGTGCCAGCGCCGACAGCTTGAAGCCGACGCCGAAGGTGACCAGCGCCTGGTCGCTGGCGGCCAGCCCCGGCAGCGGTGCGCGCAGGCTCATCAGATCCTCGGCGATGGGTGCGGACGTGAGCATGCGGGCGACGCCGTCCATGTGCCGGTCGTCCAGTCGGGTATAGCCGCCGACCAGACGCGGGAAGCTCTGCGCGATCAACGCAGTGTCGGCCTCGCACTCGGCCGGCAGGGCGGGTTTCTCGATGTCCAGCGGTTGCAGGAAGGCTCGCTCCAGCGCCGTCGCCGGGGCGCGGAACTGCGCCAGCAGGCGGCTGCTGTCGAGGTAGCCGCTGCCAAAGGCGGTGAAGCCCTCGGCGCGGTTCAGGGCTTGCAGGTCGCCGCTGTCGGCCAGCGAGCGTGCCGGCCGGTCCAGTCCCAGCATGACGCGGGTGGCGGCGGCGTCGTCGAGCGGCGCGGCGGTCAGCACCAGATGGTTGCCGATCACCGCCACCACGCCCTGGATCGGGCTGTCCGGCACGTCGATGCGCCAACCGGCGTCGACGCCGTCCACCGCCAGCGCGGTGAAGGCTTCGCCGGCACCGTGTTCGATGCGGGCGATGGCGGCGAGAAAGGCGGCGGGATCGGCCAGGGTCAGCCGCGCCACCGGCGCGAGGCCGATGCCATAGACTGCCATCTTGGCCCGGCTGTCGAAGCCGAAACGCTTCTGCAAGGCGGCGGCATCGGTGGCCTGTGCGAGCTCCGCGTCCAGCGCACGCAGCCAGGCGGTGGCGCGCGGCGACAGGAACTCCGCGTCCGGTTCCGACTCTCCGCCATCGGCTTCGACATCGTCCGGCTGCCGCGCCGGGCTCGCCTCGGCACGCGCCAGCAGCACGCCGATCTGCCGTCGCCACTGCGCCAGTTGCGGATCGACCTGCTGCAGCCAGCGCCGCGCCACCGGCTCTGGAATGGCGTCGAGGTTGGCGAACACGAAGGGCGTGTCGGCCGGCACATAGCGCAGCGGATCATCCGCGCCGACGCTGCCGGTGCCGCCGCGAAACAGAACGAATGCGCCCGCCGCCAGCGCGACCAGGAGCAGAACGGGAACAAGCAGATGTTTGCGCATGGGAGATGCTCCGGCAGGGGTGCAGGGATCATTCACTGGCTGAGAACGCAAAAAGCATGACTGAAGCCGCCTGTCGGCGCATCCGTCCGTGCTGCGCCGCGCTGGTTGTCAGGGCATGACGTAGCGACGGATGGTGCCGTGACCGTCGAACAACCACAGCTCGTCGCCCGCTGCGCCGGCCACGCGCTGCATGCTGGCGTTGTCGCCCAGGCCGTCGATCCGCCACGCACCGAGGCGGCGTGTTGCAGGGTCGACGAACAGGATCACCTCGCGGTGGCCGAATCGCTGGCCGTCCTCAGCGTTTCGGCGGCGACCACAGCGTGGCGTTGGCGATGCCGAGCTTGATCGGGTCGAACTGCGGATTCAGGCCCTGCTTTTGCTGCGTCTCGTAATCGCGCAGCGCCAGCAGGGCCGGTTTTTGCAGGATCAGGATGGCGATCAGGTTCAGCCAGGCCATCAGGCCGACGCCGATGTCGCCCAGCGTCCAGGCCGCGTCGGCGGTGCGCAGGCAACCGAAGCCGACCGCGACCAGGATGGCCAGTCGCAGCGCCTGCACCAGCCACGGCCGGTGTACGGCGCGATTGATGTAGGCGATGTTGGTTTCCGCCATGTAGTAATAGGCGACGATGGTGGTGAAGGCGAAGAAAAACAGCGCCAGCGCGACGAAACTCGCGCCCCAGCCGGGCAGCGCCGATTCCACCGCCGCTTGGGCGAAGGCCGGGCCGGCGGCGACGCCGGGCAGGGCTTCGGTGACGATGCCGCCATCGGGCATCACCACGTTGTACATGCCGGTGGAGAGGATCATGAACGCGGTGGCCGAGCACACCAGCAGGGTGTCGACATAGACCGAGAACGCCTGCACCAGACCCTGCTTGGCCGGATGCGAAACCTCGGCGGCGGCGGCATGGTGCGGGCCGGTGCCCTGTCCGGCCTCGTTTGAATAGATACCGCGCTTGACGCCCCATTCCACCGCCAGACCCAGCATCGCGCCGAAGCCGGCTTCCAGCCCGAACGCGCTGCGGAAGATCAGGCCCAGCATCTCCGGCACCGCCGAGGCATTCAACGCCATGATCAGCAGCGCCACCAGGATGTAGGCGATGGCCATGAACGGCACCACGATCTCGGCAAAGCGCGCGATGCGCTTGACGCCGCCGAAGATGATGAAGCCCAGCAGCCCGATGATCACCGCCGCGACCCCCAGCGGCGGCACGTCCCAGGCGGTGATCGCCGCCAGCGTGATGCCGTTGGCCTGCACGCCCGGCAACAGGAAACCCGCCGCCAGCACGGTGACGGCGGCGAACAGCCAGGCGTACCAGCGCTGGCCCATCGCCTTCTCGATGTAATAGGCCGGCCCGCCGCGATAGCGGCCCTTGTCGTCCTTTTCCTTGTAGATCTGCGCCAGCGTCGATTCGATGTAGGCGGTGGACGCGCCGAGGAAGGCCATCACCCACATCCAGAACACCGCGCCCGGCCCGCCGAAGGCGATCGCCGTCGCCACGCCGGCGATGTTGCCGATGCCGATCCGCCCCGACAGCGACATCGCCAGCGCCTGAAACGAGGACACGCCGGCCTCGGACTGGCCGCCGGTCAAGGTCAGGCGACCCATCTCCCAGACCTGCCGCACCTGCACGAAGCGCGTGCGCACGGAGAAATACAGCCCCACGCCCAGGCACAACCAGATCAGCGGCGGGCTCCACACCAGGCCGTTCACGGCGTTGAGAAACTGTTCCACGGATCGCTCCCCTTGGTCTGCGGCGCTTGCCGACGGATGGGCGCGACGCGAAGGGCCGGAAACTAAACCAAAACAGGCCGGACTGCACGGGCCGCATTGCCCGCGCCGCGATCAGGACGGCGATAACGCCGTCACGTACACCAGTTCGCAGGCCCCTGCGCCACTGTCCTCGCGGGTCAGCGAACTGCGCCAGAACCAGCCATCGTCGCGCCGCGCCTCGATCAGCAAACCGTCGATCCGCAGCACATCGCCCGGCCGCACGCGGCGCAACTGCCGCGCAATGTCCGCATCGGCCGGAACGAGGTGCATGTTGGCGCTGGAGACGACCATCTCGCGCGGCGGCAGCGGCGGCCGCTCGCGCCAGCGGTAATGGTAGAAGCGCGCGCCCTGGCCGATCTCCAGTTGCTCCAGCACCGCGCTGTCGCTCATCCGCCCCCAGCCCAGCGCCAGGTCCATCGGCGACAGCGCCGCCCCGGCGTCGAAACGATAGTCCTCGCGCGACAGCACCCGCGCCTCGACGCGGAAGCGCGCCAGCGGCGTCAGCCGGAACTCGCCATGCTCGATCACCGCCGCCCCGCGCAGATCCTCCTGCACCGGCGAGTCCGGCGCCAGCACGCCCGGCCCGTGCGCGCGCTCGCGCGGCGGCATCGTCCACCAACCGATCAGCACCAGCGCCAGTGCCGCGACGATCCAGCGGTTCATCGTCAAAGCCTAGTGCAAACCCGCGCAACGCCGCCAGCGCCAAAGGCTGCCGTCCGCTGTCTCGCGGATGCGTTTCGCTTATCCGGGCTTGATGGTGAAATCCGTAGCGGTCACGCAGGCAGCAATGCCGCATCGGCGAGGCGGGCGGCTTTTGTGTCGAGGGTGAGCAGTGGCGAGTGGCCTTCCGCCCAGCAGGCGGCGGCATGCAGGCAGTCGGCGAAGTCTGCCGATCCCTGACGGTAGGCGTGCAGGGCGCGTTCGATGGCTGGTTCGTTTTGGAACGCCAGTTCGCGGGTTTCCAGCAGGGTGTTCATTGCCAGCAGGATGTCGGGTTTGCCGAATCCGTAGCGCGAGCGCAGCGCCCATTCCAGTTCCAGCATCACGGTGAGCGGGACGAACAGTTCACCGTCGCGCCCGTCCAGCGAGGTGAACAGGGCGGCGATGCGGCGGGACTGTGCGGCATCGTCGTCGACCAGCCAGCGGACCAGGATATTGGTATCCAGCCCCGGCATCAGTCCTGCCCGATGCGCATGTCCGCCACCGCCACCTTGCGCGTGCCGCGTGCCGGTTTCAGCAGTCCTTTGGCATCGGCGAGCGAGCGCGTCTTGGCGCGCAGAACGGTGGTGCCGTCATCGAGTTGGGTGAACACCACCCGTTCCCCCGCCACAAGACCCAGTGCCTTGCGGATATCGGCCGGGATGGTGATCTGGCCCTTGCTGGTCATGGCGGCTTCGGACATGGGTGGCTCCTTACAATTTTATCGATTGTAAGGATATCACCGGGCCGTGAGCGGTGGAGAAGGACAGGGTGAGGGCAGGGCAATCGCATGAACGCTTCGTGTCCGAGTAAGTCGAGAAGCTCGGCCTACAGCATCCTGACGTAGAGCGGAGCTTGCTCCGCTGCTTTCGCTCCTGGCGTTCCAAGCCGAGCAAGCTCGGCTCTACAAAAGCCTGTATTTATCACCCTCGCGGTTTGGCGCGATGCGTTGCAATGGCCGTCCACGGATCATCCGGCCACGGATGTTTGGGGTAGCGGCCTTTCATTTCCTTTTTGACTTCCGGGTAGGTGCGTTCCCAGAAGCCTTTGAGGTCTTGCGTGACTTGCAGCGGGCGGCCGCCGGGGGAAAGCAGGTGCAGGGTGAGCGGGACGCGGCCGGCGGCGATGCGCGGGGTGTCGGCGAGGCCGAACAGTTCCTGGAGTTTCACCGCCAGCACCGGGGCGTCGCCGTGGCGGTAGTGGATCGGGCGTTCCAGACCTGACGGCACGAGTATCCGGGTCGGCGCGAGGCTGTCGATTTTCTGCCGGGTGGGCCAGTCGGTATTGGATTTGAGCGCGTCGGCGAGTTCGTTTTCGCCGAGGGCGTCGAGGCGGCGTTTGCCGCGCAGGGCGGGTTTCAGCCAGTCGTCCAGATTTTCGATCAGGGTTTCGTCGGAAAGATCGGGCAGGGTCGGGGCTTCATCTTCCGGCAGCCAGTCGCGCAGGCAGCGGACGCGGTCGCGCCATTGCTTGAGGCTGTCCGTCCACGGCAGGGCGTCGAGGCCGAGTTGGCGCACGGCATCGACCAGGGCGTCGGCGAATTGCGCCGGGTCGGGTTGGGCGATGGGGCGCACGTCGAGGGTGATGCGGTCGAAGCGGCGTTCACGCTGGGCGGCGATGCGGTGGGCGTTGGTGTCCCAGAACACGCGGTCTTCGGTGATGAAGCGTTGCGGGAAGGCGTGTTCCAGCGCGGCCTCGTCCACGGGTGCGGCGCGCAATACGCGGGCGTCGCGATCTGCATCGCGCAGTTCGGCGATGACGATCCACGGTTCGCCATAAAGCGCGCTGTCCGGCGCCAGCGTGGCGCTGCGGCCGTTGGCGAGTTGGTAACGGTGCGGATCGGATGGGTGCTGGTGCGCGATGCGGTCGGGGAAGGCGTGGATCAGCAGTTCGCCGAGGTGGTGGGCGGGGGTGGTGTCGTCGTGGCGCCCGCCCTCGCTGGCAGGCGTAGGTCGGATCAAGCCGCGAAGCGGTGGATCCGACACTTTTTCGCCGGAATGATGGGTACTCAGGGTTTCGGGGTCCGAAGGATTGTCGCTTCGCCGTACCCTCACCCCAACCCCTCTCCCGAGGGGAGAGGGGCTATTCAGGAGGCGGCGACGCCATTGTTTGGCGGTCTGGTCGATGGCGGCGAGGGCGCTGCGCGAGGCGTCCGGTGGGGTGCGGCCATTGCGGAAAGCGGAAAGTGCCTGCCAGCGGGCGGCGATGTCGTCGCGGCGCGGGCCTTTGAGCGGGTCGCGGGCTTCGAGCAGGGCGGCGAGGTCGCAGGCGAGGACGCTGCTTTCTGGCGTATCGGCGGCCAGCAGCATCGCGGCCAGTCGCGGATGGGTGCCGAGTTTGAGCAGGCGTTTTCCGAATGGCGTGAGACGGCCTGTTTCCAGTGCGCCGAGGCGGCTGAGCAGGTCGCGCCCGGCGGCGAGTGCGCCTTGCGGTGGCGGATCGAAAAAGCGCAATTCATCGCTGCCCCAGGCGGCCAGTTCCAGCGCCAAGCCGGTGAGTTCGGTCAAGGCGATTTCCGGGCGGCGCGAGGGTTCCAGACGCTGCGATTGCGGCCACAGGCGATAACACCAGCCTTCGGCGACGCGCCCGGCGCGACCGGCGCGTTGATCGGCGGAGGATTGCGGAATCGTCACCACATCCAGACGCGGGAAACCGGAGTTGGGATCAAAGCGCGGCTCGCGGGCGAGGCCGGAATCGATCACCACGCGCACGCCGGGCAGGGTGACGGAGGATTCGGCCACATTCGTCGCCAGAATGATGCGGCGGCGGCCTTCGCGCGAGGGTTGCAGCACGGCGCTTTGTGCTTCGACGGACAGTTCACCGTGCAGCGTGAGCAGTTCGGCATCGAGCCGGGCCGTTTCCAGTGCGCGCGAGGCATCGGTGATTTCGCGTTGGCCGGGCAGGAAGACCAGCACGTCGCCGGGATGCGCGGCGAAGGCGGTTTCGACGCTGCGGCGCACCTGCGAGGACAGCGGTTCGTCGCGGCGTGCGGGCGGGTGCGAGATCGTGACCGGGAAGCTGCGGCCTTCGGAGGTCAGGCGCGGGGCATCGAGGAAGCGCGCGAGTTTTTCGCCATCGAGTGTGGCGCTCATCACCGCGATGCGCAGGTCCTCGCGCACCTGCGCCTGCACGTCGAGTGCGAGCGCGAGGCCGAGGTCGCCGGCGAGATGGCGTTCGTGGAATTCGTCGAACAGGATCGCGCCGATGCCGTCGAGCATCGGATCGTCCTGGATCATGCGGGTGAGGATGCCTTCGGTGACGACTTCGATGCGGGTCGCGGCACTGGTGCGGTTCTCGAAGCGGATGCGGTAGCCGACCGTTTGCGCCACCTCTTCGCCGAGGCTGCGCGCCATGAAGCCGGCGGCGGCGCGGGCGGCGACGCGGCGCGGTTCCAGCATCACGATGCGTTGGCCGGCCAGCCACGGTGCGTCGAGCAGGGCCAGTGGCACGCGGGTGGTCTTGCCGGCACCGGGCGGGGCTTCCAGCACCAGACGCGGATGCGCCGCCAGCGATTCGCGGATCGCCGGCAGCAGCGGGTCGATGGGGAAGCTCATGCTCAGGGCGGTTCGGACCGGATCGCGGCGGCGGGATAGGCATGATTGTAGAGGCGTGCCCGGCGTGGCGCGGTAAGCTTGGCGACACGCCGGCGCGTCGGCCGCGCCGCCACCGGAACGTCACCATGATCGCCAACCTGCTGCATACCGAAATCGCCCTCGGCGCGCTGGCCGGCCTCGCCCTGGGTTTGCTGCTGATCTCGCTGCGACCGGCCGACCGCGCCACCGTGCGCGGCATGCTGGTGATGCTGGCGGTGTGCCTGGTGCTGGACCTGATCGGCGGCCTGCTCGGCCTCGGCGGTGCCCTGCGCGGGCCGCCGGTGCTGCATGGCATCGCTGCGGTCGGCATGGGCATCGTGCTGATCCGCATGGTCGGCATGCTGGTGTTCCGCGTCGCCCTGCCGCCGCTCGGCCTGAGCACGCCGCGCATCGTCGAGGATCTCAGCGCCACCGGCCTGTCCACCGCCTGGCTGCTGTTCTGGCTGCACGGTGCCGGGCTGGATCTGACCGGCCTGTTGGCGACTTCGGCAGTGATCACCGCCGTGCTCGCCTTCGCCATGCAGGACACGCTGGGCAACGTACTCGGCGGCGTGGTGCTGCAACTGGACGACTCGGTGCGGGTCGGCGACTGGGTGAAGTGCGACGGCATCGGCGGCCAGGTGGTCGACGTCGGTTGGCGCCACACCGCCATCGAGACGCGCGATTGCGAGACGGTGATCGTGCCCAACGGCTGGCTGGTGAAGAACCGCTTCCACATCATCGGCTCGCGCCGCGAGCAGGAAACGCGCTGGCGGCGCTGGCTGTACTTCAACCTGGATCTGTCGACGCCGCCGCGCCAGGTCTGCGAGGTGCTGGAAGGCGCGTTGAACCAGTCCGAAGTCGACAACGTGCTGCGCGAGCCGCCGCCCAGCGCGGTGCTGATGGAAGTCGGCCAGGGCTATGCCCGCTATGCGCTGCGCTACTGGCTGCGCGATCCGCGCCCGGACGATCCGACCGACTCCACCGTGCGCATGCACGTGATCGCCGCACTGGCGCGCCATCGCATCCGCCTGGCGGTGGTGCAGGAGGAGCGCCTGATCACCAAGGAGAACGAATCGCGCCGCGCCGCCCAGCTCGCCTCCGAGCTGGCGCAGCGGACGCGGGCGCTGGCCGGGGTGGAACTGTTCGGCTCGCTGTCCGATGCCGAGCGCGAGGCGCTGGCGGCCAGCATGGTTACCGCGCCCTTCGTCCGTGGCGACACCATCACCCGTCAGGGCGCGGTGGCGCACTGGCTGTATCTGGTGGTGGAGGGCGAGGTCGATGTCTGGACCGGCGACGACGGCCAGCGCCGCCACATCGCCACCCTGCACGCCGGCAGCGTGTTCGGCGAAATGGGCCTGATGACCGGCGAACCGCGCCGCGCCAACGTCACCGCGCGCACCGACGCGGTCTGCCTGCGGCTGGACAAGGCGGCTTTCGAATCCATCCTGCGCGCCCGCCCGGACATCGCCAGCGAGGTGTCGCAGGTGATCGCCTCGCGCCTCGACGCCCTGCACCTGGCGCGCCGCAACAGCGACGAGAATCACGGCCATGTCGCCGCCCAGGACGCCATCCGCAGCCGCATCCGGCGCTTTTTCGGGCTGGATTGAGCGCCGCTCAGGCCGCCGTGCCGGCCTTCTTTTCCACCAGTGCCAGCGCGGCGTCGAAATCCCTGGCGAAGCCGAGTACGCCGGGGTGGCGGTCAAAGCCCATCTGGCGCAGCGCGGCGAGCGGCTGCGGCTGCACGCCGGACAGCACCAGGGCGGTGCCCTTGCGTCGGCAGCGCTGGGCGAACTGTTCCAGCGCGGTGACGCCCGAGGCGTCGATCAGCGGCACGTAGCGCATGCGCAGGATGAAGGCGCGCGGGGTGTCGGGATATTGGTCGAGCACGTCGTCCAGGCGGTTGGCGACGGCGAAGAACAGCGGCCCTTCGATGCGGAAGGCGGCGACGCCGGCCGGCAGGCGGCGCTGCTGGTCCTCGCTGGGCGGGCGCGACAGGTCGTCCTCGTCCTCGATGATCAGCTTGCGATCGGTTTCCAGCGCGACCACCTGGCTCATCCGGTGCATGAACAGGAAGGCCGCCATCACCACGCCGACCTCGATGGCGACGGTGAGGTCGAACACCACGGTCAGGCCGAAGGTGATCAGCAGCACCAGCGCGTCGCCGGGCGGCGAGCGCAGCAGGGCGCGGAAGCGATCCACCTCGCTCATGTTCCAGGCGACGATCAGCAGCACCGCTGCCAGCGCCGCCAGCGGCACATAGCTCATCAGCGGTGCCAGCAGCAGCATGAACAGCAGCAGGAACACGGCGTGCAGGATGCCGGCCATCGGCGTGCGCGCGCCGCTGCGGACATTGGTCGCGGTGCGGGCGATGGCACCGGTGGCGGGCAGGCCGCCGATCAGCGCCGAGGCGGTGTTGGCGACGCCCTGGGCGACCAGTTCGGCATTGGAGCGATGCTTGCCGCCGGTCATGCCGTCGGCGACCACGGCCGACAGCAGCGACTCGACGCCGCCGAGGAAGGCGATGGTCAGCGCCGCCGGCAGCAGTTCGGCGGTGCGCTCGAACGGAATCTGCGGGAAGTCGAAGCTGGGCAGGGTGGCGGGAATCTCGCCGAAGGAGGAGCCGATGGTCTCCACCGGCAGGCCCAGCAGGGTGGCGAACAGCGCGCCGCCGATCACCGCGATCAGCATGCCCGGCCATTTCGGCCGCCACCGCCGCAGGCCGACGATCAGTCCGACGCAGGCCAGCGCCAGCACCAGCGCGGCCGGGTTGAAGGTGTCGATGTGCTCGGCGTAGGCGCGGAAGCGTTCGCTGAACTCGCCCGGCAATCGGTCGATGTCGAGGCCGAGGATGTCCTTGATCTGGCTGATGAAGATGGTGACGGCGATGCCGGCGGTGAAGCCGGTGATGACCGGCTGCGGCATGTATTTCATCAGCGTGCCGACGCGCAGCAGGCCGGCGACGATCAGGATCAGCCCGGCCAGCAGGGTGCACAGGATCAGCCCCTCATAGCCGAACTTCTCGATGACGTTGAACACCACCGGGATGAAGGCGGCGGTCGGGCCGCCGATCTGCACCCGCGAGCCGCCCAGGGCGGAAATCAGGAAGCCGGCGACGATGGCGGTATGCAGGCCCTTTTCCGGCGTGGTGCCGGAGGCGATCGCCAGCGCCATCGCCAGCGGCAGGGCGACCACGGCGACGGTGAGCCCGGCCATCGTGTCGGCGCGCAGCGACTGCCACGAGTAGCCGCGGCTGAGCGTGGTGTACAGCTTGGGAACGTAGAGGTTCCAGTCGATGCCGCGGGCGACGCGGGCCAATCCGGGTGGAGCGAAGGCCATGGATCAGCGGCTTTCGATGTTCGGCAGCCCCGACATCAGCCACCAGGTCTTGGCCGTCTCGTCCCACCGCCAGCGCTGGCGGTCCATGATGATCCTCTCGACCTGGGTGTGGCGGTTGACGAGGCGGATTTCCACCACCTGGACCAGCTCGTCCTCGTCGCTGGCGAGGATGTTCTTGACCTGGTAGCCGGCCACCTGCACCTGATCGTAGCGGGCGCGCTCGACCGAGCTCAGCGGCTGCGTGCGCAGCAGTTCCGGATCGATGAAGGCGAGCGCGGCGTCGATGTCGCTCCAGCGGATCGCGCTGGCGTACAGGTACAGCGCCTCGTCGCGCTTGCGGGTATCCGGGCCGCTGGCGCAGGCGGCCAGCAACAGGGCCAGAAACAGCAATCCCGACAGACGCTTCACGCGCACCGCTCCGAACACTGGAAACCGTCCAAGGATACTCCCTCGACGCCCGCGCCGTCCTCTGCGGCGCGCTGCGGCTCAGTCTTCCAGGGTCAGCAGCGAGGCGTTGCCGCCGGCCGCCGTGGTGTTGATGGTCAGCGTGCGCTCGGTGACGAAGCGCAGCAGGTAGTGCGGGCCGCCGGCCTTGGGGCCGGTGCCGGACAGGCCCTCACCGCCGAACGGCTGCACGCCGACCACGGCACCGATCTGGTTGCGGTTGACGTAGCAGTTGCCGACCCGGGCGCGCCGGGCGATGCGCTCGACGGTGTCGTCGATGCGCGAATGGATGCCCAGGGTCAGGCCGTAGCCGGTGGCGTTGATCTCGTCGACCACGGCGTCGATGGCCCCGCCGTCGAAGCGGATCACGTGCAGTACCGGGCCGAACACCTCGCGTTGCAGGCGCGACAGGCTGTCGATCTCGTAGGCGCGCGGGGCGAAAAAGCTGCCCTGCGCGCAGGCGTCGTCCAGCGCCACCTGCTTGATCAGGCGCGCTTCGCCGTCCATGCGCGCGGCGTGCGCCTGCAGCGTTTGCAGTGCGTCGGCGTCGATCACCGGGCCGACGTCGGTGGACAGCAGGGCCGGATCGCCGACCTGCAGTTCGTCCATCGCGCCGGCCAGCATGGCGATCACCTTGTCGGCGATGTCCTGCTGCACGAACAGCACGCGGGCCGCCGAGCAGCGCTGGCCGGCCGAGCCGAAGGCCGAGGAAATGACGTCCTTGACCAGTTGCTCGGGCAGCGCGGAGGAGTCGGCGATCAGTGCGTTCTGGCCGCCGGTCTCGGCGATCAGCACGCCGATGGCAGCATCGCGCGCGGCCAGCGCACGGTTGATGGCGCGGGCGGTCTCGGTGGAGCCGGTGAAGGCGACGCCGGCGACGCGCGGATCGCGGGTCAGTGCCGCGCCGACCGTGGCACCGTCGCCGGGCAGGTATTGCAGCACCGCTTCCGGCACGCCGGCCTCGTGCAGCAGTTTGACCGCCGCGAAGCCGACCAGGGTGGTCTGCTCGGCCGGCTTGGCGATCACGCTGTTGCCGGCCACCAGGGCGGCGGCGACCTGGCCGATGAAGATCGCCAGCGGGAAGTTCCACGGGCTGATGCAGACGAACAGGCCTCGTCCGGCCAGCAGCAGTTCGTTGGACTCGCCGGTCGGGCCGGGCAGGCGCTGCGCTGCGCCGAACAGATGCCGCGCCTGGCCGGCGTAGTAGCGCAGGAAATCGACGGCCTCGCGCACTTCGGCGACGCCGTCAGCCAGGGTCTTGCCGGCCTCGCGGGTACACAGCGAGATGAACTCCGGCAGACGTGCTTCGAGCAGGTCGGCGGCGTGTTCGAGGATGGCGGCGCGCGAGGCGGCCGGCAGCCGGTCCCACTCCGGTTGCGCGGCGACGCCATTGGCCAGCGCGCGCTCGACGCAGGCGGCGTCGGCGCTGTGCCACTGGCCGACGCGGCGGCGGCGATCAGCCGGCGAGGTGACTTCGATGGCGCTGCCCTGCACGTAGGCACCGGGCACCAGCGGCGTCGCCTCCGGCGTCTGTGCGGCGGCCTTGGCGATGCGCTCGGACAGGGCGCGGAAATCGGTGTCGTTGGCGAGGTTGACGCCCATGGAGTTCTTCCTTGCTTCGCTGTCGGCGTAAAGGTTGACCGGCAGCGGGATTCTGGGATGGGCGACGGCGTCGAAAGCGGCCACCGCGCGCAGCGGATCGGCGACCAGCGTTTCCGGCGGCGTGTCCGGGTCGGTGATCTTGTTGACGAAGCTGGTGTTGGCACCGTTCTCCAGCAGGCGACGGACCAGGTAGGGCAACAGATCCTCGTGGCTGCCGACCGGCGCGTAGACGCGGCAGGGGATGCCCGGCGTCAGTTCGTCGTAGAGGTCCTTGCCCATGCCGTGCAGGCGCTGGAACTCGAACGGATGGGCACCGACACTCGCGCCCTGCGGCAGGCACTGCAAGGCCAGCCGGCGCACGGCGGCGATGGTGTGCGCGTTGTGGGTGGCGAACATCGGATAGAAGGCATCGGTGGCGGCCAGCATGCGCCGCGCGCAGACAAGATAGCTGACATCGGTGCTCGGCTTGCGTGTGAACACCGGGAAGCCCGCCAGGCCATCGACCTGGGCGCGCTTGATCTCGGCGTCCCAGTAGGCCCCCTTGACCAGCCGCACAGGCATCCGCCGGCCATGCTGGCGGGCCAGGTCGGCGAGCAGCGCCAGCGCCTGCGGGGCGCGCTTCTGGTAGGCCTGCACGGCCAGCCCCAGGCCTTCCCAGCCGGCCAGCGAGGGATCGGCGTAGACCGCCGCGATCACTTCCAGGCTCAGTACCAGCCGATCCGCTTCCTCGGCGTCGATGGTGAAGCCGATGCCCTGCGCCTTGGCCAGTTGCGCCAGTTGCAGCACGCGGGGGACCAGTTCGTCCAGCACCCGGCCCCGCTTGGCGACTTCGTAGCGCGGATGCAGGGCGGACAGCTTGACCGAGATGCTGGGCGCGGCGAACACGTTGGCATACGGCCCGCCGGCACCGATGGCGAGGATCGCCTTGCGATAGGCCTCCAGATAGCGGTCAGCGTCGGCGGCGGTCAGCGCCGCCTCGCCGAGCATGTCGAAGCTGTAGCGGTATTCGGACTCGCGGCGGCCGCGCTTGAGCGCTTCCTCGATGGTCCGCCCCATGACGAACTGGTGGCCCATGATGCGCATCGCCTGACGCACCGCGAGGCGGATCACCGGCTCGCCGGCGCGGCCGACCAGACGGCGCAGCGCACCAGTGACGCTGCGCCGGGTTTCCTCGCTCAGCGCCACCATCTTGCCGGTCAGCATCAGGCCCCAGGTGGAGGCGTTGACCAGCACCGAGTCGGACTGGCCCATGTGCCGCTTCCAGTCGGCCTCGCCGAGCTTGTCGCGGATCAGCCGGTCGGCGGTTTCCTGATCGGGGATGCGCAGCAGCGCCTCGGCCACGCACATCAGCAGCACGCCTTCCTCGGAGGACAGGTCGTACTGGTGCATGAAGGCCTCGATGGCACCCTGGTCCTCGGCCTTGGCGCGCACCCGACGCACCAGTTCCGCCGCCATCTGCTGGGTGGCGTCGTGGTCGTAGGGGTCATCGCCCAGTTCGGCCAGCAGGGCGCTCACGTGCTCGCGCTCGTCGCGCAGCCAGAGCGGGTCGAGGGCGTCGAATCGAATCGCCGACGCGGAGGTCGGATCGGAACCGGCAACGGTGCTCACGGGGTACTCGCAGGCAGGGGCGCCAGGGGCCGGCGCGCGGGACGCGATTGTAAGGCCCGGCGCGCGCGCCAGCCATGCACCGGGCCGTTCGGCCGTTCAGCGCAGCGGACGGTTGGCGTCGGTGCGCCGCGACGGGCGGCCACGCGGGCGCGGCGCGGCTTCTTCCACCCACAGCACCGCGCCCTGGGTACGGCCGTGGTCGGTGGCGAGGTCGTAATTGGTCTCCCGCGCCTGCAGGCGGGTCAGCTCGCGCGACACCACGCCCTCGGCGGCGCGGCGGGCGCGCTCGCAGTTGATCGCGGCGGGCAGGGCGGCGAGCTTGCGTTCGATGGCGGAGGCCGCATCCAGCACGTGCCGGCGATGGCCGTCCTCGTGCACCGCCAGCGCCGCCAGCATGCGCTGCATCTGCGCCCGCAGCGCCTCCGGCGGCGTCTGCTGCGGTACCCACTGCGGCAGCGTCTGCACTATGTGGACCTGCACCCGCAGTGTGTCCGGCCGGCACTGGCCGCTGGCGTCGGGATGGAGCTGGTACCGCGTTTCGATGTGGGCCTCGGTCAGGCCGTGGGCGCGCGCGCCGTCGGTGAGACGACGGCGCTCGATCAGTTGTTCGGCCAGTTCCGCCGCCGTCACCGCGTCCAGCGTGTAATGCCGCAGTTCCTCGCTGAGCACGACCTCGGCCATCGCCGGCAGCGCACACGGCGCGATGACGAGGAGCGCGAGCAGGCCGCAGCGCAGGCGGAAGCGCCGCATCGACCGGCTCAGGCGGCGCGCGAACCGCCCGCGCGCTTCAGATGCACCAGCAGCAGGGAGATGGCGGCCGGGGTGATGCCGGCGATGCGCTGTGCCTGGCCGATGGTCTGCGGGCGCACGCTGGCCAGCTTCTGCCGCGCCTCGGTGGACAGCCCGGCGATGCCGGCGTAGTCGATGTCGTCGGGAATGCGGGCGGCTTCGTGGCGACGCTGGCGCGCGATGTCCTCGCCCTGGCGCTCCAGATAGCCGGCGTACTTGACGCCGATCTCGACCTGCTCGGCGACATCGGCGGACGCCTCGCCGGGGCCGATGCCGGGCACGGCGGCGAGCTCGGCATGGCCGATGCCGGGGCGCTTGAGCAGGTCCAGAGCGGTGGCGTCGCGCGAGATCGGCGTGTCCAGCACCGCCTGCGCCGCCTGCGCCAGTGCCTGGCCGGGGATCAGGCGCAGCGCGCGCAGGCGCTCGCGTTCGCGCTCGATGCCCTCGCAGCGGCGCGCGAACACCGTCCAGCGGTGCTCGTCGACGAGGCCCAGTTCGCGACCCTTGGCCGTCAGCCGCAGGTCGGCGTTGTCCTCGCGCAGTTGCAGCCGGTATTCGGCGCGCGAGGTGAACATCCGGTACGGCTCGCTGACGCCGTTGACGATCAGGTCGTCGATCAGCACGCCGATGTAGGCCTCCTCGCGGCCCGGCGTCCACGGGGCCAGCCCGCGCGCCTGGCGTGAGGCGTTGAGGCCGGCGATCAGGCCCTGCGCGGCGGCCTCCTCGTAGCCGGTGGTGCCGTTGATCTGGCCGGCGAAGTACAGGCCGCCGACCGCCTTGGTTTCCAGCGAACGCTTCAGCCCGCGCGGGTCGAAATAGTCGTACTCGATGGCGTAGCCGGGCCGGGTGATGCGGGCGTTCTCGAAGCCGCGGATGGAGCGCACCAGCGCCGCCTGTACGTCGAACGGCAGCGAGGTGGAAATGCCGTTGGGGTAGATTTCCACCGTGTCCAGGCCTTCCGGCTCGACGAAGATCTGGTGCGTGTCGCGCTCGGCGAAGCGCACCACCTTGTCCTCGATGGACGGGCAATAGCGCGGGCCGACGCCCTCGATCTGCCCGCTGTACAGCGGCGAGCGGTGCAGCGCGGCGCGGATGATGTCGTGGGTCGCCGCGCTGGTGTGGGTGATCCAGCATTGCACCTGGCGCGGATGGTCGTCGCGGCTGCCGAGGAAGGAGAACAGCGGGCGCGGCTCGTCGCCGGCCTGCGGCTGCATGACGGAATAGTCCAGGCTGCCGCCGTCGAGGCGTGGCGGCGTGCCGGTCTTCAGCCGGCCGACGGCGAACGGACCCTCGCGCAGGCGCTGCGCCAGCGTGGTCGCCGGCGGCTCGCCGGCACGGCCGGCGGAATACTGCGCCGGGCCGACGTGGACGCGGCCGGCGAGGAAGGTGCCGGCGGTCAGCACCACGCAGGGCGCATCGAAACGCAGGCCGAGCTGGGTCGAGACGCCGATCACGCGCTCGCCCTCGATCAGGATGTCCTCGACGGCGGACTGGAACACCGACAGGCCAGGCTCGCCAAGCAGTGCGCGGCGCACGAAGCTGCGGTACAGGTCGCGATCCGCCTGGCAGCGCGTGGCGCGCACCGCCGGGCCCTTGCTGGCATTGAGCCGCCGCCACTGGATGCCGGCGCGATCCGCCGCCCGCCCCATCAGCCCGCCCAGCGCATCGACCTCGCGCACCAGATGGCCCTTGCCGATGCCGCCGATGGCCGGGTTGCAGCTCATCGCGCCGAGCGTCTCGATGCTGTGGCTGAGCAAAAGCGTGCGCGCGCCGCTGCGCGCTGCGGCCAGCGCGGCCTCGGCACCGGCGTGTCCGCCGCCGACCACGATCACGTCATAGCGATGTTCGTTCACGCGATGGCTTCCTCGTCGGGCCCGCGCGGAGCGCATGCGCTCCACGGCGGGCGGCGCAAAAGTCTAGAGCGTTTTCGCCGCCGATTGGCGGCTGCGGCCTGAAGGCGCGAGGCGTGCGGAGCGCTGCCCGCTCAGTTTTTCCGCGCCAGGTCGTCGTGCCGGCGCAGCCGCTGGTCGAGCATCGGGGCGATCCGGGCGACGGCGTCGCGCCCGGTCATCTGGCCGTGCAGGCAGGGCACGCTTTCCTGCTCCACGCCGGTGGCATGGGCCTGCCACATGCCGGCCTGAAGACGTGGTTTGTCGGTGTGGTCGAGGCCGGCGCGGATGTGCAGCAGGTCGCCGGCATAGCGCTGGTGACGATGTTGGCGGATCAGCCGGTTGGTCTGCGTCACCACGCGGATCACGCCCTCCAGCACCGCCGGCGGCAGGTTGCCCAGCGCGCTGTCGCTGCGCCGCAGGAAGTCGATGATGGCTTCGCGGCTGTCCAGTTCCGGGAGCTGTTCGGGATCGTGGCCGGCCACCGCCAGCAGGGCGCGCAGCGCCTGCGCCGGGGTCGGCTCGGACTCGTCGCGCCAGCACTCGCTGGGGTAGGCGTCGAGCAGGGCAACCAGGCCGACCCGCCGGCCCTGCGCCTGCAATTGCACGGCGATGGCCTGGGCCAGGATGCCGCCGACCGACCAGCCGGCCAGGTGCAGGACGCCGTCCGGCCGCACTTCGACGATGCGCCGCGCGTACTCGGCGGCCAGCGCGTCGATGCCGCGCGGCAGCGGCTGTGCCGGTTCCAGCGCGGCGGCCTGCAGGCCGTACACGCTGCGCGCCGGGCTGAGACTGCGTGCCAGCGTGCGATAGCACCAGGCGATGCCGCCGGCCGGATGGATGACGAACAGCGGATCCAGCGCCGGATCGCCATCGTGCAGGCGCAGCAGCGGGGCGAGGCCGTCGTCGGCGGCCTGTTCCGCGTCGATCAGACGTGCCAGCGCGGCGACGCTGGGATGGGCGAACAGCGCGCCAAGGCCGGGATTGCGCTGCCAGCGCTGCTGGATGCGCAGCAGCAGTTCGACCGCCAGCAGGGAGTCGCCGCCGAGGCTGAAGAAATCGGCATCGGCACCGATCTCGCCCTCTACATCGAGCAGCTCGGCGAACAGTTCGGCGATGCCGTGCTCGCGTTCGCCGCGCAGGGGGACGGCGGCAGCGGCGACGAACTGCGGGGCCGGCAGCGCCTTGCGGTCGAGTTTGCCGTTGCCGGTCAGCGGCCAGTGGTCGAGGGCGACGAAGGCGGCCGGGACCATGTAGTCCGGCACGCGGGCGGCGACTTCGGCGCGCAGGGCCTGCAGGTCGCCCATGCCGCCCTGCCATTGCAGGTAGGCGACCAGGCGACGTTCGCCGCGACGGTCCTCGCGGACGATCACGCCGCAGTGCCGCACCCGGCCGCTGGCGACGATGGCGGCCTCGATCTCGCCCAGCTCGATGCGCAGGCCGCGCAGCTTCACCTGATGATCGCTGCGACCGAGGAACACCACCACGCCATCCTCGCGCCAGCGCGCCAGGTCGCCGGTGCGGTACAGCCGCTGGCCGGGCAGGAAGGGATCGTCGATGAAGCGTTCGGCGGTCAGCGCCGGCTGGCCGAGATAGCCGCGGGCGAGTTGCACGCCGCCGAGGTAGAGATCGCCGACGACGCCCGGCGGCAGGGCGCGCATCCGCGCATCGAGCACGTACAGGCGGGTGTTCCAGACCGGATGGCCGATCGGCACCGGCTGCGAGTCGTCGTCGGCCGAGGCCGGCCAGTAGCTGACATCGACGGCGGCTTCGGTGGGGCCGTACAGGTTGTGCAGTTCCGCCTGCACGGTGGCGTGGAAGCGGTCGCGCAGGTCGGCGGTCAGCTCCTCGCCGCTGCAGAACACGCGGCGCAGCGTCAGCCCGGCGCTGCCCGGGTCGGCGAGGAAGGCGGCCAGCATCGAGGGCACGAAATGCACGGTGCTGATGCGCTGGCGGCGGATCAGCGCGGCGATCGCCTGCGGATCGCGATGGGCCTGCGGCGGCGCGACGACCAGCGTGCCGCCGGCGAGGAAGGCGAGGAAGAACTCCCACACCGAGACGTCGAAGCTCATCGGCGTCTTCTGCAGGATGCGGTCGCCGGCGTCGAAGCCGTAGTGGCTGCGCATCCATTGCAGCCGGTTGACGATGGCGCGGTGTTCGACCAGCACGCCCTTGGGCTCGCCGGTGGAGCCGGAGGTGTAGATGACGTAGGCGGCATGATGCGGCTGCGGCGGGTTGCACAGCGCGGCGTCGCTGTCCGCCGGCCAGTCCTCGCAGGCCAGCAGGTCGCGGTTTCCCGGCAACAGGTCGCGCTGCGCGCGCTGGATCAGGATGCAGGCCGGATCGGCGGAATCGAGGATGCGCGCCAAGCGCTGCGGCGGATGGTCGAGGTCCAGCGGCAGGTAGGCCGCGCCGGCGCGAAGGATGGCGATCAGCGCGATCACCAGTTCCAGCGAGCGCGGCAGGGCGACGGCGACGATGGCTTCCGGGCCGATGCCGCGCGCCTGCAGCGTTGCCGCCAGCGCCCGGCTGCGTCGCTCCAGTTCGGCGTAGCTCAGCGATGTCTCGCCGAACACCAGCGCCTCGGCCTGCGGATCGCGTGCCAGCGCCGCTTCCAGCAGGGCGCTCAGGGTGACATCGGCAACGGGGTGGGCGGTGGCGTTGAGGTCGAACAGATGGCGCTGCGCCTCTGCGGCGGTGGCCAGCGGGATGTCGTCGATGCGTTCGGCGTCGAGCGCGGCGGCGAGGAAGGCGGCGAGGCGCTCGGCATGGGCGCTGACCGCTTCCGGCGCGTACAGCGTCGGGTTGGCCTCGATCTCCAGGTCGAGCCGGCCCACGCCGTCGCCGCGAAAACCCAGGGCCAGATCGTCGACCGGACCGGTGCCGAGAATCTCCAGCCGCGTCTGCACGCCGTCCAGCGTCAGCGGCCGGTAGTACGGCTGCACGTTGACCAGCGGGCCGTGCAGGCGACGCTGGCCGCCGAGCAGGCCGAGGTCGCGGCGCAGTTGCTCGCTGCGATAACGGCCGTGGCGGCGGGCGCGGGTCAGCTCGCGGGCGACCTGGTTGACGAACTCGTCCAGCGGGGCGTCGGCCGAGGCGGCGACGCGCAGCGGCAGCACGTTCATCACCATCGCCGGAACCCTGGCCGCAGCGCTGCCGAGCCGGCCCATGAACGGCGCGCCGACGATGAACTCCTCGCCGCCGCTCATCCGCTGGCAATACAGCGCGGTCAGCGCGCTCAGCCAGTCGGCCCAGGTGGCCGGGCCGCTGCCGGCGCGTTGCAACAGGCGCTGGCGCAGCGGGTCCGGCAGCGCCAGCGTGTGGCGCAGGCAGGCATGCGCGGCGACGGCGCGGCCGGGGGCGAGGCCGGCGGCTTCCGGCATCCCGGCGAGGTAATCGCGCCAATAACGGGCATCGTCTTCGCGTCGTGCGCTGGCGCGGTAGGCGGCGTCCTCGTCGAGCACGCCGCGCAGCGGGGCGAAGCCGGGCGCGGCCTCGCGGCCCTGGCGCTGCGCGGCGTACAGCTCGGTCAGCCGCGCCGCCAGCAGTTCCATGCCGTAGCCGTCGGTGGCGAGGTGGTGCACGCGCAGGTACCAGACGTGGCGCTGATCGCCGAGACGGAACAGCGTCTGCGCGGCGAGCCGGTCGCGGACCGGGTCGACCGGGCGCAGCATGTCCTGTTGCATCGCCGCGCGGGCGAAGGCTTCGGCCTGCTCCGGCGTGCGGCCGGCGCTGGCATCGACCTGCTCCAGCAGCGGTCGTCGCGCCGGGTCGATCCACTGTCGCGGCCCCTCCGCGTCGAGGCGCATCGCCAGCGCCAGCGCCTCGCTTTCCGTCGCCAGGCGGTCGGCGGCGGTGCGGAAGGCGGCGCGGTCGAGCGGGCCGTCGATCCACAGCGCGTGGGCGGTGTTGAAGGCCGGGTTGTCCGGCTCCAGCCGCTGCGCGTACCAGAGGCCGAACTGGGCTTCGCCGAGCGGACGTACCGCAGGCACGTCACGGTTGCCGTCAGCCATGACCGGCCAGCGCGCCGGCGCGCTGCGCCACCCGCCACCAGCCGGCCAGAGTGACGTGTTCGGCGAGGTCGGCGAACTCCAGCGCCGCGCCGGCATCTTTCCACTTCATCACCAGGCCGAGCACGCGCATCGAATCCAGGCCGAGGTCCATCAGGTTGTCGTCGTCGCCGACATCCTGCGGCGACTCGCCGATCATCGCGGCGATGTCGGCGCGCATGCGTTCGAGGCTCAGGGCGGGCTGGTCGGTCATGGCTGGCTCCGGGAATCGGGGCGCGCGGATTGTGCCCGGAGGAAGTTCTCGCGCAGGCGGGCGCGCAGTTCGCGCCGGCTGATCTTGCCGACGGCGGTGGTGTCGAAGGCATCGACGAAGACGATCTGGTCGGGAATCTTGAACGCCGCCACGGCACGGGTGCGCATCCAGGCCTTCAGCTCGACGCCGCGCAGGGCGGCATCACGGGCGATGACGAAGGCGCAACTGCGCTCGCCGAGGTAGTCGTCCGGGATCGACACCACGGCGACATCGAACACCGCCGGATGCGCGATCAGGTGGTCCTCGATTTCTTCGGCGGAGATTTTCTCGCCGGCGCGGTTGATGTGGTCGGTGGCGCGGCCCTGCACCACCAGATAGCCCTGCGCCGTGCGCAGCACGCGGTCGCCGGTGCGGTAGTAGCCGTCGCTGGTGAAGGCGCGGGCGTTGGCGACCTCGTCGTTGTGGTAGGCGCGGATGGTGTAGGGGCCGCGGGTCAGCAGGTGGCCGGTTTCGCCATCGGCGACCGGCTGGTCGTGATCGTCGACCACCAGAACCTCGTCGTCGGCGCTGATCGGCCGGCCCTGGGTGTGGATGATGATGTCTTCCGGGTCGTCCAGGCGGGTGTAGTTGACCAGCCCCTCGGCCATGCCGAACACCTGTTGCAGACGGCAGCCAAGGCCGGCGATGACGCGCCGCGCCGCCTCGGGGATCAGCTTGGCACCGCCGACCTGGAGTGTGTCGAGGCTGGACAGATCGTGTGCGGTGGTCTGTGCCGCCTGCGCCCAGAGCAGGGCCAGCGGCGGCACCAGACCGAGCATGCTGACCCGTTCGCGCTCGATCAGCGGAAAGGCGGCGTCCGGCCCCGGTGCCGGCGACAGCACCACGCGGGCACCGGCGTACAGTGCACCGAACACGCCGGGCGAACTCATCGGGAAGTTGTGCGCTACCGGCAGCGCGGCCATGTAGACGGTGTCGCCGTCGACGCCGCAGATTTCGTTGCTGGCGCGGAACGAATAGATGTAGTCGTCGTGGCTGCGCGGAATCAGCTTGGACAGCCCGGTGCTGCCGCCGGAAATTTGCAGGAAGGCGACCGCAGACGGCTCGGGATCGCTGCCCGGCAGCCGTGCCGGGTCGGCCTGGAAGTCGTCGAAGGCGATGAACTCCGCCGCCTCGCCGACCACGAACACATGCCGCAGCGCGGCTACCTCGGCCTGCGCCGCGCGGGCCAGTTCGCGGTAGTCGAAACCGTCGTGGCGGGCAGCGATCAGATAGCCGGAGGCCTCGGCCTTGCGGGCGAAATGGGCGATCTCGGTCAGCCGGTGCGCCGGCAGGGCGTAGACCGGGATCAGCCCGGCGCGGAACAGGCCGCAGACCGCCGACATGAACTCCGGGATGTTGCCCAGTTGCACGATCACGCGGTCGCCCGGTTTCAGCCCGGCGGCGAGGAAGCCGGCGGCGGCGATCTCGGCGCGTCGCCACAGTTCGGCATAGGTCCAGCGCTGCGTCCCGCCGACCACGGCGATGCGCCCGGCAAACTCGGCGGCGCGCTGGCGCAGGAAGCCGGGAAAGGTCTCGCCGCGCCAGTAGCCGGCCTGGCGATAGCGGCGGGCGAAGTCTTCCGGCCAGGTCTGTTGCAGGGCGATCATCAGGAGGCTGCTCGCGGAGAGGGCGCGGCGTCGGCGCTGGCGACGGCGCTCGGGGTGACGGTCAGGAAGGCGGCGACGGCCAGCGCCGCCAGCACGCCGCCGACCAGCAGATAGGGCGCGGCCGGCGACAGCGCATACAGGCTGGTGCCGATCAGCGGTCCGACCACCATGCCCAGCCCCTGCGCCGAGGCGACCGAGCCGGCCGCGGCACCTTGTTCGTGCGGCTGCACGGCATTGGCGGCCTTGGCCTGGAAAGCCGGGAACAGGAAGCCCATGCCGAACGCGCCGAGCGCATAGGCGGCCAGCAGCGGTGCCTGCGCATGGCACAGGGCGACGCTGGCGAAGCCGACTGCGGCGATGCCGGCACCGACCCGGATCCAGGCCAGCGGGGTCACCTGTTTGAGCCGCATCACCAGCATCTGCGCAACGATCAGCGCACAGCCGACGGCGGTCAGCGCCAGCCCGGCGGCGCGGGCACCGCTTTCCATGTCCAGTCCGAGCCGATCAATGGCGAAGAAGCCGACCACGACCTGGGCGATGGACACCGACACCATCGCCGCGAAGGCGGCCAGCACCGGCAGCCGCAGGCGCGCATCCAGCGCCGTCACGGTGGCGCGTTGCGGGCGCTGGTCGGCCGCCTTGGGGGCGTCCGCCGGCAGCATGAAGACGATCACCAGTAGCGACAGCAGTGGCAGTGCGGCGGCGCTGTAAAGCGGCCACTCCAGCCCGTGCACCGCCAGCATGCCGGCGGCGGCCGGGCCGATCACCATGCCGATGGCATTGGCCGAGCCGAGCTTGGCCAAGGTACTGGTGCGCGTCTGCGGCGTGGTGTGGTCGGCGATGATGGCGGCGGCGGTGGGTGGGATGGCGGCGTAGAAGGCACCGATCAGGGCGCGCGCGCCGACCAGCGCCAGCACCGACAGCCAGACCGCCGGCGGCGCGTCGAGGGCGAGGTCGATGAACACCGACATGGCGATGTAGACCACGGCGTAGGCGGACAGGCCGATCATCATCACCCGACGCCGGCCGATGCGGTCGCTGAGCACGCCCCAGCGACGCGCCAGCAGCATCCACAGGAAGCCGGCGGCGGTCACCGACAGTCCGGCGTGCCACTCCAGCAGGCCGAGCAGGCGCACGATCGGGCCGATCACGGCGACGAAGGCCATCATCGCCATCGTTCCGGACAGGGCGGCGAAAACCAGCGGGAACAGGCGCAGACCGGCGGGGGAAGAAGGCGTCATGAAGCTCGATGTGGCGGAAGGGAGGGGGCTGCGCGGCGACGCCGGCGAGCGCTCGACGGCCGCGCTCCGGCGCAGCATGCGTCGGGAGATTGGCAGCCGGAGATAATAACACTTCTCGTTTGCATCTTTGTCGACCCGGCCCCGTTTCAGGTTGAGAATGATTGTCATTGACAATTACAATGCGTCCTCCGTGGCCGCCAGCCGGCCGTCTTTCGCCCGGTCCTTGCACGCCATGCGCAGCGCCTTTCCGACTTCTCCGCCGTCCGCCGTCGCCGGCCGCTCGCTGCGGCCCGGTCGGCGGGCGACACTGATGTTCCTGCTGGCGCTTC
Source organism: Lysobacteraceae bacterium (assembly GCA_041675805.1). Lineage (GTDB taxonomy): Bacteria > Pseudomonadota > Gammaproteobacteria > Xanthomonadales > Xanthomonadaceae > JANNWF01. Next base: position 67,718 of record JBAYTD010000001.1, read on the forward strand.
TGCCGGTGCTCCTGCCGGTGCTCTCGATCATGACGTCCGCGATGGCGCAGCAACGCAATCCGCTCCAGACCATTGGCGAGACGGTCGCCGAGCGCGACTCGGCGCACTACCGTTTCGAGCGTTTCAGGGTTTCCAGCGCCGATGGCACGCGGACCTGGCGCATCCACCTCGGCATCCCGCGCAGCGAACCCCCGGCGAACGGCTGGCCGGCGTTCTGGATGCTCGACGGCAATGCCGCCCTGATCGAATTCGACGACGCCCTCTTGGCCGACCTCGCCGCCCGCCCGCTGCCGCAGGTGCTGGTGTTCGTCGGCTACGACAACGCGCTGCGCATCGACTCCGCGCAGCGCAGCCGCGACTACACGCCGCAACTGACGCCGCAGGCACAGCGCGCCGAGGCGGCGCATCCGTTGACCGGCGGTGCCGACGCCTTCCTCGAACTGATCGAGCGCGACATCCGCATGCAGATTGCGCGACGGGTCCGCACCGATCCGGCGCGGCAGACGCTGTGGGGCCATTCGCTCGGCGGCCTGTTTGCCCTGCACGGCCTGTTCACCCGGCCCGGCGCGTTCCACACCTATGTCGCCGGCAGTCCGTCGATGTGGTGGCAGGACGGCTACATGGTCGCCCAGGCCGAGCGCTTCGCCAGCCACAACGCCGGCCGCCCGGCGCGCGTGCTGATCCATCTCGGCGCTGCCGAGCGCGCCGGTGATCGCGGCCGGCGGGATCTCGCCGATCCGCGCGTAGTGGCGCACCTGGCGCGTTTGCAGAGCGTGCCGCCGGATGCGGCGATGCGCTTGGCGCAGCGGCTGGCGAAACTGCCCGGCATCGAGGCCGGCTATCGCGAGTTCGGCGGCCTCGGTCACGGCCCGATGTTCCGCGCCTCGCTGATGGCCGCCCTGCACGCCGTGGCCGGGGTCGCCGACCGCAGCGCCACGCCGCGTCCCGCTGCGGCGGGCGACGCCTCGCCATGATTTTTTTCGCCGGTATCGGTCCGCCTCATCGCGCTCCCGAGCCGTCATTTTCCACCCGCATCACGAGGTTCACCATGCAAAGCAAGGCTTTCCGCTTCCCGCTGTCGCGCCTGCGCCTGGGCACGCTGGCGCTGGCACTGGCCGCCTTCGGCGCGCACGCCGAGGTGTCGGTATTCAGCCAGCCGGACAGCGATTTCAAGGGCATGATCCGGCCGATGACGCCCAATGTGCTGCCGGGCAGCGAGGTCGAGTTCCGTGGCATGGGCTTCAAGCCCGGCCAGAAGGTGACCCTGTATCGCGGCAGCACCGCGCTCAACGTCGAGCCCTACGTGGCCGACGCCGAAGGCCGGCTCAGCGGCAAGTTCAACGTGCCTGCCGATGCCGTCGCCGCCCGCCATCCGATCATCCTGCGCGCCAGCGAACCGGACGCCGCTTCGGTGATCACGCTGAAGGTGTCGAAGGAAGTGCCGCAGTCCGGCGCGGAGAAATTCGACATCGTCGGCAAGCCGATCAGCCGCGGCCTGTACCAGTCCGCCTACAGTGGCAAGGAGAATGCGCTGTACGTGACGGCTTCCGGCGGCCACCACGTGCCGGTGACCCATTCCGAACTGCTCAAGGTCGATGCCGACAGTCTGGAGGTGCAGGCGAGGGTGACGCCGGCCGCCGTGCCGGGTCGCGACGATGGCCACGTCTACGCCGTTTATGGCGTCGGCGTCGATGATGTCAACGGCCATGTCTGGGTCACCAACACGGTGGAGAACACCCTCGCGGTGTACCGCACCGGCGACCTGGCCCTGGTCAAGCAGTTCGCGCCCGGCGCGTTGCCGCACGGGCGCGACGTGATCGTCGACGGCAAACGCTCGCGCGTCTACGCCTCGCCGGTCGGCGAATCGAAGCTGGCGGTGTTCGACGCCAGGACGCTGGGGCCCTTGCCGGGCATCGAGATCGCCTCGCTGTCGCGGCGCGACAAGTTCAGCCCGTTCAGCCTGGCGCTGGACGAGGACAGCGGCCGCGTCTACACGGTCAGCTTCTCCACCGCCGAGGTCGCGGTGATCGACGGGGCCAGCGGCAAGGTGGAAAAGGTGCTGCCGCTGTCCAACGCCGCCAACGCCTCCGGCATCGCCTACGACAAGCACGCCAACCGCATCCTGGTCGCCGCCCAGGGCAGCGACAACCTGTTGATCATCGATGCCGACAGCGGCCAGACGCTGCACGATGTCTACGTCGGTGCCGGCGCGCTGAATGTCGTCTACGACCCGAAGGCCAAGCTCGCCTTCGTCAGCAACCGCGGTGCCGGCACGGTGACCGTGGTCGACAAGGACGGGAGCATCGTCGCCAATCTGGATGGCGGCAGCCTGCCCAACCATCTGCACGATGACGGTCGCGGCCATGTGTTCCTGGTCAACAAGGCGCGTGGCGCGGAAGACCCGCGCGGCGACCACCTGACCCGCTACACGCTGAAGGATCGCTGATTCGAGACGGCGCGTTCGAGACGGCGCGCGGACGCTTGCCGAAGGTGTATCGGTAAGCATTCCGCCAGCCGTTGGAATCCGCTCCGTAACGCCGGGCGTTGCCAGCGCCCGGTGTCGTCGTTCATGGCGCGGACGGCTGTCGCCGGCAGCCGGTTCCGCGTGGATTTTCCCGGAAAAGTTCGTCATGTCTGTCGCGTCTTCGTTCGCTCCTCTCCGCCTGTTGCCCTGGCTGCTCTGCCTGGCCGCCTGCGCCCCGGCCTCGCCGCCGCAAGCGCCGGACGCTGCGCCCGGCACCCCGGACCATTCCGCGCCGGCAGCGGCCGCCGAACTGCCGCAAGGCTGGCGACGGCTGGCCGGCACGCCGTTGCCGCCGATGCCGGCGACGCCGCCGACGCCGCCGCAACTGCCGGTCAGCGCGCCCTCGGATGATGGCGTCGTGCAGACCGTCACCGACATCCGCCGCACCATCGCCGGTGGCGATGACGTGATCGCGGTGATGGAGGCGCTGGGCCTGGCGCAGAACGTCTATGCCGCGCCGCTGCGCTCGGCCACCGCCGCCGGTCGCGCCGCGCCACGGCAGTTCCTGTTCAACCGCAACACCGGCATCGAGGGCGTACTGAGCCTGGACGCTACCCTGTTCGTCGGCAACAGCCTGCGCCGTCACGCCGACAGCGGCCTCGCCGCGCGCCTGCGCGACGCCGGGCTCGCCGCCGTGGTGATCGACGACCTGCAACCGGCACCGGCCAAGATCCGCAAGACCGCCGCCGTGTTCGGCCTGGCCGGGCAGGGCGAGCAACTGGCGTCGCAGGTGCAGGCGCAACTGGACGAGGCGGCACGGATCGCCGCCGGCCATGCGCTGAAGCCACGGGTGATCCACGTTTCCGCCAGCGGTGCCGGCGGCCAGCCGACGGTCGGCGGCATCGACAGCGCGGCGGCGGAACTGATCCGCCTCGCCGGCGGCATCAACATCGGCGACGAGGCACGCGTCGCCAATTATTCCCGGCTCAGCAACGAGGGCGTCCTCGCCGCCAATCCGGATGTCATCCTGGTCACCGAGAACGACCTCGAACTGTTCGGCGGCGAAGCCGGGTTGTGGAAGGCCTATCCGACCCTGGCACAGACTCCGGCCGGCCTCGCCAACCGGGTCTGGGTGATGCCGGACATCCAGTTGAAGTCGCTCAGCGTCGCCTCCGGTGCCGGCGCGCTGGCACTGGCCGGAGCGCTGGCCGAACTGGCCGGGGAACTGGCCGCGCAATGAGTGCCGCGCGGCGCTCTGGACTGGTGCGCCGGCCGGACGGCCGCCTGCTGTTCGCCATCGCCGCCGCGCTGCTGCTGGTCGCCATCGTGCTGTCCTTCGGCATCGGTCCGCTGAAGGTCGCGCCGGGCACCGTACTGCACGTGATCGGCCACCAACTGGGTCTGGCCGAGGCCGGCGAGTTGACCCAGCGCGACATCTCCGTGGTCTGGAACCTGCGCGTGCCGCGTGCCCTGCTCGGTGCCCTGGTCGGCGCTTCGTTGGCGATGGCCGGGGTCGCCCTGCAGGGCCTGTTCGGCAATCCGCTGGCCGATCCGGGCATCGTCGGCGTGACCCAGGGCGCGGCACTGGGCGCAGTGGCCGCAATCGTCGTCGGTGCCACCGCGCTGGGCGGCTGGACCATTCCGCTGGCCGCCTTCCTCGGCGGCGTGGTCACCACCGCGCTGATCTACCTGCTGGCCCGGCCCGGTCGTGGCCAGGGCACGGCGACGCTGCTGCTGGTCGGCATCGCGGTCGGTGCCGGCTGCTCGGCCGCCATCGGCTTTTTCACCTACATCGCCAGCGACAGCGAACTGCAATCGCTGGTGTTCTGGCAGATGGGCTCGCTGGCCTCGGCCGAGTGGGGCGACCTGCATGCCGCGCTGCCGGTGTTCGTGCTCGGCGCGCTGGCCCTGCTCGGCCTGGCGACGCCGCTGGACATGCTGGCGCTGGGCGAGCGCCAGGCGCAGCACATCGGCCTCGACGTGAAGCGCACCCGCATCCTGCTGGTGGCCTTCAGCGCGCTGCTGGTCGGCTCGGCGGTGGCCTTCGCCGGCTCGGTCGGCTTCGTCGGCCTGGTGGTGCCGCATTTCGTCCGCCTGCTGGCCGGGCCGGCGCATCGCTGGCTGCTGCCGCTGTCGGCAGTGACCGGCGCGCTGCTGATCGTCGTCGCCGACACCGCCGCGCGCAGTCTCGACCCGCCATCGGAAATCCCGCTGGGCCTGTTCTCCGCCGCGCTCGGCGCGCCGTTCTTCCTCTGGCTGGTGCTGCGCGAACGGCCCGGAGGCGGGCGATGAACGCCGGGTTGGAACTGGACGGCGTGGTCCGCCGGGTCGCCGGTCGCGCCATCATCGACCAGGTGTCGTTGCGCCTCGCGCCGGCCACGCTGACCGCCCTGGTCGGCCCCAATGGCGCCGGCAAGTCCACCCTTCTGGCGCTGGCCGCCGGCGACATCGCGCCCTCGCAGGGCACGGTGCGGCTGGATGGCCGGCCGATCTCGCAGTGGAAGGCGAAGGCGCTGGCGCGCCAGCGCGCAGTGATGCCGCAGGACCACGCCGTGCGCTTCGCCTTCAGCGTGCGCGAAGTGGTGGCGATGGGCCGTCTCGCCCATCCGCCCGACCTGCTGCGCGACGAGCAGATGGTCGAAACGTCGATGCGTGATGCCGACGTGCTGGCCCTGGCCGAGCGCGACATCCAGACCCTGTCCGGCGGCGAAGCCGCGCGCGCCGCCTTCGCCCGCGTACTGGTCCAGGACACCCCGCTGATCCTGCTCGACGAACCCACCGCCGCCCTCGACCTGCACCATCAGGAAAGCCTGCTGCGCCTGCTGCGCCGCCGCGCCGACGCCGGTGCCTGCGTGGTCGTCGTGCTGCACGACCTGAACCTCGCCGCCGCCCACGCCGACCGCATCGTCCTGCTCGAAAACGGGCGCATCGCCGCCGACGGCACGCCACGCGAGGTGCTGGTCGAGTCGATCATCGAGAAGGTCTACCGGCAGCCGGTGCGGGTGCTGGAACACCCGACCCGGCGGGTGCCGTTGGTGGTGGTGGTGGATCGGGATTGATGGCTTTGGGGCGCAATCGCGCTCTGGCCGTGGGTTGCCGCACTTGGGGTTGTCGCTTGGTTTCGTCCGGCGGTAGACGGGTGGCGTTCTTGTGCTGATGGGGGGGGATTGCGGCTTCTTTCGCCTGATTGTTGTGTTGTGTCGGGTTTCGTCCGCCTCGGCGGCCGCCGAGGCGGACGAAACCCATTCGACAACGCCATGTCAGGCGAGTGAAACCGAATCTCCCGACAAGACAGCGCCCAGACACGACGCCGCGCCCCGCCAACCGATCAGAACCCCCGACTCAACGCGCAGGCTTCGGACTCACCCACATGCGCACGCGGGCATGGAACACGACGACGCCTTTCGGGTCGACCACATCCACTTCCACCGGCAATTCATAAGGCTGGGCGGCGTCGACCGCGGCGATGGCCGGTTGGGCGCTGGCGCGCATGCGGCCGTGTGCTTTGGCCAGGTATTGCACGTCCATGCCCTTGGGAATCCAGCGCATCGATGCCGGCAGGCTGACGTCGCTGCACAGGCCGGCAGCGAGTTCGGCGGCGTTGCACAGGGCGATGGCGTGGACGCTGCCGAGGTGGTTGCGCACGCTGCGGCGGTCGTCGAACTCGACCACGCAGCGGCCGGCATCGAGTTCGACGATGCGCGGCCGGATGCTGCGGAAATAGGGCGCGCGAAAGCACACGGCGCGGCTGAACAGCCAGCCGCCGGCGGGCCAGCGTTGCAGCCGGCGGTACAGTGCGAGGAGTCCGCCGTCGGCCATCGTCGCGCCCCGCCTCAGGCGGCCTTGCTGCGTTCGTTCTGGCGGCGCTCCTGCACCGCCGAGCGCAGTTCGGAGGGGTCCATGTCGTCCACGCTGATGGCGTCGAGGACGATGGCCTGGAGCTCGTGCAACTGGGCGATCTCCTCGCCGGTCAACAGGCCCTTGAGCTGTGCCTCCTGCAACTGTGCGGCGGTATCGCGGGCGCTCAGCTCGCCGGACTTGACCAGTTTGAGGAACTTGCGCTCTACCGGTTCGATGGCGATGGCACGCGGCAGGGCAGCGTTGATGCGGCCGGCCGGGTTGTTGGCGCAGGGAGTGAGGAAGACACCTTCGCCCATGCGGTCGCGGGTTTCCGAGGGGTTCATCAGCAGCGAGGCGGCGCGGTGGCCGAGGCGGTCCGAGGGGGCCTGCGCGCGGCGGCCCCAGGGGAACACCAGCACCCACAGCAGGTAGCCGGCGGGGCGGATCGGGAAATTGCGCAGCGCACCGGACAACGCCAGTTCGATCTTGTGCACGCAGTCGTGGAAGGCCCAGGCCAGCAGCGGGCGCTCGGAGGCCGGGCAGTCGCGGTCCTCGAAACGCTTCAGCATGGCGGAGGCGATGTAGAGCTGGCTGAGCACGTCGGCGAGGCGGCCGGACAGGCTTTCCTTGAACTTCAGCTTGCCGCCGAGCAGCAGCATCGAGGTGTCGGCGACCAAGGCCAGGTTGGCCGAGTAGCGGTTGAGCTTGCGGTAGTAGCGGCGGGTGTTGGAATCCCCCGGCACCTTGCCGATGCGTGCCCCGGTCAGGCCCAGCACCAGGCTGCGCACGGCGTTGGAGACGGCGAAGCCGATGTGGCCGAACAGGGTGCGGTCGAACTCGCGCAGGCGGGTGTCCGGGTCGGGATGGGTGGCTGCCTGCATTTCCTTCAGCACCCAGGGATGGCAGCGGATCGCCCCCTGGCCGAAGATCATCAGCGAGCGCGTCATGATGTTGGCACCCTCGACGGTGATCGAGATCGGCGAGGCCTGCCAGCCACGGCCAAGATAGTTCTTCGGCCCGAGGATGACGCCCTTGCCGCCGTGGATGTCCATGGCGTCGCGCGCCACTTCGCGGGCCATCTCGGTGCAGTGGTACTTGGCGATGGCCGAGGGCACGGCCGGTTTTTCGCCGCGATCCACCGCGGCGGCGGTGGCTTCGGACAGCGCGCTGGTGGCATACGCATGGCCGGCGATGCGCGCCAGCGCCTCCTCGACACCCTCGAAGCGGCCGATCGACAGGCCGAATTGCTTGCGGATGCGGGCATAGGCACCGGTGACCACGGCGGCCAGCTTGGAGGCTCCGGACGAGGTCGACGGCAGGGTGATGGCGCGGCCCACCGACAGGCACTCCACCAGCATGCGCCAGCCGTGGCCGATGTAGTCCTCGCCGCCGATCAGTTGCGACAGCGGCAGGAACACCTCGTTGCCGCGCACCGGGCCGTTCTGGAAGGCGCAGTTGAGCGGGAAGTGGCGACGGCCGACTTCCAGCCGCGGGGTGTCGCGCGGCAGCAGCGCCAGGGTGATGCCGCGGTCGGCCTGATCGCCGAGCAGCTTGTCGGGATCGTGCAGGCGGAAGGCCAGGCCGATCAGGGTGGCGACCGGGGCCAGGGTGATGTAGCGCTTGTCGAAGGTCAGCCGCACGCCGAGCACCTTGGCACCGTTCCATTCACCCTCGCAGACAATGCCGTAATCGGGCAGCGAGGTGGCGTCGGAACCGGCAAACGGGCCGGTCAGGGCGAAGCAGGGAATCTCGCGGCCATCGGCCAGGCGCGGCAGGTAGTGGTTCTTCTGCTCCTCGGTGCCGTAGTGCAGCAGCAGTTCCGCCGGGCCCAGCGAGTTCGGCACGCCGACGGTGGAGGACAGGCTGCTGGAGATCGAGGCCAGCTTCTGGATCACCCGGTGGTGGCCGTAGGCGCTGAAGCCGAGGCCACCGTACTGCTTGGGGATTATCATGCCGAAGAATTTGTGCTTCTTCAGGTAGTCCCACATTTCCGGCGGCAGGTCGGCGCGGTGGTGGGTGATGTCCCAGTCGTTGGTCATCTTGCAGACTTCCTCGACCGGGCCGTCGAGGAAGGCGCGCTCGTCGGCGCTCAGCTCGGGCCGGGGCTGGTCGAGCAGTTGCTTCCACTTCGGCAGGCCGGAGAACAGTTCGCCCTCGAAGCCGACCGTGCCGGCCTCAAGCGCGGTGCGCTCGGTGTCGGAGAGCTGCGGCAGCATCCTGGTGTACATCTTCAGCAGCGGCCGGGTCAGCTTGTCGCGGCGGGTCGGCAGGTGCAGCAGGGGCACGGTGATCACGGCAAACAGCAGCGCGGCGACAACGGTCGCGACCACGTTGGCCTTGAGCGCCAGGCCGATGGCCAGGGCGACGACGCCGAGGATGGCCCAGGCTTTCAGTGACAGCCGCAGGTAGGCGGCTACCAGGCCGGCCAGCAGCAGGGCGAGGAAGGGGGTCAGCACGCTCATGGTGATGCTCCAGTGGACGCCGGGGAGGAGGTGACGGTGGAAAGGAAGTCGAGGATGGTGTCGGTGAACAGGTCGTTGCGGTCGCCGACCACCATGTGGGTGGCCTCGTCGATGCGCTGGTGGCGGGCATGCGGGACCAGGGCGAGGAACTCGTCGACGGTGCGCTCGGAAACGATGTCGCTGCGCCCGCCGCTGACCAGCAGGGTAGGCAGGCGCAGGCTGCGCGCGGCGTCGACCAGGTCCTTCTGGTAGCGCTCGCCGCCGTGGCCGATCTCGGCCAACAGGCGCGGGTCCCAGTGCCAGCGCAGGCGGCCATCCTCGCCGGCGGTCAGCAGGCCGCGCAGTTGCTCGGGCGTCTTGCGTTGGCGGTGCGGGAGGTAGGTGGCGATGGCGTCGGCCGCGTGGTCGAGGTCATCGAATCCGTCGGGATGGGTGCCCATGAAGCCAAGGATGCGCTCGACGCCGGCGCTTTCCCAGCGCGGCGTCACGTCGACCATCACCAGGGCGCGGAACAGGCCGGGCCGGCGGCTTTCCGAGAACAGGCCGAGCAGGCCGCCCATCGAGGCCCCGACCAGGATCGGCGGTCGCTCGAAGCTGTCGGCGACGGCGCACAGGTCGTCGGCGAACTGTTCCATCGAATACGCCAGGTCGGGCGGATTCCAGTCGCTTTCACCGTGTCCGCGGCTGTCCAGGGTGAGCGCCGCGAAGCCGGCCGCGGCGAGCGCCTGCGCGCTGCCGCCCCAGGCCTGGCGGGTCTGCCCGAAGCCGTGCGCGAACAGCACCGGCTGGCCGCCCTCGCCATGCTGCGAGCAGGCCAGCGTGACGCCGTCCGGCCGCCGCAGTCGACGCGGGGTCGCGGCGGGGAAGGGCGTCGGGGCGGGTCGGGCAGGATGGGCCATACGGTTGAGTATGGATCGGACGCATGATCGTGTCAATACGGCTGCGTATGGTAAGCTGTGGCCAACGCCAGCCCGGATATCCGCCTTGCAGCGTCCGTTCCCGATGTCGCCGCGTCGCGGCCGGGGCGCTGTTAAACTTCCAGCCATGTCGGACCTTGCCAAGATCGAACGCGCACCGCGTCTGTCCGCCACCGACTGGGCGCAGGCGGCGCTGGATTTGCTTGCCGAGGCCGGCGTCGCCGGTGTCGCGGTGGAGCCGCTGGCGCGACGCCTGGGCGTCACCAAGGGCAGCTTCTACTGGCATTTCCCCTCGCGCGATGCGCTGCTGACGGCGGCGCTGGAGCGCTGGGAACAGACCGAACTGGAAGAAGTCTTCGCCCGCCTCGAAGGCATCGAGGACCCGCGCCAGCGCCTGCACGAGCTGTTCCAGCGCGTGGCGGTGGAGGCCAAGGGCCACATCATCTATTCCGAACTGCTCAAGGCGCTCGACCATCCGGTCGTGCAGCCGGTGATGGAACGCGTCTCCAAGCGCCGCCTCGACTACTTGGCGCTGTCGTTCCGGCAGATCGGCATGGCGCGCGCGCAGGCGGCGCAGCGGGCGCGGCTGACCTATGCCGCCTATGTCGGTTTCCTGCAAATGTCGCTGCAACTCCGGCAGCCACGGCTCAGCCACGAGGAGTTCGACGATTACGTCGCCCATGTGGTCGCCACCCTGATCCCATGAATCCGCGTGGTTGGTCCGGGCCGCCAAAGGCCCTTACACTCCGGCGCGCCCGCGCCTGCGCGGCCCGCAATCGATTCGCCTTTTGACCTGACGGGGGTTTCAGCTCATGTCCAGCCAGCATTCCGCGCTCAACCAGTGGGTGGCCGAGGTCGCCGCTCTGACCCGGCCCGACGCCATCCATTGGTGCGATGGCTCGGATGCGGAGTACCGGATGCTGGTCGACCTCATGCTCGCCAGTGGTGACCTGATCGAGCTCAACCAGCAGACCCATCCGGGCTGCTACCTGCATCGCTCGGATCCCGGCGACGTTGCCCGCGTCGAGCACCTGACCTTCGTCTGCACCGCGCAGCGCGAGGACGCCGGCCCGAACAACCACTGGATGGCCCCGGCCGAGGCGCACGCCAGGATGGATGCCCTGTTCGACGGCTGCATGGCCGGTCGCACCTTGTATGTGGTGCCGTACTGCATGGGGCCGATCGACTCGCCGCTGGCGCGCTGCGGCGTGGAAATCACCGATTCGCCCTACGTGGTCGCCAACATGCGCATCATGACCCGCATGGGCGCGGCGGCGCTGGCGCGGATCGAGCGTGAGGGTGCCGAGGGCAAGCCGTTCGTGCGCGGCCTGCACTCCATCGGCGAACTGGACCCGCAGCGCCGCTTCATCATGCACTTCCCGGAAGACCTGGCGATCAAGTCGTTCGGCTCCGGCTACGGCGGCAACGCCCTGCTCGGCAAGAAATGCCACGCCCTGCGCATCGCCAGCCACCAGGCGCGCAGCGAGGGCTGGCTGGCCGAGCACATGCTGATCCTCGGCATCGAGAAGCCCGACGGCGAGACGCACTATATCGCCGCCGCCTTCCCCAGCGCCTGCGGCAAGACCAACCTCGCCATGCTGATCCCGCCGGAGGGCTATCGCGCCCGTGGCTGGAGGGTGTGGACGGTCGGCGACGACATCTGCTGGATGCGGCCGGGGCCGGATGGCCGGCTGTGGGCGATCAACCCGGAGGCCGGCTTCTTCGGCGTCGCGCCGGGCACCAGCACGCGAACCAATCCCAATGCGCTGTCCATGCTCGACCACGATGCGCTGTTCACCAATGTCGGCCTGACCGCCGACAACCAGCCGTGGTGGGACGGTCTGCCCGGCGTGCCGGTCACCGACTGGCAGGGCCGCGATTTCGATCCCGCCAACGGTCCCGCCGCGCATCCCAACTCGCGCTTCACCGTCAGCGCCAGCCAATGCCCCAGCTTCAGCCCGCGCGCCGAGGATGCGCAGGGCGTGCCGCTGTCGGCCATCGTCTTCGGCGGCCGCCGCGCCTCGCTGGTGCCGCTGGTGTTCGAGGCGCGCGACTGGACGCACGGCGTGCTGGTCGGCGCGGCGATGGCCTCGGAGACCACCGCCGCCGCCGCCGGCGCGGTCGGCGTGGTGCGCCGCGACCCGATGGCGATGAAGCCGTTCTGCGGCTACAACTTCGGCGACTACTTCGGCCACTGGCTGACCTTCGACCAGCCCGGCACCCGCCTGCCGAAGATTTTCCACGTCAACTGGTTCCGCAAGGGTGCCGACGGCAAGTTCCTGTGGCCGGGCTTCGGCGACAACCTGCGCGTGCTGGAATGGATGCTCGGTCGCGTCGAAGGCAGCGCCGGCGCGCGCGACACCGCCATCGGCCACCTGCCCGGGCCTGCCGATCTCGACCTCGAAGGGGCCGAGGTCAGCGCCGCCGCGCTCGATACCCTGCTCGACGTCGACCACGCCGGCTGGCAGGACGAAATGGCCGCCATCGGCCGCTTCCTCGACGAGTTCGGCAGCCGCGCTCCGGAGGCGTTGCGTCAGGAATGCCGGCGCATCGCCAGCGCGCTCGCCGCTGCCGAGCCGGCGCAGTCGCAGCCGCGTCGCGCCGTCGGCTGAGGCGGCCGAAACGTCCTGCTTCGCCGCGCCGGAGGTTCCGGCGCGGCCGTTCCCGATCCGATCCCGACCCCTGCGGCACCGCCCGCAGGTCCGTGTCCGACACCCCGCGAAGCGGTGAATGGCGGCGAAATCCTGCCTTCGGACGAACAATTTTTCTCGTCGCCATCACCGTCCGCAGCACAAAAACGACGGTTTTTGGCCTGTTGTCGGCAAACAAGTTGTTGATAAAAAAAGATTTTTGCGGAAATGTCGCGTATTGGAGACATTGTCATGCAATGTCAACAATCATGTGCGCACGGAGTTAAAAAAGTGCTACGATCCCCGCCGCTCGCCCTCCCTCGGGGCCCGGTGCATGCCGGGTGCTTCCGTGGTTGTCATGTGGAGGCGGCGGGGGAAAGCAACACAATTTCAGAGCCCTTCTTGAGCTGTCCTACCGACACTCGGAACCGTTGGAGATAACTGATGAAATGCAATCGCAACAAGCTTAGTGAGGCCGTGGTCTTTGGCCTGGCAGCCGGCGCCGTCGGTCTGCTGTCGCTGAACCCGGCTCCGGTGTTCGCACAGAGTGACAGCGAGGAGGCTTCCTCCCTCGACCGCATCGTGGTCACGGGTTCCCGCCTCAAGCGCGCCGACATCGAAGGTTCCTCGCCGGTCATCGTGATCGACCGCGAGGCCATCGAAGCTTCCGGTGACGTGTCCGTCGCCGACGTGCTGCGCGACACCACCTTCGCGTCGTTCGGCAACTTCAAGCCGCAGTCCGGCAGCTCGGCGCAGTCGCTGGCCACCATCGACCTGCGTGGTCTGGGTTCGGGCCGCACCCTGGTGCTGGTTGACGGCCGTCGCGCCCCGACCAACCCGATGTCCGCCTCCTCCGGCGCCGACGTCAACGCCATCCCGCTGGCCGCTGTCGAGCGCATCGAAATCCTGTCCGACGGCGCTTCCGCCGTGTACGGTTCCGACGCCATCGGCGGCGTCGTCAACATCATCCTGCGCAAGGACTTCACCGGTGCCGAGCTGAGCTACGGCTACGGCGACACCGCCATCGAAGGCGGCGACACCGAAAGCGCCCACGTGGTGTTCGGCGCAGCCAGTGACCGTGGTCGCCTGCTGGGTGGTGCCTCCAAGGCCAGCCGCGGCATGGTGTTCACCCGCGACCAGATCGGCGGCGATGCCCTGGGCATCTCGATCTACGGCAACAACTACTACGATTGGGACACCGGCCTGGCGCTGGCCGTGCCGGGCTTCACCTGCCCGCAGACCACCGACCGCAACCCGGACTTCCCGTTCTGGTTCCAGACCGTCAACGGCCGTTGCTCGTTCGACTTCAACGCCGTGGCCGCCAACGAAGCGTCGGTGGACAACACCGCGATCTTCCTGCGTGGTGACTACCAGATCAACGACAACTGGTCTGTCTACACCACTCTGAGCAACACCAAGGTCGAGACCTTCGGCCGTTACGCGCCGGTCCCGGGCCTGGTCTGGGCCAACGACGGCACGCCGAACGACCTGACCCCTGGCGATGGTCTGCCCACCTACTTCTACCACCGCTTCGCCGCGGCCGGTAACCGCGACAGCTACACCACCGCCAACAACTCCGACTACCTGCTCGGCTTCCAGGGCCAGTTGACGGATTCGATCAGCGTCGAGTTCGGTGCCCGTCGCACCAACTACGACTTCGACGAGCTGGGCTACGGTTACATCATCCAGAGCCTGGCCAACGCCGCCATCAACCGTGGCGACTACATGCTGACCGACCCGTACGGCGCGACCCAGGCCACGCTGAACAGCTTCACCGCCACCATCGGCCGCAACTCCTTCTTCCGCACGGAAGAGTACTTCGCCAACATCAACTTCGACCTGTTCGAAATGGGCGGCGGCATCTCCAACGCGGTGTTCGGCGTCGAGACCCGTGACGAGTCCTACCAGGACCTGTACGACTCGCTGTCGCAGGCCGGTGTGGTGCTGGGTTCCGCGGGCGGTGCGTCCGCCGGCACGCGTGACGTGAAGGCGGCCTACTTCGAGTGGCTGCTGCCGTTCACCAGCCAGTTCGACATCACCGTCGCCGGTCGTTTCGACGACTACAGCGACTACGGCAGCGACTTCTCGCCGAAGCTCGCCGCGCGCTGGCAGCCGCTGGACAACCTGACCCTGCGCGGTTCGTGGGGCCAGGGCTTCCGCGCCCCGGGTCTGGACATCCTGACCCAGGCCGATTCGTTCTCCGCCGAGCCGGTCACCAACGACCCGGCCACCTGTCTGGCCGCCGGTCTGGACGCCCAGTGCCGCAACGCTGCCGGTCAGCAGCAGTCGGTGCAGGTCGACACCTTCTTCATCGCCAACCCGGACCTGGGTTCGGAGCAGTCCGACCAGTACAGCATCGGCGTGGTGTGGGATCCGATCGACTGGCTGGATCTGTCCGTTGACTACTGGAACATCGAAGTCGACAACGCGATCTCCTCGGTCAGTCCGATGGACATCGTCAACATGGACCTCGACCCGGCCAACTTCGGCACCATCCCGCCGGGCCTGAGCATCACCCGTTCGGCCGCCAACGGCCGCGCGCTGGAGTTCATCGCCGGCTACGCCAACGCCGGCAAGACGCAGGCCACCGGTCTGGACTTCCGTGCCAACACGGACTTCGACCTCGGCGGCATGGGCCGCCTGCGCAACTTCCTGACCGTGTCCTACATCAGCAAGTACGAAGTGACCGACGTGTCGGCCGTGACGGTCGATTTCGCCGGCCGCGTGGGTACGCCGGACATGCGCTCCACGCTGTCCAACCAGTGGACCTACGGTGACTTCGGCGTGTTCTGGAACTTCAACTACATCGACAGCCAGGTCAACGGTGCCGGTACCAAGATCATCGGCAGCTACACCACCCACGATCTGCAGTTGAACTGGAACGCCCCGTGGAACGGCCGCATCACCATCGGTGCGACCAACTTGGGCGACAAGTACCCGGCGCTGTCTGCTTACGACGGCCGTCCGTGGAACTTCTACCTGTACGACGCCTACGGCCGCACCACGTACTTCCGTTACACGCAGACGTTCTAAGCTGTAACCGTCTGTTTCAAGCGCAACAAAGGAAGGGCCCCGTTCGGGGCCCTTCTCTTTA
>JBAYTD010000002.1:0-56335 GCA_041675805.1 Lysobacteraceae bacterium
CGGCCAGCGCGACAGCCCTCGCCGCCACGCCCGCGCGCGCGCCGTGTGCCGGCAGCCGTGCGCAGGCGAGGATCACGGCCAGTGCCAGCCAGGCCGATGCGCTGTGCAACAGCCGCCCGCCCTCGCCATTGCCGCGCAGGGCACCGAGATTGGCCAGGGTCGCCAACAGCGCGCCGCCCGCCGCCAGCAAGGAGGCCAGCGCCGGCCAGCGTGCCGGCGCGGCGGGAACGGCCAACACCAGGGCCAGCGCCAGCGCGCCGAGATAGGCGACGCCCCAGGCGAGGCGACCGCCGGACCAGCCATCCAGCCAGGCCGGCAGGCTGAGCAGCGCCTGTTGCAGCTTGGCCAGCGCCGACACGGCGGTCTCGTCGCCGCCGTAGACCTGCCAGAGATCGCCGAACAACAGCGCGCGCCAGAGCAGGAAGGCCAGCGCCAGCACACCCGCGACAAGCAGAGCCAGACTGCGCGGACGGTCACGCAGGCTGGGCAGCGCCAGCCACAGCAGCGCCGCCTGCAAGGGTGCCAGCGCGGCGGATTCCTTGAACAGCAGCGCCGGAAGCAGACACAGCGGCAATCCCCATGCCCAGGGCCGTCCCGTGCGCTGCGGGTCGACCCACAACAGCAGGCCGAGCAGGACGAAAAAGGTGACGCTGACATCCGAGCGCGCCGACACCCAGTACACCGCTTCCGCCGTGAACGGACACAGGCCGAACAGCGCCGCGCCGAGCGCCGCCGACCAGCGGCCATCGACGCCGGCGCTGGCGGCGAGGCGAAGGCCGAGCGCGGCCAGCAGCGCCACGCAGGCCAGATGGAGGGCGAATCCGTACAGGTACCAGCCGCCATAGTCGGCCCCGGCCAGCAGGTAGTTGCCGAGCAGGCTGGTCATGATCAGCGGTCGCAGGAAGGCGGCCCCGGCGCTGACGCTGCCGGTCCACTGCTCGACCAGCCCTTGCCGGATCGCCGACTCCTGCTGCCAGACGTGCGCCGTGTGCAGGTTGGCGAAGTCGTCGCCCATCCAGTAACCGGCAAACCCCGGCGCATACAGCCAGGCCGCGACGAACACCGCCGCCAGCAGCAAGGCCCAACCGCCGCGCGAGCCGCTCATCGGCGCGCCGCCGGTGCCGCCAGCCAGCGGCGGTTGAGGAAAAAACTCAGCGGCGTCGACAACAGCAGCGCCGCCGCCAGCGACCCTCGCGGCGACCAGCCCAGCGCGCGCACGCCGAGTTCCAGAAGGCCGGCGTTGCACAGGTAGACGGCGAGGTAGAGCAGCGGATAGCTCAGCGCGGCGGCCCGGCCCGGCGCGCTGCGGAACACCCAGCGGCTGTTGAGGAAATAGGCCAGGACGATGCCGCAGGCGAAGGCCAGCGCATAGGCGAGCTGGCGATGGACAACACCGACCAGCAGCCAGAACAACGCATAGCTGGCCGCCGTGTTGGCCGCGCCGCCGGCGAGGAAGCGCAGCCATTGGTGCGGCGCATCCGCGCTGGTCGCCGGCATGGCCATCGCTCAGCGCCCCTGCACGGCGGCCAGGAACTCCGGATAGCTGCGCAGATAGTCGTCGGCATCGTAGGGCAGCGAGGCCAGCACCATCAGCACGGCGTCCTCGCTGTAACGGTATTGCGCGCCCCAGACAAGCGGCGGCAGGTACAGCGCCAGCGCTGGCGAATCCAGCCGATGCTCGTCGCGCTGGCGGCCGTCGTCGACCAGCACCGACAGCGAGCCATGCAGGCAGATCAGCGCCTGCTCGCAGTGCCGGTGCGCGTGTTCGCCGCGCACCTCGCGGCTGGGCACGGCGTGGACGAAGAAGCAGCGCTGCGGGACGAACGGCAGGTGGTCGGCGAACTCCATCACCGCCAGCCGGCCGCGCATGTCCTCGAACTGCGGCAGGGCGATCAGGCGCACGCCGGCCACCCGCGAGGCGGCCGGGACGGGTACCGGATCGCTCGCCGCCAGCGGCGCGTCGCCGCCGGCACCGACATAGCCGACGATCCGCGCCGGATTGCCGATCACGATGGCATTGGCCGGCACCGAGCGCGTCACCACCGCGCCGGCCCCGACCATCGCCCCGCTGCCGATGACCACGCCGGGCAACACGGTGGCGTTGGCCCCGATCGACGCACCGCGCTCGACCACGGTGGGCGTGAAACGCGCCGGGCGCTGCCGGCTGCGCGGGAACGGATCGTTGGAGAAGGTCGCATTGGGACCGACGAAGACATCGTCGTGAAGCTGCACGCCGTCCCACACCTGCACGCCGCATTTGATGGTGACGCGATCACCGATCAGCGCGCCGCCCTCGACGAAGACGCCATCGCAGAGGTTGCAGTCGCGGCCGACGCGGGCACCCGGCAGCACGTGGGCGAAGGCCCAGACCCGCGTGCCCTCGCCGACGGCGTCGGACTCGCACAACGCCTGCGGATGGACGAACACGGTCATGGCGTGGGCTCCGCAGGCACGGGTCGGGACGGGAAATGCCGACGATGCATCACCACCGCCAGCGGCCGCGCCTTGGTGTTCTCGTAGGCGCGCCAGACGTAGGAGCCGATCACGCCGAGGCCGAACAGGTTGAGCGCGGAAAAGAACAGCACCACCAGCACGGTGGCGGCGTAGCCGGGCACGTCGATGCCGCCGCCCAGCCGCGCCGCCAGCACCGCGAGCGCCAGCCCTGCGCTGAGCAGCAGGCCGAGCCCGCCGAGCGCGATGAAGACGCGGATCGGCAGGTCGGAAAAGGCGAACACGCTGTCGGCCAGATAACGCAGCTTGCGCGACAGCGTCCAGGCGCTGCGGCCGACCTCGCGCCGCTGGCGCACGTAGGGCACCACATCTCGACGGAAACCCAGCCAGATCAACTGCCCGACCAGCGAGCTGTTGCTTTCGGCAAAGCACAGCAGGTGGTCGCGGAAGGCGGCGTTGCAGGCGAACACGTCGACGCCACCGGGCGGCAGTTGCGGCTGCACCAGACGCCGGTACGCGCCCCAGAACATCGACGCGGCGAGGCGATCCCTGAAGCCGTCCTCGCGGCCGGCGCGGCTGGCCAGCAACAGGTCGACATCGCCCTGGCGCAGGCGGGCGAAGCAGTCCTCGAACAGCGATTGCGGCTCCTGCAAATCGGCCGTCATCGCCGCCATCCACGGCGTCTCGACCTCGGCCAGCCCGGCGCGAATGGCGGCGAAGGAGCCGAAGTTGCGCGACAGCAGCAGCAGGCGGGCGTCGAACGGCGCATCGACCAGGCCCTCGGCCAGCAGCCGATGGCTGTCGTCCGGGCTGCCGTCGACCACCAGCACGGCGCGGATGCCGCCGGGCACGCTGGCATGCAATGCGGCCAGCCGGACCAGCAGGTCGGGCACGTTGTCGGCGTTCCGGTAGACCGGAACGACCACGGTGCATTCAGCCTCGGAAGCGCTGGCAGGCGGCAATGACATGATCGACTTCGGCATCGCTCAGGGCGGGATGGCAGGGCAGGCTCAGCGCCTCGGCGCAGGCGCGCTCGGTCACCGGCAGGCCGAGATCGGCAAAACGCGCGCCGAACAGCGGCTGGCGATGGTCGGGGACAGGATAATGCACTTCGCTGCCCACCCCGGCCTGCGCCAGATGCGCGCGCAGGGCGTCGCGATGCCGGCTGCGCAGCACGAACAGATGCGCCACATCGTCCTCGCCGACGGCCGGCAGCGGCTGCATCCGGGGCGAATCCAGCGCCGCGCAGTAGCGGGCGGCGATCTCGCGCCGGCGCGCGTTGCGGGCGTCGAGCAGGCCCAGTTCCGAGTGCAGCCAAGCCGCCTGCATGGCGTCCAGACGCGAATTGCGACCGCCGCCCCGCGCCACCCGGTACTTCTCGCCCCAGCCGTACTGGCGCAGCGCGCGCACTGCATCAAGCAGCCGCGCATCGCTGCCGACCACCGCGCCACCATCACCCAGCGCGCCGAGATTCTTGGTCGGATAGAAGCTGTAGCAGCCGAGATCGCCGAAGCTGCCGGCGACGCGGCCGGCGCGGCGCGCGCCATGCGCCTGCGCGCAATCCTCGATCACCGCCACGCCGTGCTCGCGGCACTGCGCCACGATGGTTTCGACCGCCGCCAGCCGGCCGTACAGATGCGTCACCACCACGGCGCGTGGTGCTCGCGCCAGCGCCGCGTCGAGCGCCAGCGGATCGCATTGCAGGGTGGCGGCATCGACATCGACGTAAAGCGGCCGCGCGGCGCAGGCAAGGATCGCCGTGCTGGCGTAGAAGCCGGCGTTGGCCACCGTGACCACCTCGTCGTCGGGACCGACGCCGACCGCGCGCAGGGCCAGTTCCAGCGCATCGGTGCCGTTGCCGACGCCGATGCAGCCGGCGACGCCGCAATAGTCGGCGAAGGCGCGCTCGAATGCCGCTACCGTCTCGCCGAGCACGAACCAGCCGCCCTCGAACACGTCCGCCATGATGCGGGCGAAGCGTTCGCCCTGCCCGGCATGCAGGGCGCGCAGCGAATGGAAGGCAACCTGCATGGAGGACTCCGCGAAGCGACGGGCCATTGTGACAGCGCCGCCCACTCGCCGCCCACCGCCACAGAGCCGATAATGCCGGCCATGATCGAACGCCATCGCTACGAGCGCCTCACCATCCTGCACCGCCTGCTCCACGGTGCACGCCGGCCCGTTTCGATCCAGCGGCTGATCGAGGAAATGGGCTGCTCGCGCGCCACCGCCTACCGCGACATCGCCTTCCTGCGCGACGTGCTCGGCGCGCCGCTGGAAACCCACACCGATCCCGCCGGTTACAGCTACCAGCCGCAGGACGGCGAGCGCTTCGAACTGCCCGGCCTGTGGTTCAGCGCCGACGAGCTGCATGCACTGCTGGCCACGCATCAGATGCTGAGCAGCACCGGCCAGGACGTGCTGTCGAGCGCGATGGCGCCGCTGAAGGAGCGCATCGACGAACTGCTCGCCGAACAGGCCGGCGGCAAGCGCTTCCCGGTCGAGCGCGTGCGCATCATCGTGCAGGGCAGCCGCCGTCTCGACCAGGCGGTGTTCCGCACCGTCGCCGCCGCCGTGCTGCAGCGCCAGCGCCTGAGCTTCGACTACCGCGCGCGCTCCACCGATGCCAGCACCCGCCGCCGCGTCTCGCCGCAGCGCATCACCCACTATCGCGACAACTGGTACCTCGACGCCTGGGACCACGAGCGCGAGGGCCTGCGCAGCTTCGCCGTCGACCGCATCCAGCATCCGCAGGCTGCCGCCGAGCGCGCCGAGGACCGCCCCGACGCCGAACTCGACGCCCACCTGTCGGCCGGCTACGGCATCTTCTCCGGCGCGCCGCGGGGCTGGGCGACGATCCGCTTCTCCCCGCACGCCGCGCGCTGGGTCGCCGACGAACACTGGCACGCCAAGCAGGAGGGCCGCTGGCTGGACGATGGCGGCTACGAGTTGCGGGTGCCGTACTCGCGCTCGCGCGAGCTGCTGATGGACGTGCTGCGCTACGGGCCGGACGCCGAGATCGTCGATCCGACGGCGCTGCGCAACGAGCTGCGCATCCTGCTCGAACTCTCGCTGGCGGCCTATGTCCGCTGACGCGCTGCCCCACCCGCGGCCACGGGTTGCTCTGGCGCTCGGCTCCGGCGGCGCGCGCGGGCTGGCCCACATCGGTGCCATCGAGGTGCTGCGCCAGCACGATCTCGACATCGTCGCCCTGTCCGGCTCGTCGATGGGTGCCCTGATCGGCGGCATCTTCGCCACCGGCCGGCTGGACGATTACCGCGACTGGGTCTCCGCGCTGGAGCGCGGCGACGTGATCCGCCTGCTCGACTTCGCCTTCGGCTCGCTCGGCCTGATCAAGGGCGACCGCATCATCACGGTGATGCGCGAGATGGTCGGCGAGCACCGCATCGAGGATCTGCCGATCAGCTACACCGCCGTGGCCACCGACATCGCCGCGCAGCGCGAGGTATGGATCAATCGCGGCCCGCTGTTCGAGGCCATCCGTGCCTCCATCGCCATCCCGATGGTGTTCACGCCGCACCGGCTGGGCGGGCGCGAACTGGTCGACGGCGGCCTGCTGGCACCGGTTCCGGTGGCACCGATGCGCCAGGTCAACGCCGACGTGGTGATCGCCGTCGACGTCAACGCCAGCACGTCGTCGGGCCTGCAGGCGCTGGCCGCGCCGCCGCCGGCACCGCCCGCCGAGCCGGTCACGGATGCCGCCAACGGCAACGGTTTCCGCGCCCGCCTTGCAGCGCTGTTCGACGGCATGCTGGAGCGGCCCGCGCCAGCCCCGGCGCAACCCGGCCTGATGGACCTGATGTCGGCCTCGCTGGACACCATGCAGGCCCAGTTGTCACGTCTGCAACTGGCGCTGGACCCGCCCGACCTGGTGATCCGCATCCCACGCACCACCTGCATGGCGCACGAGTTCTGGCGCGCCCGCGAGGTCATCGAGGTCGGCCGCGAGGCGGCCCACCGGGCGCTCGCCAGCATCGGCATCGAGCGCGCCTGAGCGGCCCCGTCTCAATCCCTGAGACGGCCAACGGCGATGCTGGACGCCCGTCCACCAGGAGCCGCCCCATGCATCCCGATGCCGTCCCTTCGCTTCCCGTCCTGCTGTTGCGCCGCTGGCTGCTGCTCGGCGCGCTGGCCGTGCTGCTGCTGCCGGCAGCACGCGGGCATTCCGCCTGGGTCGGCTGGCTGCCGTACTGGCTGGCCGTCGCCCCGGCGCTGAGCCTGGCCCTGTGCGAACTGCATCGGCGTCGACCCCGCGCCCGCGCACGTCGTCGCGACGCCGGCGCGCAGGCGCGGCGAGCGCCGGCGACGGCTTTACCGCGCCTGAGCCTGGCCGCCCTGCTGGCCGGCAGCCGCCTGCCGCCTGTGTAGAATCCCCGCATCCCCACTTCGCCGCCCAGACGAATGCGTTCAATCCTCATTGCCCTGCTGTTCGCCCTACCCCTGTCTGCGGTCGACGCGGCACCCCAACCGGTCGATCGCGCCGCACTGGCCGCCGAGTTGGCGAAGGCGCACAAACTCGATGCCGACCAGGTGGCCGCCACCCTGGCCGGGGCGCGCTACCAGCAAAGCATCATCGACGCCATCACCCGCCCGGCCGAAGCCAAGCCGTGGAAGGCGTACCGGCCGATCTTCATGACCGAAGCGCGGATCAGCGGCGGTCGCGCCTTCCTCGCCGAGCACCGCCAGGCGCTGGATGCGGTGGCGCGGGAAACCGGCGTGCCGGCGGAGATGATCGTCGCCATCATCGGCGTGGAGACCAACTACGGCCGCAACACCGGCTCGCACCGCGTGCTCGACGCCCTGTTCACCCTCGGCGCGCACTACCCGCCACGGCAGACCTTCTTCCGCAGCGAGCTAGGCCATCTGTTCAAACTGGCCAACGAGGAACAGCTCGACCTCGGCGCGATCAAGGGCAGCTATGCCGGCGCGATGGGCTGGGGCCAGTTCATGCCGTCCAGTTACCTCGCCTATGCCAGGGACGGCGACGGCGATGGCCGCCGCGACCTGTTCAACTCCCTGCCCGACGTGTTCGCCTCCATCGCCAACTACTTCGTCGCCCACGGCTGGCAGGCCGGCCAGCCGGTCGCCGTGCCGGCCCTGCTCGCCGCCGACGCACGCGAGTTCAAGCCGGACACGATGGAAGCAAAATTCAGCCTCGCCGAACTCGGCAGCAAGGGCTATCGCGCCAGCACGCCGGTCGACGAGACGCTGAAGGCCACCGTCATCAATCTGGAAGGCGACCACGGCCGCGAGCACTGGATCGGCTTTCGCAATTTCTACGTGATCAGCCGCTACAACCGCTCGCCGCTGTATTCGCTGGCGGTGTACCAGCTCTCCCGCGCCATCGCCGATCCGGCCGTCGACGCGGCCGCGCCGTGACCCCGGCGACACGGCCCGCCGGCCGCGTCGTCCTGTTGCTCGGCGTCCTCGCGCTGGCCGCCTGCGCCGGCAAGCCGCGCAAACCCGATCCCGCGCCCGACGCAGCGCCGGCGCAGACGACGACGCCGGCCGCGAAGCCGGCCAGCGAGCCCAAGGACGGCGGCCTGTACGCGCCTCACATCCGCGACGGCGGCCCGCCGGTGCCGGCCGATGTCAGCCACCTGGTCGAGCCGACGCCGATCATCGAGCCGCGCGCGCGCTACGGCAACCATTCTCCGTACAAGGTGCTCGGCAAGACCTACCGCGTAATGGACAAGGCCGACGGCTACGTCGAACGCGGCATCGCTTCCTGGTACGGCACCAAGTTCCACGGTCGGCCGACCTCCAGTTTCGAGCCCTACGACATGTACAAGTTCACCGCCGCGCACAAGGCGCTGCCGCTGCCCAGCTATGTCCGCGTGACCAACCTGGAGAACGGCCGCAGCCTGACCGTGCGGGTCAATGATCGCGGGCCGTTCCACGATGACCGCATCATCGACCTGTCCTACGCTGCGGCCGTGCGCCTGGGCATCCACGTCAAGGGCACCGCGCCGGTGGAAGTGCGCGCCCTGACGCCTGGCCAGACGACTTCCGCCGCCGCGCCGCACAGCGCCGCCCGGGCCTGGGACGAGAGCCGGCCGTGGCTCCAGGTCGGCAGCTTCGGCGAGCGCGACAACGCCCGCGCGATGGAGCGCCGGCTGACCGCCGCCGGCCTGCGCGATCACCGCATCGTGCAGGCGCGCGTCGGCGGCAACGCGGTGTGGCGGGTGCAGGTCGGCCCGCTCGCCAGCGAGGCGGCATTCAGGCAAGCCGAGTCCGCGTTGCGCACACTGGGGCTTGGCGCGGCACAGCCCGTTCGCGACTGACGCCCGCGCGCCGCGCGCCCTTTCCCTCCTTTCCCGTTCATTGCCCGGACCACGCCACCGATGAGTTTTCGTACCCTGCTGCTGCGCCCGCTGCTGGCCGGCCTGATCGCCGCCGCCTCCCCGTCCGCCCTCGCCCAGAGCGCCACCGACCTGCCGCAGCCGAACCTGCCGACGCCGACCCCGGCGCAGATGCCGATTCCACCGGCCCCGGCCGCCGCCGGCACCGCCTGGCTGCTGATGGACCACGCCAGCGGTCGCATCCTCGCCGGGCACAACATCGACCAGCCGCTGCACCCGGCCAGCCTGACCAAGATCATGACTGCCTACGTGCTGGCCGCCGAAATGAGCGCCGGCCGGGTCACGGCCGATGACGAAGTGCTGATTTCGGAAAATGCCTGGCGCTCCGGCGGTGCCGGCACCGACGGCAGCTTCAGTGCGCTGGCGGTCGGCAGCCGGGTCAAGCTGTCGGACATCGAGATGGGCCTGGTGGTGCAGTCCGGCAACGATGCCGCCATCGCCATCGCCGAACACCTGGCCGGCAGCGAAGAAGCCTTCGCCGGACTGATGAACAGCTACGCGCAGAAGCTCGGCCTGTCCAACTCGCACTTCGTCAACGCCCACGGCCTGACCGCCGAGGGCCACCTGATGAGCGCGCGCGACATCGCCACCCTGTCGCGCGCCCTGATCCGCGACTATCCCGAGCACTACGCGCTGTCCAAGGTCAAGGAATACACCTACAGCGGCATCCGCCAGTACAACCGCAACGGCCTGTTGTGGAAGGACGACAGCGTCGACGGCATCAAGACCGGCCACACCAGCGCCGCCGGCTATTGCCTGGCTGCCAGCGCCGAACGCGGCGGGCAGCGCCTGATTTCGGTGGTAATGGGCGTGGAAGGCAGCCGCAACGAGGGTTTCCGCCGTCGCGAAGAAGGCAACCTGGCCCTGCTCAACTGGGGCTTCCGCCATTTCGAGACGCACACCCTGTACGCCGCCAACGCCGAACTGAGCGCGCCGCGGCTGTGGAAGGGCGAGATCGGCAACCTGCCGCTGGGCGTCGCCACGCCGGTGATCGCCACCATTCCGCGCGGACGCTACGGCGAACTGGTCGCCAGCATGGACCTGCCGCCGCAACTGGCAGCGCCGGTCGCCAAGGGCCAGCAAGTCGGTCGCCTGCGCGTGAAGCTGGGCGATGAAACGGTGGTCGACGAGCCGCTGATCGCCCTCGCCGAGGGTGCCGAGGCCGGTTTCCTCAAGCGCAGTTGGGACGGCCTGCTGATGTGGTGGGAGAGCGACTGAGCCGCCGCGCCCGGCGACGACCTTGGGATCGACCCCAAGCGCCCGCATAATCGTCTCTATGAATCTTCACAGCGACAACCCCGAACACGGTTTCCAGTTTCCCGGCCGCTTCGAGATCACCGCCATGGGCGCGGCGACCGCCGGCCTCGATGCGCTGATCCCGCGCCTGCTGGAAGATGCCGGGCTGACCGTGCACCGCGACACGCTGCGCGAGCGGGCTTCGGCCAAGGGCAACTACCATTCGGTCGCGATCAGCTTCCAGGCCAGCTCGCGCGCCGATTACGATGCCGCCCACGCGGCGCTGCGCGCCCATCCCGAGGTGAAGTGGACGCTCTGACGCCGGCCACCCCGGCGGCGCGCCCGTGGCGCGTGCGCCAGCTCGGCCGACAGCCCTACGAGCCGGTCTGGCGCGCCATGCAGGCCTACACCGACCAGCGCGGCGAGGACGACGAGGACCAGCTCTGGCTGGTCGAGCACGATCCGGTGTTCACCCTCGGCCAGGCCGGCAAACCCGAGCACGTGCTGGCCGCCGGCGACATCCCGGTGCTGCAGGTTGATCGCGGCGGCCAGGTCACCTACCACGGCCCCGGCCAGTTGGTGGCCTATCCCATGGTCGACCTGCGCCGGCTCGGCCTCGGCGTGCGCGAACTGGTCCAGCGCATCGAACAGGCCACGCTGGACGCGCTGGCGGAATGGGGCATTGCCGCGCAGCGCCGCGAAGGCGCGCCCGGCATCTACGTCGGCGCGGCCAAGATCATGGCACTGGGCCTGCGCGTGCGGCGCGGCTGCTCGTTCCACGGACTGGCCTTCAACGTCAGCATGGACCTGTCGCCCTACGCACGCATCAACCCTTGCGGCTTCAGGGGGTTGCAGGCCGTGCAACTGGTAGACTTGGGCGGCCCCGGCGATCTTTCCGCCGTCGCACCGGTGCTGGTGCACCATCTCTCGCGCCAGCTCGGCCTGCGCCCCGTCGCCGACCCTTCCGACCCGACTTTCGCCGAGCCCGCATGACCGACACCGCAGCCAACACCATCCCCGTCCTCGTGGTCGGCGAGAAGCAACTGGGCGAGAGCAAGATCGCCCGCAGCCCGGTACAGTTCGCCGACGCACCGACGCTGCGCAAGCCGTCCTGGATCCGGGTGCGCATCCCGGCCGGCAACGCCGTCGCCCAGCTCAAGAGCAAGCTGCGCGCCAATTCACTGGTGACGGTCTGCGAGGAAGCCTCCTGCCCGAACATCCACGAATGCTTCAGCCACGGCACCGCCACCTTCATGATCCTCGGCGAAGTCTGCACCCGCCGTTGCAGCTTCTGCGACGTCGCCCACGGCCGGCCGAAGCCGCCGGACCCGGTGGAACCGCTGAAGCTGGCACAGACGATCAAGGACATGGGCCTGCGCTATGTCGTCATCACCTCGGTCGACCGCGACGACCTGCGCGACGGCGGCGCGGCGCATTTCGCCGAGTGCATCCGCCTGGCGCGCGAGTTCAGCCCGACGCTGAAGATCGAGATCCTGACCCCGGACTTCCGCGGCAAGGGCCGCATGGAACGCGCCCTGGAAGCCCTCGCAGCGTTTCCGCCGGATGTCTTCAACCACAACCTGGAAACCGTGCCGGACCTGTATCCCAACGTCCGTCCCGGTGCCGACTACGCCTGGTCGCTGCGGCTGCTCCAGCAATTCAAGGTGCAGCATCCGGACGTGCCGACCAAGTCCGGCATCATGCTCGGCCTGGGCGAGACGCACGACCAGGTCGTCCAGACCCTGCGCGACCTGCGCGCGCACGATGTCGACATGGTCACCATCGGCCAGTACCTGCAACCGACGCCGCACCACCACCCGGTGCTGCGCTACTGGGCGCCGGAGGAATTCGACGCATTCGCCGCGCTGGGCCAGGCGCTCGGCTTCACCCACGTCGCCTCCGGCCCGCTGGTGCGCTCGTCCTACCACGCCGACCGGATGGCCGCCGAGGCCGGATTCGTCGCCAGCGCCTGAACCACGGCCGGCGGCGCTGAACTCCGGCCGCCGATCCGATACCAAAGGCACGCGTGCGTTCACCTTCCGCCTGACAGGCTGTGTCCGCCGCCGAAAATGCTCCGCCCCGAAACCACGCTCCACCGAGGATTTCTCATGCTGATCCGCGCCCTGCTGCTGAGCCTGTTGCTCGCGCCCTCGCTGTCGATGGCCAAGCCCGACGCCACGCTCGACGCCAGCCTGCTGTCGCCCGAGCCGCGCCACGGCGAGATCGTGCAGGGCGTGGTGCAGTTACTCAACCGCAGCGGATTCTCCTATTCCCGCCGAGCGCTCGACGATGCGCTGTCGCAGGACGTTTTCACGCGCTACCTCGATGCGCTGGACCCGGAGCGGCTGTTCTTCCTCGCCAGCGACATCGAGCGCTTCGAGCCGTACCGGACCACGCTGGACAACGCCATCGGCAAGGGCGACCTGCGCCCCGCCTACGCCATCTACAACCTCTACGTGCAGCGCCTCAACCAGCGCATCGACCACGCGCAGGCGCTGATCAAGGCCGGCGAGTTCCAGCTCGACGGCGACGACAGCTACCGCCTCAAGCGCAGCGACGGTCCCTGGGAGGCCGATGTCGCGGCGCTGGACGCGGTCTGGCGCCAGCGCATCACCAATGACGTGCTGCGCCTGAAGCTGGCCGGCAAGGACGACAAGGCCATCGCCACCACGCTGGAGAAGCGCTACGCCACCATGGCCAAGCGCAACGGCGAGGTGAAGAGCGACGACGTGTTCCAGACCTTCATGAACGCCTACGTCGGTGCCATCGAGGCGCACACCGCCTACATGAACCCGCGCACGGCGGAAAACTTCACCATGCAGATGCGGCTGTCGCTGGAGGGCATCGGCGCGGTGCTGCAACGCGACGACGACTACACCATCATCCGCTCGGTCGTCCCCGGCGGGCCGGCGGCGCTGTCCGGCCAGATCAAGGTCGGCGACCGCATCGTCGGCGTCGGCCAGGGCAAGGCCGGTGCCATCACCGACGTGGTCGGCTGGCGCGTCGACGACGTGGTCGAGCTGATCCGTGGCCCCAAGGGCACCCAGGTGCGCCTCGACGTGCTGCCCGCCGCCGCCGGCATCGACGGCGAGC
Organism: Lysobacteraceae bacterium; assembly: GCA_041675805.1. Taxonomy (GTDB): domain Bacteria; phylum Pseudomonadota; class Gammaproteobacteria; order Xanthomonadales; family Xanthomonadaceae; genus JANNWF01. The sequence continues at coordinate 13,164 of JBAYTD010000002.1, forward strand.
ACACCGTCATCAGCCTGGTCCGCGACAAGATCAAGCTGGAGGAACAGGCAGCCAAGAAACACATCGTCGAGGTCGCCGACGGCGACACCAAGCGTCGCATCGGGGTGATTTCCCTGCCCGGCTTCTACGAGGATTTCGAAGGCCGTCGGCGCGACGAGCCGGACTTCCGCTCGGCGACCCGCGACGTCGCCCGGCTGCTCGCCGAACTCCAGCAGGAAAACGTCGAAGGGGTGGTGCTGGACCTGCGCAACAACGGCGGCGGCTCGCTGCGCGAGGCGGTGGAGCTGACCGGCCTGTTCGTCGACAGCGGCCCGGTGGTGCAGGTCGCCTATGCCGGCAACCGCATCCACGTCGAGAAGATGCGCAACGTCGGCGCGATCTGGGACGGCCCGCTGGCGGTGATGGTCAACCGCGCCTCGGCCTCGGCCTCGGAGATCTTCGCCGGCGCGATCCAGGACTACGGCCGCGGCCTGATCGTCGGCGAGCCGACCTTCGGCAAGGGCACGGTGCAGAACCTGCTCGACCTCGACAACGTGTTCGGCGCGGGCGAGTCCAGCCGCGGCCAGCTCAAGCTCACCGTGGCGCAGTTCTTCCGCGTCAACGGCAGTTCCACCCAGCGCAAGGGCATCGACCCCGATGTCTCCTTCCCGGCCACGCTGGACGCCGAGGACTATGGCGAGAGCACCTACGACAACGCCCTGCCGTGGAGCAGCCTGCCGCCGGCCTCCTACCCGCGCCTGGCCGACTTCCGGCCGCTGCTGCCGCTGCTGGAGCAAAAGCACGCGGCGCGGGCGGAGAAGGATCCCGAGTTCCGCTGGCTGAAGGAAGACATCGCCCGCTACCGCGAGCAGCGCAACCGCGAGACGCTGTCGCTGAACTACCAGGCGCGCAAGGACGAGCGCGACGCCCAGGAAGCCCGGCGCCAGCAGCGCGAGGCCGAGCACAAGGCCCTGCTCGGCGAGGCCGATCCGGATGCCGCCATCGCCGCCGACGACGGCCTGCAGGCGGACGAGCGCGACCTGGCCGAGCAGTTGCGCCGCGAGAAGGCGCGCGAGGACGACGGCCCGGACGCCCTGGTGCGCGAGACCGCGGCGATCCTGATCGACGCCGTCGACCTGCTGCGCGACAACCAGCGCCTGGCCGCCGAGGTCTACCCCGGCCGCGCCAAGGCCGCCAACTGAAACCCCGAACCGGCGCACCGGCAGGACCCAGGCGATGATCGAACTGGTCGGATTCGACGCCGACGACACGCTCTGGCGCAGCCAGGAGTATTTCGACGACGCGCAGGCGCAGTTCGAGGCGATCCTCGCCCGCTACATCGACATCCGCGACAGCCGCCTGGTCGAGCGCCTGCTCGACACCGAGCGGCGCAACCTCAAGCTGTTCGGCTACGGTGCCAAGGGTATGACCCTGTCGATGCTGGAAACCGCCATCAGCCTGAGCGCGGAACGCATTTCCGCCAGGGACCTGCACCGCATCGTCGAGCTCGGCAAATCGGTGCTCCAGCATCCGGTGCAACTGCTGCCCGGCATCCGCGAAGCGGTGGCCGCGGTCGCCGCCGACTTCCGCATCGTGCTGATCACCAAGGGCGACCTGTTCCATCAGGAGCGCAAGGTCGAGGAGTCCGGCCTGGCCGACCTGTTCGGCCGCATCGAGATCGTCTCGGAGAAGGATCCGCCGACCTACCAGCGCCTGTTCCGCGAATTCGAGGTCGCCGCCGACCGCTTCGCCATGGTCGGCAACTCGCTGCGTTCGGACATCGAACCGGTGGTGCGGTTGGGCGGCCACGGCGTGCACATGCCCTATGCCAGCACCTGGGCGCTGGAAACCGAGCACGGACTGGAGAGTGACCATCCTCGCGTCCGGCTGGTCCAGGGCAGTGCCGACATCCCGCGCGCCCTGCACGACCTGGCCGCCGCCCACATCCCCGCCGTCGGTGCCTGAAGCGGATGCGCGGCAACAAAAAACCCGCCGTGAAGGCGGGTTTTTCGTTTCAACTGGCAGCCCCGGATGGATTCGAACCACCGAATGCCTGAGTCAGAGTCAGGTGCCTTACCGCTTGGCGACGGGGCTGTGATCGCTAGGGTAGCGCGACAAAGCTTAGCGCTTGGAGAACTGCGTTGCACGGCGGGCCTTGTGCAGGCCGACCTTCTTGCGCTCCACCTCGCGGGCATCGCGGGTAATGAAACCGGCGCGGCGCAGCACGCTCTTCAGCGTCTCGTCGTACTCGACCAGGGCGCGGGCGATGCCCAGGCGGATGGCACCGGCCTGGCCGGTGGTGCCGCCGCCATCGGCGGTGACCAGAATGTCGAAGCTCTCGTTGTTCTGGGTGAGCTCCAGCGGCTGGCGCACGATCATGCGTGCGGTCTGGCGGCCGAAGTACTCGTCCAGCGGACGATCATTGACGGTGATGTTGCCGCTGCCGCGACGCAGGAACACGCGCGCGGTGGAGGACTTGCGACGGCCGGTGCCGTAATGCTGCGAAATCGCCATGGATTGAACCTTAGATGTCCAGCGTCTGCGGCTGCTGCGCGCTGTGCGGATGGTTGGGACCGGCGTAGACCTTGAGCTTGCGGTACATGGCACGGCCGAGCGGGTTCTTCGGCAGCATGCCCTTGACGCCGATCTCGATCACGCGCTCGGGGTGGGCACCGTCGAGAATCTGGCCCAAGCTCTGCGTCTTCAGGTTGCCGATGTGGCCGGTGAAGCGGTGGTACAGCTTGTCCTGAAGCTTGTTGCCGGTGACGGCAATCTTCTCGGCATTGATCACGACGAGGTAGTCGCCGGTATCGACGTGCGGGGTGTACACCGGCTTGTGCTTGCCGCGCAGGCGGCGGGCGAGCTCGGAGCACAGACGACCCAGCGTCTTGTCCGTGGCGTCGACGATGTACCAGTCGCGCTTCACGGTCTCCGGCTTGGCGCTGATGGTCTTCATTGCAGCTCCAGCGAAAGGGCAAACGGAAAGTAAAGGAGCGGAATTATAGGGTGACCGATCCGGTGACGCAAGCGCCGTCTGCCGGAGAGGGTCGCCCATGGTCTATCCTGCCCGGATGTCCACCGCCGCCCTCGACCTGCTGCGCCGCGTTTTCGGCCATGCCGCCTTCCGCCCGCCACAGGAAGCCATCATCGACCGCCTGTGCGCCGGCCGCGACTGCCTGGCGCTGATGCCGACCGGCGGCGGCAAGTCGCTGTGCTACCAGATTCCCTCGCTGCTGCGGCCGGGGGCCGGGATCGTCGTCTCGCCGCTGATCGCGCTGATGCAGGACCAGGTCGAGTCGCTGGTGCAGGCCGGGGTGGCGGCGGCCTTCCTCAACTCTTCGCTGGACGCCGCCAGCGCCGCCGCTACCGAAGCAAAGCTGCTGCGCGGCGGACTCGACCTGCTCTACGTCGCCCCCGAACGTCTTCTGACGCCGCGCTTCCTCGACCTGCTGGAGCGCAGCGAGATCGCCCTGTTCGCCATCGACGAGGCGCACTGCGTCTCGCAATGGGGTCACGACTTCCGCCCCGAATACCGCCAGCTCGACATCCTGCACCGGCGCTGGCCCGAGGTTCCGCGCATCGCGCTGACCGCCACCGCCGACGCGCCGACCCGGCGCGAGATCGTCGAGCGGCTGGACCTCGCCGAGGCCGAGCATTTCGTCGCCTCCTTCGACCGCCCCAACATCCGCTACCGGGTGGAGGAAAAGCGTGACGCGCCGCGCCAGTTGCTGGACTTCCTGCACGGCCACGCCGGCGAGTCGGGCATCGTCTACTGCCTGTCGCGCAAGAACGTGGAACAGACCTGCGCCCGGTTGCAGGAACGCGGCATTCCGGCGCTGGCCTATCACGCCGGCATGCCGGCGGCGGAGCGCGCCGCCAACCAGCGCCGCTTCATCCACGAGGACGGCCAGGTGATGGTGGCCACCGTCGCCTTCGGCATGGGCATCGACAAGCCGGACGTGCGCTTCGTCGCCCACCTCAACCTGCCGCGCTCGATCGAGGGCTACTACCAGGAAACCGGCCGCGCCGGGCGCGATGGCGAGCCGGCCGAGGCGTGGATGATCCACGGCCTGGGCGATGTCGCCACGCACGCGCAGATGATCGAGAACGGCGAGTCCGGCGTCGAGCGCAAGCGGGTCGAGCGGCGCAAGCTCGACGCCCTGCTCGGCTATTGCGAGAGCACCGCCTGTCGCCGCATCGCCCTGCTCGGTGCCTTCGGCGAGAGCCACGACGGTGCCTGCGGCAACTGCGACAACTGCCTCGATCCGCCGCAGACCTTCGACGCCACCGAGCTGGCGCAGAAGGCGCTCAGCGCGGTCTACCGCACCGGCCAGCGCTTCGGCCTGGCCCATCTGGTCGACGTGCTGCGCGGTGCCGACACCGAGAAGATCACCCAGTCCGGCCACCATCGCCTGCCCACCTACGGCATCGGCCGCGACATCGACGCGACCACCTGGCGCAGCGTGTTCCGTCAACTGGTCGCCGGCGGCTGGCTGGAGATCGACATCGACGGCTATGGCGGCCTGCGCCTGAGCGAGGCGGCGCGCCCGTTGCTGCGCGGCGAACAGCGGGTGGCGATGCGCCGGCCCAGCGTCGGCAAGCGGCGTTCCGACTCGCGCCGCGCCGCGCGCGAGGGGGTCGAGCAACTGACGCCGGACCAACAGTCCGACTTCGAACGCCTGCGTGCCCTGCGCGCACGCCTGGCGAAGGAGCAGAACGTGCCCGCCTACGTGATCTTCCACGACAGCGTGCTGCGCGAGATCGCCCGCAACCGCCCGCCCGACCTCGACGCCCTGTCCGCCATCGGCGGCGTCGGCAGCGCCAAGCTGGAGCGCTACGGCGAGGCCGTGCTGGCGGCGCTGCACGGCACCTGAGCGGCGCGTTGCTGCTAGGCTTTGCAAGGCAACGCCATCGCCCGTCTTCCGAGGCCCGAGCCATCCAAGCGCCCGACCTGTCCACGCGACTGATCGCGGAAACCGCGCGCTGCGTGCGCTGCGGGCTGTGCCAGCCGCACTGCCCCACCTATGCGCTCGACCGCAGCGAGGCGCAGTCGCCGCGCGGACGCATCACCCTGGCCCGCGCGCTGGCGCTGGGCCAGCTCGATGCCGCCGACGACAGCGCCGCGCTGGCGCTGGATCATTGCTTGGCCTGTCGCCGCTGCGAGGCCGTGTGTCCGGCCGGCGTCGCCTATGACGAGTTGCTGGTCGATGCGCGCACGCTGCTGCGCCGGCAACGCCCGCCGCGCTCCAGCCAGCGCTGGCTGGAGCGCGCCGTGGCCTGGCGCTGGCCGCTGACGCTGGCCTGGCCGGCATTGCACGCATTGCGTCGGCTGCTGCCCGAAGGGCGGCGCGCGGTGTTGCCGCGCACTGCGCCAGTCGCCGGTGGCTGGCATCGTGCCCAAGCGGTTGCGCGCGGTCGTCTGGTCCTGTTCACCGGCTGCGTCAGCCGGGGACTGGACGCAGCGGCGCAACATGCCACCCTTCGCGTGCTGACCCGTCTGGGCTGGGATGTCTGGACCGATGCCGCCGGGCATTGCTGCGGCGCACTGCATCGCCATGCCGGCGATGCCGCCACCGCCGACCGCCTCGGCGTGGGTACGCGACAGTCGATGCCGGAGTGCGATGCCGTGCTGGTCACGGCCAGCGGCTGCCATGCCGACCTGCGCCGCACGCTGCGCGACGGCTCGGCACCGGTCCACGAACTGACCACCTTCCTCGCCGCCGACAGCGCGCTGGCCGGGCTGCCGCTGCGCCCGGGCGCGGGCCGCGTCTTCGTGCATACGCCGTGCACGCAATCCAGCGCAGTCGGCCAGCCCGATGCCGCGCGCCGCCTGCTCGCCCGCATCGATGGCCTGAGGCTGGACATCCTGCCCGACCACGGCTGCTGCGGTGCCGCCGGCAGCCACATGCTGAGCTTCCCGGACCGCGCCCAGGCCCTGCGCCAGCGTCACCTCGGCAATTTGCAGGCCGCTCCTGGCGATATCCTGTGCAGTCCCAACATCGGCTGTCGCCTGCATCTGGCGCGCGCGCCGCAACTGGCCACGGCGCGCCTGGCCCACCCCGTCGAAATCCTTGCCGAGCATCTGCCATGAGTTCCGCAACCCGCCGTTTCAGCCTCCTCGACCGCCTGGTGATCGAAGCCGACCGTGCCCTGTCGACCGTGTTCGGCCTGCCCGGTGCCCTGCATCGGCCGATTCCCGCCGCCGACATCGTCGATGGCGACATGGACGCCGCCGAGCGCCGCCACGCCGCCGGCCTGATGCGGATCAACCACACCGGGGAAATCTGCGCCCAGGGCCTGTACTTCGGCCAGGCCGCCGTGGCCCGCGACCCGGCCACCCGCGACACCCTGCTGCACGCCGGCTTCGAGGAAGGCGATCACCTGCTCTGGTGCGAACAGCGCCTGCACGAACTCGGCCACCGGCCCAGCCTGACCAATGCCTTCTGGTACGCCGGCAGCTACACCATCGGCGTCGCTGCCGGCCTGTTCGGCGACGGCTACAACCTCGGTTTCGTGGTGGAGACCGAGCGCCAGGTCGAAGGCCATCTCACCGAACACCTCGACACCCTGCCGCCCGGCGACCAGCGCAGCCGCGCCATCGTCAGCCAGATGCGCGAGGAGGAAATCGAGCACGGCAACAACGCCAAGGCCGCCGGCGCGCGCCAACTGCCGCCGCCGATCCCGAGCCTGATGGCGCTGACCAGCAAGCTGATGAAGGTGGTGACTTACCGGGTCTGAGCGCGGGCCGGAATCACGTTGCCGGCGGTTCCGAACCAGGGTGCCCACTGCGCCAGCAGCGCCTCGGCTTTAGGCGGCAGCACGCCGAAGCGACGACGCAGCCCGGCCAGCTCCTGGGTGACGACCTCCCGCGACGAACTCGTATCCAGCGTCCCGCCGGAGAACCTTTCCTCCAGCGCGTCGATGAACCCGTCCTCCAAGGCGCTCGGCCCGCGTGCCCAGGCCGAGACGAAGCCGGAGTAGATGAAAACGGAATCGGCCAGCCATTGGCCGAACACGTCGTCGGGACGCCGACGGGCAACCTCATCCAGGATGCGCCGCGCTTCGTCCTCCCGACCGGCGCGGGCATGCAGGCTCGCCAGATACAGATGATCGCTCAGCGTAATGGTCGCCTGCTGGCCGGCGGCCTGTTCCCGCTCGATCCGGACCGCCTCGGCGATATCCATGGCGCGCTCATGCCGGCCGGACAGGCTGAGCGCGGTGCTCAGCCGATGCTGAAGCATCACCACCGAGGGGTGGGTACGGCCCCAGGAACCAATGCTGACCGCCAGACCCTGCTCGTACATCTCGATGGCCTCGTCGATGCGCTGCAAACGCATCAGTTGCGCGCCCCGAAAACTGAGCAGGTTGATGAGGCTGGGGTTGTTCGCACCGTACTGCTCGACAAACTCCCGCTGCAGTCGTTCATTGATTTCCAGCGCCGTCGCGACATCGCCCTTGGCACCGGCGGAGTTCATCACGAAGCCCATGATGTTGATGACGCTGCGATCACGAAGGCCGATCTCGGCGATGCCCTGTTCGTACAGCGCCGGCCCTTCGGCCAGCACTTCGTCGAAACGTCCGTCGACGTACTTGAACTGGATCTCGTTGCGCAGCAGTTCCCAGGTCCGCGGATCACCCGGGCCGGCGACCTCGCGTATCGTCGCCGCCGCCCGGCGCATCTCCGCGAAGGCGCGCTCGCGCTGGTCCGGCTGTGCGAAATAGCGGCTCACGCCGAGGTCGGACAAGGCAACCAGGGTGTCCGGCGCGCGCTCGCCCTGGCTGCGCGCCAGACGCTGGTGGCGCAGCTCGGCAAACGCCAGCTTGCGTGCGTACTGACGCACCGCATCGGCGAGGAAAATCTGTCCGCGCAACATCTCCAGCACGCGCGGATCATCCTCGCCGAACTCCTTTTCCGTCAGCGGGATGGCCGCGTCCAGCAAACTGAGCGCCTTGTCGGCCTGGCCCAGTGACTGCCGGACCTTGGCCAACTGCTCGGCCACCGCCGCAGAGCTGTCAGGCTCATCGGCGAAGCGTTTGAGCAATTCCTCCTGCGCGGCATCCAGCACGTCGACGACGCGCAGATCAACACCCTTTTCCTTGGCATCGGCTTCACTGAACATGCCGAGCAAAAACCCCTGCACCGATTCCGCCCGCTTCTGCGCCGTCTGCGCCTGGGCCAGCGCCTCGTCGCGGTCGCGCAACAACTGTTCGGCCTCGGCGCGCAGGCTGCGCTCGTGCAGGCCGAAGGCGATCAAGGCGATGAACACGGCGAGACCGGTGGCCACCGCCAGCAGGTGGCGTTCGATGAAGCGACGGCTGCGGTACAGCGCGCTGTCGCGGCGCGCCATGATTGGCTGCCGCGCCATGATGCGGCGGATGTCCTCGCCCAGCGCCTCGGCGCTGGGGTAGCGCCGACCCGGCTCCTTGTGCAGCGCCTTGGCGATGACGGTGTCGATGTCCTCGGCGATGCGCGCCGGCAGGCGCACGCCGTCCGCGCCGGCCTGCGCGCGCGAGGGCCGGGTCGGCTCGCTGCGGCAGACGAAGCGTTCGATCTCGCTGGCGCGCGAGGTGTGGGTGACCGGCTGCGCCATGTTGCCGGTCAGCAGCTCGTACAGCACCAGTCCGAGCTGGTAGATGTCGGTCGCCGTGGTCACCTGGCCGCCCAGCACCTGCTCGGGCGAGGAATAGGCGGCGGTCATCGGTGCCATGCCGGCGACGGTCAGGGTGTGCTCGGCGGGGTCGGAGGGGTCGGCGGCCAGCAGCTTGGCGATGCCGAAGTCGAGCAAGCGGGCGTGGCCCTGCTCGTCGACCATGATGTTGCCGGGCTTGATGTCGCGATGGACCACCAGCCGCTGATGGGCGTAGGACACCGCCGCGCACAGTTCGAGGAAGCGCTCCAGCCGCGCCTCCAGCGGCGGATGCCACTCGCCGACCCAGGCGCGCAGCGACAGGCCGCGCACGTACTCCATGGCCAGGTAGGGCGTGCCGTCGGGGGCGATGCCACCGTCCAGCACGCGCACCAGGTTGGGATGGTCGAGTTGGGCCAGGATCTGCCGCTCGCGGCGCAACCGGCCGGCGCGTTCGCTGTCGGCCAGCGAATACGGCACCATCTTCAGCGCCACTTCCTGGCGGAAGTTGCCGTCGTCACGCTCGGCGAGGAACACCTCGCCCATGCCGCCGGCGCCGAGCGAGCGCACCAGCCGGTACGGGCCGACCCGCTCGAACGGCAGACGCCCGGAATAGGCGGGAACCGCCGCGCCCGGCAATGATTCGGTGACCTGGTCTTCTGGTTCCGCCGCGCCCATCCCGCGCCCTCCCTCGGACGAACGCGCATTCTATGCCAGCGTCGCGGAGAGGCAGCGTGAAGGCCGCCACGGGATGGCGAGCCGGGCGAGCCGGGCCAGCCGGCGCGCCGGATTGCGTCAGGTCAATCCAGGTTGCGGCCGTGGAACAGTTCTTCCACCTCACGCTTGAGTTGCGCCTCGATGCGCAGGCGCTCCTTGAAGCTGAGGTTCTTGGCCTTCTCCTCGAACAGGTAGGTGTCGAGGTCGAAGTCCTTCACGTGCATCTTGGTGTGGAAGATGTTTTCCTGGTAGACGTTGACATCGAACATCTCGTAGCGGTTCTTGATCGCCTTCGACAGGTAGTCCTGGATCGAGTTGATGCGGTGGTCGATGTAGTGCTTCTTGCCCTTCACGTCGCGGGTGAAGCCGCGCACCCGGTAGTCCATGATGACGATGTCGGACTCCAGGCTTTCGATCAGGTAGTTGAGCGCCTTCAGCGGCGAGATCACGCCGCAGGTGGCGACGTCGATGTCGGCGCGGAAGGTGGCGATGCCGTTCTGCGGATGCGTTTCCGGGTAGGTGTGGACGGTGATGTGGCTCTTGTCCAGATGGCCCACCACGGAAGCCTCGGACGGATGCTCGCGCACCGCGCCGGCCACCACTTCCTTGCCGGCGGCGCGCTTGTCGATCACCGGCTCCTCGGAGATCAGGATGGTCACCGAGGCACCCTGCGGGTCATAGTCCTGGCGTGCCACGTTGAGGATGTTGGCACCGATGATGTTGGCCACCTCGGTCAGAATCTGGGTCAGCCGGTCGGCGTTGTAGGCCTCGTCGATGTACTCGATGTAGCGCTGGCGCTGCTCCTCGTTGACCGCGTAGCAGACGTCATAGATGTTGAAGCTCAAGGCTTTGGTGAGATTGTTGAAGCCCTGAAGCTTCAGGCGCGGCAGCGGCTTGACCACGGCAGGCGATTCCCCGGGAAGTGGACGGAAGGAAAAACGGGCGGGGGCGGATTATCCGGCAAAAAGACGGCAGGCACTATCGATCCGTACGCAATGTTCCGTGTCGACACGACAACACGGGACAACTGTCCGTCGCCACCATGACCATCGTCCGTTGCCGCCGCCACCCCCCGGGATTACCCTTGCAGCGCGCTAGGCGTGCGCTTTGCATGCCGCGCGCATCGCCGCCGCGACTTGCATACGGCGCCGCAGGGGGTTCACAGGGGACTATGCGAGGTTCGACATGTTGCTGGCCAATCACCTGCACCGCCCACACCAACCACCGTCGCTGGCACCGACATCGTTCTCGCTGGAGCGCTTCCTCGCCCATTGCCATCGGCGTCGCTACGCCAGTCGCACCGACGTGTTCCTGCCCGGCGATCCGGCCGGCACCCTGTACTACGTCATCAGCGGCACGCTCAGCGTGATGGTGGAGGAACAGGACGGCCGCGAACTGGTGCTCGGCTACATCAATGCCGGCGAGTTCGTCGGCGAGACCGGCATCTTCGTCAACACCCCGCAGCGCGAAGTGCTGTTGCGCACGCGCAGCGCCTGCGAACTGGCCGAGATCGGCGTCGAGCGCCTGCATGCGCTGTTCGCCGGCCCGCTGGCCGACGAATGCCCGCGCATCCTGTTCGCCATCGGCACCCAGCTTTCCAAGCGCCTGATGCACACCGCGCGCAAGGCCAGCCGGTTGGCCTTCCTCGATGTCACCAACCGCATCAGCCGCACCCTGGTCGACCTGTGCGAGGAGCCCGATGCGATGAGCCATCCGCAGGGCATGCAGATCCGGGTCAGCCGGCAGGAACTGGCGCGCATCGTCGGTTGCTCGCGGGAGATGGCCGGCCGCGTGCTCAAGCAACTGGAGGAACAGGGCGCGCTGCACGCCCACGGCAAGACCATCGTGGTGTACCGCGACAAGCGCTGAGTCGGCGCTCAGCAGCGCGTGCGCATCGACTCGCGTGCGCGCTCCTGCGCGGCGGGGCTGGCGAACTGCTTGTCCACGGCGTGGGCCCAGGCCTTGTCGATGCTGACCAGGGCGTCGGGCGTCTTGCAGGCGGTGTCGCCGTGGTCGACCTCCACCTTGCCGATGCGCTGCGCCGCGGCGCTGGCCTCGGTGCGCAGCACGGCATTGCGGCAGCCGATGGCGATCAGCGCCAGGTTCATCGCCTCACGGATCGCGTTGGGCGCAGCGTGGAGGGCGGCTTCGATGTCCGCCAGGCGTTGCCGCAGCCAGGTTTCGTCGAGCGTTTCGTCCAGCATCGCCAGCGCCGCGACCAGCTTCCAGCCGATGATCTGCGGCGGCTCGGCGGTCGCCGCCAGCCAGCGTGCGACGCAGGTCCGGCCATGCCGGCCTTCGGCGGCGACGTGGGCGACGTAGCTGCTGCACATGCGGGCGCTGGGATCATGCGCCCAGCGGTCGAGTTCGGTTTCCTCCAGACGCGCCGGATCGACGATCTTCACCGCCAGGTTGCGGGCATCGAAGTTGCCGCTGTCCCACAGTGCCAGCGCCAGTTCGTGATCGCTGCCGATGCGCTTGCGCAGTGCCTTCAGCGTGGCGAAGCTGACACCGAACATCGGTTCGCTGGCACCGTGGCGCGCATAGGTGCGCCGGGTCTGCTCGCTGCCGGCCGCTTCCAGCGCCGCCATCGCTTCCGCCAGGCTCATCCGCGCGGCGGCGGAGCGGTTTGATTTGCATCGGGTTCGGCCGGTCGTCGCCATGGCTGCGGCTGCGTTTGTCCAGACGGCAACTTACGGCGCGCCGCGCAGGCGGTCAAACCGCCGCGCAACCGGTCGCGACGGCGGATCGTGCGCCGGTCGGCGCTCGCTTCCCAGCGGCCGCCGCTGGCGCTAGGCTGTGACCCGGTGCCATTTCAGGGAGGGCGTCGGATGACCAGCAAGCTCACGCTGTACAGCTACTGGCGGTCCAGCGCCGCCTATCGGGTGCGCATCGCGCTGAACCTGAAGCGCCTGCCGCACGACATCGTCAGCGTCGACCTGCGCGGCGACGGCGAACAGCACGGCGAGGAGTTCCGCGGCGTCAACCCGCAGGAACTGGTCCCGGTGCTGCGCGATGGCCAGCGCCTGATCCGGCAGTCGATGGCGATCATCGAATACCTCGACGAGGTCTGGCCCGACCCGCCGCTGATGCCGACCACGCCGCGCGAGCGGGCGCGGGTGCGCGGGCTGGCGCAGGCGATTGCCTGCGACGTGCATCCGCTGGCCAACCTGCGCGTGTTGCAGTTCTTCGAGCGCGAGTGGAACGTGCCGGCGACCGAGCGCGATGCCTGGGTGCGGCGCTGGATCACGCTCGGCCTGTCGGCGTTCGAGACCCTGCTGGTCGAGTCGCCGTCCACGGGCACGTTCTGCGAGGGCGACGCACCGACCCTGGCCGACTGCGTGCTGGCACCACAGGTCTACAACGCGCAGCGTTTCGGCGTCGAACTTGCGCCGTATCCGACCATCCGCCGGATCGTCGCCGAGTGCCTGGCGCTGGATGCCTTCGACGCCGCGCGGCCGGAGCGCCAGGCCGACGCACCGGCGCACTGAACGCGGCGCTCACAACGGCAGACGCAGGGCGAAGCGTGCGCCGCCGCCTTCGCTGGTACCGGCCAGCAGGCGGCCGCCGTGTTCTTCGGCGATCTTGCGGATGATGGCAAGGCCCAGCCCGGCACCCTTGGGCTTGGTGGTGCGGTAGGGCTCATACCAGTCGGTGTCGAATCCCGGCGGCAGGCCGGGGCCGTCGTCGGCCACCCACAGTTCGATGCCGGGGCGGCCGTTTTCCTCGCACGGCGCGCTGCCGACCTCGATGCGCAGGCGCTCGCGGCCGCTGCCGGCCTCCTGCGCGTTCTTGATCAGATTGTGCAGCACCTGGCGGATCCGCCCGGCGTCGGCGCGCGGTGCCGGCAGGTCGTCGGCGAGACGGGCTTCGATGCGCTGCCGCGGGTCGTCCGGATACAGTTCCAGAACCTCGCGAACGAGGGCGTTGAGGTCCAGCGCGCGAAGCTGCAACTGCGGCGCGCGGGCGTAGTCGCCGAAAGCGTCGACCAGGGTTTTCAGCGCATCGACCTGGGCGACGATGGTGTTCGTCGCGCGGTCCACCACCTCGGCCTCGGCGCTGTCGAGCTTGGGCATCACGCGCCGGCGCAGGCGTTCGGCGGCAAGCTGGATCGGCGTCAGCGGGTTCTTCACCTCGTGGGCGAGGCGTTGCGCCACTTCGCCCCAGGCGGCGTCGCGGCGGGCGCGATCGATGGCGGTGGTGTCGTCGAACACCACCGCCAGCCCTCCATCGGGCAGCCGCGCGCCGCGCAGCAGCCATTGCTGCGCACCGTCGCCGTGGCGCACGGCGATCTCCTCGCGGAACTCGCGCGCGCCCTCGGCCAGTCGGGCCAGCAGGCGTTCGACGAAGGTGGCCAGGCCGGGCTGGCGCTCGGCCAGCGCCGCCAGCGGTTGCGCCTGCAGCAGGGCCGGGTCGATGCCGAGCAGGCCGGCAGCGGCGGCGTTGCCGCTGCGCAGGCCGCCCGCGGCATCGACGGTCAGCACACCGGAGGACAGCCGGGCCAGGATGGTTTCCAGGAAGGCGCGCTGGCGCTCGATCTCCTCGGTGCCACGGCGCTGTGCATCGCGGGCTTGGCCGAGGTCGTCGACCATGCGGTTGAAGCTGCGCGAGAGAAAGGCCAGCTCGTCGTCGCCGGCCTCCGGCAAACGGGTGTCGAACTGGCCTTCGGCGACCTGTCGCGTCGCCTGTGCCAGCCGCGTCACCGGGGCCACCACGCGGCGCGCCACGTCGAAGGCGAGCAGGATCGCCAGCAGCATCGAGATCAGCAGCACCAGGGTCAGAATCAGTTGGAAGGCCAGCTTCAGCGCATCGCGCAGGAAATTGCCTTGGCGTACGGCGGCGGCCTGCGCCTCGATCCTCGCCAGCCGCTCGGCATAGTCGGCGGGCAGCGGATACAGCCCTTGCAGCAGCAGGCCGGAGGCGGTGCCGACCGGGCGCAGCACGCGCAGGCGCAGCGCGCCGCCATCGCGCTCGGTCTCTGCGTAATGGCCACGACTGCGCAGCAGCAGGCGCATGTCCTCGCTCGGTGGCGAGGTGGTCAGCAGGCGCGGATCGCTGGCGGCGATGGCGCGCAGGCGGCCGTCCTGGCCGAACACCGCCAGTTGCCCGGCGACACCATCGTCCAGTGCCCGCTCCAGCGCATCGAACAGCTCGCGCTCGCCGAGGCCGGCCAGCCCGGCGGCGATCCGCGCACTGTCGCGCTCGGCCTCGCGCAGGCGCTGGTCCAGATGGATGCGGCCGATGGCCAATGCCTCGTCCAGCGCTTCGGCGCTGTTGGCGGTGAGCCAGGTATCGACGGTGGCGGCGATGAAACGCGCGCCGAAGGCGTAGACCAGTCCGACCGGCGGCAGCGCCAGCAGCAGCAGGAAGACCAGCAGCCGGCGTTGCAGGCGCGCCCCGGCGACGCCGGCGCGGACATCGCGCCACAGCCGCCACAGGCGCAGCACGATGGTCGTCGCCAGGGTCAGCAGGGCCAGCGCGGCGAGGACGAAGATCCACGGATAGGCCGGCGCGAAGCGCTGCCCGAGACCCTCGGCGTCGGCGGCCAGATACAGCGAGGACAGCAGCAGGATGGCCAGCGCGAGGACCAGCGCCGCCCAGCCGATGCCGCTGCTCAGCCGGCCGCGCCAGTCCATGTCCGCACGGTCGAACGCATCCGCCAGGCCTGCGGTTGCAGCAGGGCCGGCAGGCGCAGCGGGGCCGGCAGGGCGGCCAGGTCGAGGTGGAGTTGCACCGATCCCGGGCAGTCGAGGAAAGCAGCGTCGCCCAGCGGCAGGCGCAGTTGGTCGAGCGCCGCGTACAGGGCGCTGCGCCGGGCGAAATAGCGCGGTTCGGCGGCGTCGACGTGCAGTTCGTAACGGCGGGTCAGGGCGGAATGACGCAGGTCGACGTCGATGCGCCGGGCCAGCGCGCCCGCGCAGCCGCGCACGCGGTAGATCAGCCGCAGCGGCAGGCCGGCGTCCAGCGCATCGCGCATCGGCTTGGAAAAGCGCAGGTCCTGGCTGACCTCCAGCACGCTGCCATCGACCGAGGGCAGCGGCCGCGCGGCGCTGATCTCGGCGCGCTGGGCTGCTTGTCCGGCGCAACCGGCCAGCGCCATCAGCAGCACCGCGACCAGCGCCGCGCGCTCAGCGCCGTTGCAGCGCGGCATGGAAGAATCCGTCCATGCCGTCCTCGCCGGGCAGGCGCTGGCAACCGGCCCCGGCGGGGCGACCGAAGCGGTCGTCGAGCGGTACCGGCCGGGCATCGGGATGGCGGGCGAGGAAGGCATCGATCTGGCGCGCGTTCTCGTCCGGGAGGATCGAACAGGTCACATAGACTAGTCGCCCGCCGACGGCGAGCAAAGGCCACAGCGCGTCGAGCAGTCGCTGCTGCTGGGCGACCAGCACGGCGATGTCGGCGGCGCGGCGGTGCCAGCGCGCGTCGGGCTGGCGACGCAGGATGCCGGTGGCCGAGCACGGCGCGTCGAGCAGGATGCGGTCGAACGGCCGGCCGTCCCACCAGTCCTGCGGCTGCGCGGCGTCGGCGGCGAGCAGCGTCGCGGTCAATCCCAGACGCGTCAGGCCGGCGGCGATCCGGGTGTTGCGCGCGGGGTCGATGTCGAGCGCCAGCAGGTCGAGCGCATCGGCCGTCTCCAGCATCGCGGCGGTCTTGCCGCCGGGCGCGGCGCAGGCGTCGAGCACGCGCTGTCCGCGCTGCGCGTCCACGGCCAGCGCGGCGAGTTGGGCGGCACCGTCCTGCACCGACATCCAGCCTTCGTCCCAACCCGGCAAGGCGGTGGCCGGCGGGGCCTGCGGCAGGCGCAGCGCATGCGGCGGCAGCGCGCAGCGATGGACTTCGATGCCGGCTTCGGCGAGGCGTTCGGCGCAGGCCGCGACGGTGGCGCGACGCGGGTTGACGCGCAGCCACAGCGGCGGCGCGCTGGCGGCGGCGAGCATCGCGGCGTCGGCGTCCTCGCCCCAGGCTTCGCGCAGCCGGGCGATCAGCCAGGGCGGATGGTTGAACTGCGCGCTCTCGTCTGCACTGATGCGCTGCTCCAGGATGGCGCGCTCGCGCAGGAAGCGGCGCAGCACGGCGTTGACCAGGCCGGCATGACGCGGCTGGCGCAGCAAGCGCGTGGCACCGACGCAGGCGTCGACCACCGCATGCGCGGCCATGTCGAGGGCGTCGAGCTGGGTCAGACCGACCAGCAGCAGGGCGTGGACCTCGCGCTGTGCGCGCGGCAGCGGTCGCGCCAGCAATGCGTTCAGCAGCGCTTCGCCACGGAACAGGCGGCGGCAGACGGTGAACAGGGTGGCTTCGACCAGGGCACGGTCGCGCGGGTCGTCGAGGCCGGCCCCGGCCTCGGGCAGCGCCGTGCGCAGCGAAACGCCGTCGAAGCGGATGCGGGCAAGGGCGCGGGCGGCGGCGGCACGGGAGGCAGCGCCGATGGCCGCGTCGCTCACGCCGTGATGCCGCGCAGGGCCGGGCGGGCGTTGAGGTAATCGCCGGCCGGCAGCACGCGGCCGCCGTCGCGCTGTACCGAGAGCAGTCGCAGCACGCCTTCGCCGCAGGCGACGTCGATTCCGCCGGCAGTGGCGGCGACCACGCTGCCGGGCGGCTGCGCGGCGGCGCTGTCGATGGCGCGGGCGCGGTGCACGCGCAGGCGTTCGCCGAGCAGCTCCACCTCGGCCACCGGCCACGGCGAAAAGGCGCGCACGCGCCGTGCCAGCACCGCTGCCGGCTGCGTCCAGTCCAGTCGCGCTTCCGCCTTGTCCAGCTTGCGGGCGTAGGTGACGCCGGCTTCGTTCTGTGCCCGGGGGTGCGGAATCAGCCCGGCGCGCAGCAGGCCAAGGCCGTCGCCGAGCACTTCCGCACCGAGCAGGGCGAGTCGGTCATGCAGCTCGCCGGCGCTTTCCTGCGGTTCGATCGGAGTCGCCAGGCGCAGCAGCACCGGCCCGGTGTCGAGGCCGCGCTCCATCTGCATCAGGCAGACGCCGGTTTCGCTGTCGCCGGCCTCGATGGCGCGCTGGATCGGTGCCGCGCCGCGCCAGCGCGGCAACAGCGAGGCGTGCACGTTCCAGCAGCCCAGGCGCGGGATGTCCAGCACCGCCTGTGGCAGCAGCAGGCCGTAGGCGACGACGACGATCAAGTCGGGCTGCAACGCACGCAGGGCGTCCAGCGTCGGCGCGTCGCGCAGGCGCTCGGGCTGGCGCACCTCGATGCCGGCGTCCAGCGCCGCCTGCTTGACCGGGCCGGCCTGCAGGGCGCGCCCGCGACCGACCGGGCGATCCGGCTGGGTATACACGGCCAGCGGCCGATCCGGCCCGCGCAGCAGGGTCTGCAGGCAGGGCACGGCGAACGCCGGGGTGCCGGCGAAGACGATTCTCAACGCCATCGGCGCGCGCTCGTCGCCGGCTCAGGCCGCATTGGCGCGGCGCTGCTTGGCCAGCCGGCGCTTGACCATCTCGCGCTTGAGCGGGGACAGGTAGTCGACGAACAGCTTGCCGTCGAGGTGGTCCATCTCGTGCTGGATGCAGACCGCCAGCAAGCCGTCGGTGGTCAACTCGCGCGGCTCGCCGTGGCGATCGAGGAAGCGTACCGTGATGCGGTCGTGGCGGCTCACGTCGGCATAGATGCCGGGCACCGACAGGCAGCCTTCCTGATAGGTCTGCGAACCTTCGTGGGCGATGATCTCGGGATTGACGAACACCATCGGCTGGTCGTGCGACTCGCTGACGTCGATCACCATGAAGCGCAGGTGGACGTCGACCTGGCTGGCGGCGAGGCCGATGCCGGGCGCGGCGTACATGGTTTCGAACATGTCGTCGATCAGGCGCTGCAGGGCGGGCGTGAAATCGGCCGCCGTCAGCGCGCGCGCCTTGTTGCGCAGGCGCGGATCGGGGAATTCCAGGATGTCCAGTTTGGCCATGGTTTCCAGATGGGGGCGCAAAAGCGCCTGCGCAAGCCCGAGGTGGCGTTATTCTAGCCCGCAATGGCGTGCGTTCCACCCGGCGACGCCACCACGCGACGCGCCTCTCGTCAGGCCGACGCCTTTCCGTTATAGTTCGGCAACCTGCTGGGGAAACAGGTACATGGCAGCCATGCTTAAAAAACTTCTTGCAGTCTGTGCGGTAGCGCTGCTGACCTTCGGCGGCGGCGCTCTGGCGGTCGATCTGCGCAGCGACCACCCCGAAGAATACGTCGTCCAGAAGGGCGACACCCTGTGGAGCATCGCCGGACGCTTCCTGCGCGAGCCTTGGCTGTGGCCGGAAATCTGGCAGGCCAATCCGCAGATCGAGAATCCGCACCTGATCTTTCCCGGCGACGTGATCAGCCTGGCCTATCTGGGCGGGCGGCCGACGCTGTCGGTGAAGAAGCTCTCGCCGCAGATCCGCCGCGAAGCCTCCGGTGCCGTCGGTGCCCTGCCGCTGGCCGACATCGAGGGCTTCCTGAAGAAGCCGCGGGTGTTCGGCAGCAAGGAAGAGCTGGAGTCGCTGCCCTACGTGCTGGCGGTGGAGGAAAACCGCCTGCGCGCGGTCGGTCAGCAGGTCGCCTACCTGCGCGGTGCGGACTTCCGCCCGGGCGAGGAATACGCCGTGCTGCGGCCGACGGTGCGCTTCGCTGTGCATCCACAGCCGAACACCCGCTTCCCGCGCCTGAAGCGCGATCCGTGGACCCGCGCCCACGGCCTGGAGCCGCAGACCTCGGGCATCCAGTGGGCCTACTACGCCGCCATCGACAACGATTTCGAAGTGCTCGGCTACGAGGCGGTGGAGATCGCCACCGGCCTGGTCACCCGCGAGGGCGATCCGGCCACCCTGCTGATCCAGGACGGCAGCCTGGAAGTGAAGAAGGGCGACGTCATCGTGCCGGTCGACCGCCGTCCGTTCGACCTGTCCTTCCAGCCGCGCCCGCCGCGCTCCGTGCCGGCCGACCTGCGCGTCCTGGCGCACACCAATGCCAGCCGCTGGGGCGGCAAGAACGACGTCGTCGCCCTGTCCGCCGGCTCCCGCGAGGGCATCCAGAACGGCCACGTGTTCTCCATCTACCGTCCCGGCGACCGGGTCGCCGACGAGGTCGCGCATCCGCAGCGCATCGTCTCCGACCGCGCCGGCAAAAAGGTGCAGTTGCCCGACGAGTTCGTCGGCCACGTGATGGTGTTCCGCACCTTCGAGAAGGTCAGCTACGGTCTGGTGATGGACGGCATCCGCCCGGTGCGCCTGGAGGATGTCCTCAAGGCACCGGTCGCCCAGTAAGGCATGCCGGTCGGCCATGCCGCCGCCCGTGACTGGCTGATCCTGCTGCGCGCCCCCGGCCTCGGGGGCGTGCGTTTGCGGAGTCTGCTGGAACGCCACGGCGACGCCCGCAACGCCATCGCCGTCGGCCGCGAAGGCTGGCGCGCCGCCGGCCTCCCCGCCGCCGCCATCGAATGGCTGTCGCGTCCTGATGAGGCCCTGCTGGAAACCGATCTGCGCTGGCTGCAGGGCGAGTCCAATCATCTGCTCACCATCGACAGCGCCGACTTCCCGCCGCTGCTGGCGCGGATGCCGCAGGCCCCGGCGGCACTGTTCGTCTGCGGCGCGCCCGAGCAGCTTTGGACTGCGCAGATCGGCATCGTCGGCAGCCGCAATCCCAGCGCCGGCGGTCGCGAGAACGCGCGCGACTTCGCCAATGCGCTGGCCGCCAGCGGGTTGAGCATCACCAGCGGCCTGGCCGAGGGCATCGACGCCGCCGCGCATCGCGCCGCGCTCGACCGCCGCGCGCCGACCATCGCCGTGATGGGCACCGGCCCGGATCGCATCTATCCGGCCAGCCATCGCGCGCTGGCGCACGACATCGTCGCCGGCGGCGGCGCGCTGGTCAGCGAGTTTCCTCCCGGCACCGGACCCAGGCGCGAGAACTTCCCGCGCCGCAACCGCATCATCGCCGGGCTGTCGCTGGGCGTGCTGGTGGTCGAGGCCGGCGTGCAAAGTGGTGCCCTGATCACCGCCCGCCTCGCCGCCGAAGCCGGCCGCGACGTGTTCGCCTTGCCCGGATCGATCCACAACCCGCTGGCACGCGGCTGCCATCGGCTGATCCGCGATGGCGCGATGCTGACCGAAAGCGTGCCGGAAATCCTCGACGCCATCGCCCCGGTGGCGCGCGAACTGGGTACCGCGCTGCGCCAGCGACTGGCGGGCGAGAAAGCCGCCGCGCCGGCAGCGGCCGTCGCTCGCGATCCCGAGCGCGAGCGCCTGTGGCAGGCGCTGGGCCACGATCCGGTCGCCATCGACGTGCTTGCCGAGCGCACCGGGTTGACCGTCGAATCCCTATCCTCCATGCTGCTGCTGATGGAGCTGGAGGGCACGGTGGCCGCGCAACATGGTCGCTACGCCCGTCTGGCCTGACGTCCCCAACTGCGCCGCCGCGCGCCGCGCCGCCGAGGATGGATGAAAGAGACCATACTGGACGTACTGCTGTACCTCTTCGAGAACTACTTCTACGAGGACCCGGACGCCGTCCGCGACCGCGAGTCCCTGCAAACCGGCCTGCTCCAGGCCGGTTTCAGCCCCACCGAGATCAGCAAGGCCTTCGACTGGCTCGACGAACTGGCCAGCGAACGGCCGGACCTTGATCCGGCCGCCGCCGTCGGCCCGCTGCGGGTCTACGCCGAGGCCGAACAGGCGCGGCTGGACATCGAATGCCGCGGCTTTCTGATGTCGCTGGAGCGCAACGGCGTGCTCGATCCGACCCGTCGTGAACTGGTGCTCGACCGCGCCATGGCGCTGGACCAGGAGGAAATCGACCTCGACGACCTCAAGTGGGTGGTGCTGATGGTGCTGTTCAACCAGCCCGGCCAGGAAGCTGCGCTGGCCTGGATGGAAACGCACATGTTCGAAGGCGAGGGCCTGCCGCTGCACTGATCGCGCCGGCCGGCAGCGCGAAGCGCGCCCGGCCTGCTTCGTTCCCTCGAAAGCCCGTCCGGCTCCCCGGCTCGCGATGGCCTTGCCCCTCGCCACCGCCGAGGCCGGTCGCCGTGCCGCGCCCGCCTGCCATCTTGACAGCCTCAAACGCGCTGTGCATTCACTGATATAAGGGGTCGCTTGTCCGATCCGACGCGGTATCCTCGCCCGCCGGGCCGAGGATGCCCTCCACCTTTTGCGCACGAGATCCTTCCCGCATGGCCAAGAACCTGCTCATCGTCGAATCGCCGGCCAAGGCCAAGACGATCAACAAGTACCTGGGCAAGGACTTCCACGTCCTGGCCTCGTACGGACACGTGCGCGACCTGGTGCCGAAGGAAGGCGCGGTCGATCCCGAGCGCGACTTCGCCATGCGCTACGACCTGATCGACAAGAACGAGCGCCACGTCGACGCCATCGCCCGCGCCGCGCGCAGCGCCGAGGCGCTGTACCTGGCCACCGACCCGGACCGCGAGGGCGAGGCCATTTCCTGGCACATCGCCGAGATCCTCAAGGAACGCGGCCTGCTCGAACACAAGCCGCTGCATCGGGTGGTGTTCACCGAGATCACCCCGCGCGCAATCAAGGAAGCCATGGCCGCGCCGCGCGCAGTGTCCACCGACCTGGTCAACGCCCAGCAGGCGCGTCGCGCGCTGGATTACCTGGTCGGCTTCAACCTGTCGCCGGTGCTCTGGCGCAAGGTGCAGCGTGGGCTGTCGGCCGGCCGTGTGCAGTCGCCGGCGCTGCGCATGATCGTCGAGCGCGAGGAGGAGATCGAAGCCTTCGTCTCGCGCGAGTACTGGACCATCGAAGCCCAGCTCGCCCATCCCGCGCAGCCGTTCAACGCCCGCCTGGCCAGGCTGGACGGCAAGAAGTTCGAGCAGTTCGACCTCGTCAACGAGGCCGATGCCGAAGCCGCGCGGGCGCGCCTGCTGGCCGCCGCCGGTGGCAGCCTGCTGGTCACCGACGTGCAGAGCAAGGAACGCCGGCGTCGCCCGGCACCGCCGTTCATCACCTCCACCCTGCAACAGGAGGCGGCGCGCAAGCTCGGCTTCTCCACCAGCCGCACCATGCGCGTGGCGCAGAAGCTGTACGAAGGCGTGGCATTGGGCAGCGAGGGCACCGTCGGCCTGATCTCCTACATGCGTACCGACTCCACCCACCTCTCGCAGGAGGCGGTGGAGGAACTGCGTCAGGCGATCAGCCGCGACTTCGGCAGCCATGCGCTGCCGCCGACCGCCAACGTCTACAAGACCAAGTCGAAGAACGCCCAGGAGGCACACGAGGCGATCCGCCCGACTTCGGCGCTGCGTTCGCCGAAATCGGTGGCGCAGTTCCTCGATGCCGACGCCGCCCGCCTGTACGAGCTGATCTGGAAGCGCGCCATCGCCTGCCAGATGATTCCGGCCACGCTGAACACGGTGTCGGTCGACCTCGCCGCCGGCAGCGAGCACGCTTTCCGCGCCAGCGGCACCACGGTCGTCGACCCCGGCTTCCTCGCCGTCTACGAGGAGGGCAAGGACGCCAAGGCGGCCGAGGACGAGGACGAGGGCCGCAAGCTGCCGGCGCTGCGCAAGGGCGAGTCGATGCCGCTGTCGGCGATCCTCGCCGACCAGCACTTCACCGAGCCGCCGCCGCGCTATTCCGAGGCCAGCCTGGTGAAGGCGCTGGAAGAGCACGGCATCGGCCGTCCCTCCACCTACGCCAGCATCATCCAGACCCTGCTCAACCGCGAATACGTCTACCTCGACGCCCGCCGCTTCCGTCCCACCGACGTCGGCCGCGCCGTGGCGCGCTTCCTGTCCGGCCATTTCGCCCGGTATGTCGATTACGACTTCACCGCCCGGCTGGAGGACGAACTCGACGCCGTCAGCCGCGGCGAGGAGGACTGGCTGCCGCTGATGGCGCGCTTCTGGAAGCCGTTCAAGGCGCTGGTGGAGGAAAAGACCGATTCGGTCGACCGCTCCGAGGCCACCGGCGCGCGTGTGCTGGGCGAGGATCCGGCCAGCGGCCGCCCGGTCAGCGTGCGCCTGGGACGGTTCGGGCCGATGGCGCAGATCGGCACCAAGGACGATGAGGACAAGCCTCGCTTCGCCTCGCTGCGTCCGGGGCAGAGTATCCACACCATCACCCTGGTGCAGGCGCTGGATCTGTTCAAGCTGCCGCGCGTGCTGGGCAAGGACGGCGAGGAGGACGTGACCGTCGCCGTCGGCCGCTTCGGTCCCTTCGCCAAGCGCGGCAGCACCTATGCCTCGCTGAAGAAGGAGGACGATCCCTATGCCATCGACCTCGACCGTGCCCTGTTCCTGATCCGCGAAAAGGAAGAGATCGCCGCCAACCGCATCATCAAGACCTTCGAGGGCAGCGACATCCAGGTGCTCAACGGCCGCTTCGGTCCGTACCTGTCCGATGGCGAACTCAACGGCAAGATTCCCAAGGACCGCGAGCCGGCCAGCCTGACGCTGGACGAGGCGAAGCAGTTGATGGCGGAAACCGGCAAACCGGCGCGCAAGGGTTTCGGCCGCAAGGGCGTGGCGAAGAAGGCTGCGGTGAAGAAGGCCGCTGTGAAGAAGGCAGCGGCGAGCAAGAGCGCCGCCGCGAGCAAGTCGGCAGCGAACAAGGCCACCGCCAAGCGCGCTCCGGCGAAGAAGGCCGCAGCGAAGAAAACGGCGGCAAAAAAAGCCGCACCCCGCAAGGCCGTCGCCACGGAATAGCGCGTCCGCCGCGCTCGCGCCGTCGCAGTGACGGCGCGACGCCTCGTATATGCTTGCCGGACCCGCCCCGTCCGCAGGCTTGCCGATGTCCCACGCCGTTGCCGATCTGTCCGACGCCCATCCCGAGGCCGCCGTCTGCGAGCCGCTGTTCCGCGACTACGGCGGCCGGCGTCGCTTCCACGGGCCGATCCGCACACTGAAGGTGTTCGAGGACAACGCCCAGGTGCGGGCGATGCTGGAGACGGCGGGCGATGGCGCGGTACTGGTGATCGACGGCGGCGGCTCGCTGCGCTGCGCCCTGGTCGGCGGCAATCTCGGCCAGTTGGCGGTGCGCAACGACTGGGCCGGGATCATCGTCCACGGCTGCGTGCGCGACAGCGCCGAACTGGCACAGCAGGCGGTCGGCGTGAAGGCGCTGGCCAGCCATCCACGCAAGAGCGCCAAGGGCCTGCACGGCGCGCAGGCGGATCAGCCGGTGTCCTTCGCCGGCGTGCGCTTCACGCCCGGCCAGTGGCTGTACGCCGACGAGGACGGCATCCTGGTGTCCGAGCAGCCGCTCGACTGAGCGCCGCCGCGTCGATCAGGGCGTCGCGGCCGGCAGCAGGTCGGGCTGGCTCCGGTACCAGTGGCGCGGCCGGATGAAGCGGTAGTCGCGGTCCTCCGGGGCCAGTTCGATGCCCAACGCCAGCGCCTTCCAGTTGAGCAGCACGTCGCCGTGCAGTTGCGCCTTCTCCAGTCGCAGGCGGGCGTTGAGGCCGAAGCGGTCGTTGTGCGCGGCCAGGCGGTCCAGCACCAGATGCCGGCCGCGCAGTTGTGCGATGCCGCTGATCCGGGTCTGTCCGGCGTCGATCAGCCGCACCGCCCAGCCCGGCAGCGGCTTGCGGCGTTCCACCAGGGCGAGCAGGAAGCCGATGTCCTTCACCGTGATGTCGGCCTCGCCATCCAGCGCCAGCGGCCGCTTCCAGCGCGCCTGCGCGCTGGGCAGCGCGATCCGCGCCCACCAGTCGCGGCGCTGACGGCCCGCGCGGTCGGCAAAGGACACCCGGCGCAGTTCGATCAGCGTGCCGTCCAGTTGCATGCGGCGCTGATCCAGCCGGGTATCGACCAGCCGCCCGCTGACCTCGACATCGGCGCGCAGGTCGAGATCGGCGACGCGCAGCCCGGCCTCGCGGGCGCGCAGGTCGATGCGGCCCTGATCGATGTGGCCGTTGCCGTCCAGGTGCAGATCGCCGGACAGCCGACCCTCGCCGGCGGTGAAACGCAGATTGCGGCGCGGCAGGTGGTGGTTGTAGCGGGTCAGGTCGGGGATGTTGGCGTCGCTGAAGCGCAGCCGCGCCTTCACCTCGTCGCGGAAGCGCTCCAGATCGCCATCGGCGCTCAGTTCGACGTGCAGCCGCTGGCCGTGCACGTAGGGCTGGTCCGGCTCGGCATCGGGAGCGACGGCGAAGCGGTCGGCGATCAGTTCGATGCGCACCTGCGGCACCTCGGCCTCGCCTTCGATGCGGCCGCGGGCGCGGGCGCTGCCGCTGATCCGGTTGTCCAGCGTGCGCACCGCGAGCACCGCCTCCGGCACCTCGAAACGGCTGCCCGGCTGCAGGCGACCCCGGTCGATGTGCAATTGCGCCTCCAGTTCGCCGTGGCCGTCGAAGGCCAGCCAGTCGCCGTGCACCAGGGTCGAGGACAGCCAGTGCAGGGAGTCGAAATGCCAGCGCAGCGCCAGCGTGCCGGAGGTCTGCGGCAGCAGCTCGCGCAGCGCGCGCGGATCGATCCGCCGCCGGGCGATGCGCAGGTCGGCGTCCAGATGCAGCGGATTGTTCGCCTGCGCCGGCAAGGTGGCGCGCAGGTGCAGGCCGTCATCGACCGCCAGCGCCAGCGCCAGGCGGCTGTCGTATCGCGTCCCGTCGCCGAACTCGCTGCGCACCGGCAGGTCGAGGTCGACCGCGCCACCGGGCTGCCATTCGCCGTGGCGAAAGGCCAGGCCGGCGCGCAGATCGCCGCCGCCGGCGGCCAGCGCGACGCGCTCGTCGGCTTCGGCGTCCGGGCGCAGCAGCAGTTGCGGCGCGGCGGCTTGCAGATCCAGCGAGGCGTCGATCAGGTCGAGTTTGGCGATGCCGGGAAACTCGGCGGAACGATGCTCGGCCAGCGCGAACCGCGCCTGCGCGGCGACCTCGTCGAACAGCAGGCGCTGGCCGTGGCGCAATTGCGCGCCGCGCGCGGACAGCCAGGAGGGCAGCACCTCCATCGGCCCGCCGCGCAAGGTCTTGCGCAGACCGAAGCGGGCGCTGGCCGGGCCGATCAGGATCCAGTCCTCCCAGCGCGCCTCGCGCAGGCTGTCGCTGTCGATGCGCGGCAGGTGGATGGTCCAGCCGTGCTCGCGCGCCTCGCGCGGCGGCATGTCGGACTCGGTCCGAGCGCCGACGAAGCGGGCGTCGCGGGCGCGGATCGCCGGCAGCCGCAATTCGCGCCAGAGCAACGGCGACAGCGCGATGCGTCCATGGGCGAAACCGGCTTGCGCCTGCCATTGATTGCGTCGCACATGGCCGCGCGCAGTCACGTCCCAGGCCATCACCTGGCCCGGATACAGCGACAGCGCCGCCCGCCACTGCAAGGAGAAGCGCTCCGGAAAACGGTTGAATGCCTTGTCCGCCAGCGCCGTATTGAGAAAGACCGCCGCCAGCAGGACGTAGACCACCCAAGCGACCAGCAGCCAGCGCAACCAGCGGGGAAAGCGCCGCGCACGGGCGGCAACGGAGGATGAGGGCATCGGCGGGCAGGACGGTGGGGGCCGGCCATCTTACGGGCAGATGATCCAGCCTTCGGTATCTGCATGGATGGGCGGTGGCGGCCCAGCGATCAGCGCCCATGAGGGTTGCAACCAATTTCTCGACCGCTGGCTGTCGTTGCATGGCTCAGGCGAGGAGGTCGCGGAGGGCCTGGCGGTGGCGACGGCTTACCGGAACGGTGTGGCCGGTGGTGAGGTGGGCGCGGGCATCGCCGGTGTCGAAGGGTTCGATTTCACGGACGCGATCCAGGTTGAGGATGGCGCTGCGATGGACGCGGGCGACGCCGCGGGCACCGAGCTTCTGTTCGATGGCGGCCATGGTGTCGCGCAGCGGGTAAACGCGATCGCCGACGTGCAAATTGACGTAATTGGCGGCGGACTCGATCCAGTCGATGTCCTCGACGCGAACCAGGAACTCGCGTCCCAGCTTCTTGACCGGGAAGCGGTCGGTGACGGGTTCGGACGCGCTGTCCTCGCGGCCCTGGTCCAGGAAGCCGGCCTCGCCCTGCCAGCGGCGCAGTACCAGCCGGTAGAAATAGATCAGCGCCAGGAAGCCGGCGTAGGTACGCATGTCCTTGAGGTATTCGTAGCCGAATTCCGCGTGCCAGGGGCCGAAGCTGTAGTCGCTGCCGGCGGCGGCGTAGACCAGTTCGCGCAGCAGCACCATGGCGGTGATGTGCAGCGCCGAGGCCAACACGCTGAACAGCAGGTGCCAGAAGTAATGCCGGGGCGGCTGCGGGCGGTGCAGCGGGAAGCGGTGGTCGAAGGCGAGGATCAGCGGGATCAACGCCAGCCAGGCCAGACCGCTGGTGATCTCCCAGGCCCAGGGCTCCCAGGTCGCCACGCCGACACCGGTGCGGGCCAGGTCGATATTGGTGGTGATGCTGTTGGCGCTGGCGTTCACGGCCGCCAGCAGCAGCCAGAAGCCGACCTCGAAGATGCGGCGGTGCCTGAGGTAGACCTGAGGCGACATGGTTCTCCCCCGGTTGTCGAGGGCAGTCTAGCAGCGGTTCCGCACGGTGCCGGCAGGGCAGCGTTGCGGTTCGTCCCGTGCTGGCACCACTCGTCCCCAAGTGGCACCGGGTCGTCCCCTTGTCATTGCGGCCCAGTGGCTTGGGCGCAAGGCTGGAGTCGTTCCCGGAACCGGAGCCCGCCCATGGAAACGCCCGCCCTTGCCACCCGTCGCCACGACATCGACGCCCTGCGCTCGCTCGCCTTCGCGCTGCTGATCCTCTACCACGTCGGCATGTTCTTCGTGGCCGGCTGGGACTGGCACCTGAAATCCGCCCATCAGGCCGAGTGGCTGCAATGGCCGATGATGGCGGTCAATCGCTGGCGCATGCCGCTGTTGTTCCTGCTGTCCGGGGTGGTAGTGGCATTCCTGTTGCGACACCGCAGCCCGGCGGCATTCGCCTGGTCGCGCACGCTGCGGCTGGGCTTGCCGCTGCTGGTCGGAATGCTGGTGGTGGTGCCGCCCCAGACCTGGCTGCAGGCGATGTCCAACGGCGCTTTCGACGGCGGCTACGGGGCCTTCCTGCAGGCCTACTTCAGCTTTTCTCCATGGCCGGAAGGTGCCTTCGACGGCTCGCATGTCGGCATTACCTGGAACCACCTGTGGTACCTGCCGTACCTGCTCTGCTATTCGCTGCTGCTGGCGCTGTTGCGGCCGCTGTTCGGGGGCAGGACAGGGCAGGCACTCGGCCGACGGTTCCGCGCGTTGCGGGGCTGGCACCTGCTGGTCCTGCCGGCCATTCCGCTGGTGCTGTCGGCCTGGGTGCTCACCGTGCCGGCGACCCACGACCTGGTCAGCGACTGGGAAAACCACGTGCGCTATTTCAGCGTGTTCCTGTACGGCTACTGGCTGGCGGCCGACGCCGGGCTGTGGGCGGAGTTGAAGCGCCTGCGATGGATTGCGCTGGCGGCGGCCGCGATGCTGCTTGGCCTGCTGTGCTGGCTGTCGCTGGTCGTGGGTGGCAGTTCGCCGGACTGGCAAAAGGCCGTGTACGACCTGGTCACCTATGGCTATCAATGGCTGACGCTGGTGGCGATCCTGGGCTGGGGCCACCACCTGCTCAACCGTCCATTCCGCTGGCTGGCCTACGCCAACGAGACGGTCTATCCCTGGTACGTCCTTCACCAGACGGTGATCCTGCTGGCGGGTTACGCGCTCTCGCACCTGGCGCTCGGCCCGGTGCTGGAACCGTTGTTGCTGCTGTTGGCAACCGTTGCCGGCTGCGGCTTGCTGGTCGAGGTGATCCGCCGGATCAGCTGGCTTCGCCCGCTGTTTGGCCTCAAGCCCGGCCGGGCCGAAGGCAGCCGGGGATTGCGGTGTACCGAGCGTCTGCGGTCGCAGCCACGGACAGTTTCTGCTGGCAGCACGCCAAAGTAACGATCTGACCCCGGCGGGGTCGGTTCAAACATCAATCCGTATCTGAAGCTCCTTCTTGGCGATGGTAATCGGAGTGCAGGTTGAGACGGCACAGCGGATTCGCGTCGTCACGCCCTCGGCGTGCGCATCAGGAAGAATTCCTCGGCGGCGGTGGGATGCAGGGCGAGGGTCTGGTCGAACTGCCGCTTGCTCAGGCCGTGGGTCACCGCCGGGGCCAGGCTCTGGATGATCTCGGCGGCGTCGGTGCCGATCATGTGCGCGCCGAGCACGCGGTCGGAGTCGGCGTCGACGACCAGTTTCATGTAGCTGCGCTCGGCGCGGCCGGAAAAGGCGTTGCGCATCGGGCGGAAGTCGGCCTCGTAGACGCGCAGGGCGTGCCCGGCGCGGCGGGCGGCGGCCTCGTCGAGGCCGATGGCGGCCAGCGGCGGCTGCGAGAACACCGCGCTGGCGACGCAGCCGTGGTCGATCTGGCGCGGCGTGTTGCCGAATTCGCTGTCGACGAAGGCGCGCGCCTCGGCGATGGCGACCGGGGTGAGGTTGAGCCGGTTGGTGACATCGCCGACGGCGAACACGCCGGGCACGCGGCTGCGCGAGCGGGCGTCGACGGCGATGGCACCGTCGTCGTCCAGTTCCACGCCGATGGCTTCCAGTCCCAAACCGGCGCTGTTCGGCGTGCGGCCGGTGGCATTGAGGATGGCGTCGGCCTCCAGCACGCGGCCGTCGCGGGCGATGCAGCGCAGTGCCGTGCCGGCGCGTTCGATGCGGGCAGCATCGAAGCCGCTGGCCCAGTCGATGCCGCGACGACGGGTTTCCTCGACCAGACGGCGGCAGAGGTCGGCATCGAAGCCGCGCAGCGGTAGTTCGCTGCGCCCGGCCACGGTGACCGCGCTGCCGAAACCGCGAAAGATGCCGGCGAACTCGACGCCGATGTAACCGCTGCCGATCACCAGCAGGCGCTCGGGCAGGTCATCCAGGTCGAGGATGTCGTCCGAGGTCATCGCAAGCTCGATGCCGGGGATCGGCGGCCGCCGTGGTCGGCCGCCACTGGCGATCAGGATGCGCCCGGCCGGCAGCGAGCGGCCATTGATCTCGACGTGGCCGGCGTCGCCCAGACGGGCGTGGCCGGCCAGCAGTTCGACGCCGGCCCGTTGCAGCATGTCGAGATAGATGCCTTCCAGCCGCCGCGTCTCGGCATCCTTGGCGGCGCGCAGGGGGGGCAGGGAAAACGCCGTCCGGCCGACCTGCCAGCCGAAGGCGGCGGCATCGGCGAAGGCATCGGCGAACTGTGCGGCGTAGACGTACAGCTTCTTCGGCACGCAGCCACGCAGCACGCAGGTGCCGCCGACGCGGTCGGCTTCGCACAGGGCGACGCGGGCACCGAGCGAGGCGGCGTAGCGGCTGGCGGCGACGCCGGCGGAACCGGCTCCGATCACGATCAGGTCATGCATGGCGGGCTCCAGGCCAGTCGACGGGACATCGTTCGCACGGGACGCAGCGGGCGCGCATCGCCGATCAGCCGGCGCGCGCCGTCAGCGCGTGGTCGAGCGCCGCGCACACCGCCGCCACCTGGGCGTCGTTGCATTGCTGCGGCGTGGCGCGCGGGCTGTCCGGATAGACCTCGGTGGTGGTGGTGAACGGCGCGCCGCTGATGCCGGCGCACAGGCCGAGCGGGCGAAAGGCGTACAGGATCACGCCGGGCGCAAACACTGGCGAGCCGATGATCTCGCCGCGCTCATCGGCTGGCGCGATGTGGGTGACCCGCGCCACGGCGTCGATGACGGCGCGCTGGAAGTCGAGCTGCGGGTTGTCGCTGTCGCCGACCAGATAGAAGCCGTCGGGGATCGTCCCCGGCTGGAACGGCTTGCCGTCGCGCGCCGCCAGTGCCGGGCGGAACTCGGTTTCGTCGCTGTCGGTGGTTTCGTGCAGGTCGATGTGCAGCAGGAAGCGCCCGTGCAGCGGTGCCACCAGGCGCATCAGCGCGGCCGACTCCGCCGCCGGGCTGGGATCGCGGAAGGAGCGGTTGGGATCGACCGCCTGCGCGTTCCAGCGCTGGATGCGCTCGTAGCCCCAGGGGCTGACGCAGGGCACGGTCAGCAGGTTGATCCGTCCGGCGTAGCGCGCGGCCTCGTGCTCGAGGAACTGCAAGGCACCTTCGACGCCGCTGGTCTCGTAGCCGTGGACGCCGCCGGTGATCAGCGCGCAGGGCAGTTCCTCGCGCCAGTCACGGCTGCGCAGGGCCAGCAACGGGTAGCGATCCGGGGCGTATTCGAGCTGCCCGTACTGCTCGACGTACCAGTCCACCCGCAGCGCATCGATCCGCGCCACGACATCGTCCGCGTGGCTGCGTCGAACCGGCTGCAGGGCGCGCCATTGTTCGACGTGCTGCGCGCTCCAGGGCTGTCCGGGGATACCGATGCGGCAGGGGTTGGCAGTCATGTCGAGGCTCCGATGCGGCGGTCGGGCGGCACTGTAGCACCCTCTTTTCGCCGCCCGGCATGGCATGATCGGGGCGATGAAGCCGTGCCCGTCGTTCACCCCTGCCCTTCGCAGCCGCGCGCGCGGACATGCGCGCCCATGAGCCTGCTCGGGTGGTGGGCGCGCTGGCGCAGCCGCGCGCAGGACTGGCTGGCGCAGGCGCGCGGCGAAGTTGAACCGCCGCCGGGCCAGCGTCGACCCATCGTCCGTCGCGGCTGGCGCTACACCTCGATGCAGTTCACCCGCGAGGACGCGCAAAGCCGCATGCTGACCTTCCGTCCGCAGGCGCTCCTGATCGGCTACACGCGGACGATGATGGGCTTCCTGCGCCTCCACCCGCGGCCGCGCCGGCTGCTGATGATCGGCCTCGGCGGCGGCTCGCTGGCCAAGTACTGCCATCGCCATCTGCCGGATTGCGCCATCGACGTGGTCGAGATCAATCCGCACGTGCTGGCCCTGCGGCGGCTGTTCCGGGTGCCGCGCGACGACGCCCGCTTCCGCGTCCATCTGGATGACGGCGCGCAGTTCGTCGCCCGCCGGCCGGCGTCCTGCGACGTACTGCTGGTGGATGGCTACGACGAGCGCGGCATTCCGCCGGCACTGGCCTCGCAGCGCTTCTACGACGATTGCCGCGCCGCCCTGCGCGAGGGCGGGGTGATGAGCCTGAACCTGTATTGCGACGACGTGGCCCGGCATCTGGAGCGCATCGCCCGCGCCTTCGACGGCCGTTGCTGCGCCGTGCCGCAGCCGGGCATGAGCAATCAGGTCGCGTTCGCCTGGGTCGGCGTGCCGCCCGGTCCCGAGGACGCGGCGCTGCCGGCGGCGCTGCGCGAGGATCTGGCAGCGGAGTTCGCCCGCGTCGATGCCGCGCTGGCGGCAGCCGGGGCGCGCGATTGAGGACGCGCGATGCCGCCACCGACCTGGCGCGTGGCCGCCCGCCCGATCCGGGTTGCGGGTATTCTGCATGACCCTCGGTGATGTCCCGACCATGCCGGCCGATCTGCTTGCCAGCCTGATGCAGCACCCCCTGCGCGAGCCCCTGTGGGTGTTCGACGCCGAGGGTCGTCTGTTGCAGGCCAACGGCGGCGCGCGCGACTGCGCCCGGCTGCTCGGCGAGGCACGCCTGAGCGCCCTGCTCGGCCGCGCGCTGGCCGACCTGCGCGGCGCGGATCGTGACAGCCGTGCCTTCGACGACCTGCTGCCCGGCGAGCGGCTGGAACTGCGCGCGGTGCGCGACGCCGCCGGTGCCCTGCTCGGCTACACCGCCTCGGCCAGCGCCGCCGAACTGCCGCCGTTGCGCGCCGACGAACGCGAGCTGCTGCTCGACCGCGCCCAGCGCATCGGCGGCATGGGCGCGTGGATCTGGCAGATCGAGCGCGACCGCTTCTGGACCTCGCTCGGCGTGCGCAACATCCTCGGTCTGACAGCGGCGCGCGGCGACCTGCGTTACGCCGACCTTGGCCGCTTCGTCCCCGACCCGCGCGCCCGCGCCCGGCTGCGCCAGAGCATCGCCGCCACCATCGCCCGCGGCGAAGCCTACGAGCAGGAGTTCGACCTGCGCCGCGAGGACGGCGAACGACGCCGCGTGATCGCCCGTGGCGAGGCGCTGCGCGACGCCGCCGGCGAGGTCGACCGCGTGTTCGGCCTGTTGCAGGACGTCACCGAACAGCGCCAGGCCGAGGATGTCGCCGGCCGGCGCAACGAACTGCTCGACCGCATCGCCCGCATCGGCCGCATCGGCGGCTGGGAATACAACATCGACAGCGGCCGGCTGGACTGGACCGACGAGAACTACCGCATCCACGGCATCGCCGTCGGCACGCCGGTTTCGATCCACTCCACCAACGGCATGTACGAGGGCGAGTCGCGGCAGATTTTCGAGGCCGCCGTGCGCCGCATCGTGTCCGGCGAAAGCGACGAGGAAACCATCGAGGTGCGCTTCGTCACCCCCGACGAGGAGCGCGTCTGGCTGCGCATCCACGGCCAGCTCGAACGCCACAACGGCAAGCCGTACCGGATCACCGGCCACACCCGCGACATCACCGCCGAGCGCGAGTCCAGCGAGCGCATCGAGCAGCTTGCCCATTACGACGCGCTGACCGGCCTGCCCAACCGCGTGCAGTTCCGCGAACTGGCCTGCGCCGCGCTGGCCCGGCAGCCGTCGGAGCGGGCCGGCCTGGCGCTGCTGTTCATCGACCTCGACCGCTTCAAGCTGGTCAACGACACCCTGGGCCACGAGGCCGGCGACCAGTTGCTGCTCGACGTCGCCGGGCGCATCCGCGCCACCGTGCGCAGCGGCGACATCGTCGCCCGGCAGAGCGGCGACGAATTCCTCGTCCTGCTGCGCGACATCGGCGCCGCCGCCGACGCCAGCCGCGTGGCGCGCAAGATCATCGACGCGGTGGCCATCCCGGTGGCACTGGACGGCACCGACATCCAGGTCGGTTGCAGCATCGGCATCGCCCTGCACGGTCCGGCGCACGACGGCTTCGACGCCCTGCTGCGCGCCGCCGACACCGCCATGTACGCGGCCAAGGAATCCGGCCGCAACACCTTCCAGTTCTACAGCGACGCCTACTACACGCAGTTGCAGCGCCGGGCGACGCTGGAAAAGGAACTGCGCCAGGCGCTGCGCCAGGACGAGCTGTACCTGGTCTACCAGCCGACCGTCGACCTGGGCGACGGCCGGCTGCGCGGCGTAGAAGCACTGCTGCGCTGGCGTCACGATGACGAGGCGCGTCCGCCCAGCGAGTTCGTGCCGATTGCCGAGGACAGCGGCGAGATCGTGCCGATCGGCTATTGGGCGCTGCGCGAGGCCTGCCGGCAGGCGGCGGCCTGGGCACGCGAGGGGCTTCGGATCGAGCGTCTGGCGGTCAACGTCTCGGCGATCCAGTTGCGCGTGCCCGGCTTCGCCGCCGAGGCGCTGGACATCTGCCGCCGCGAGGGCTGGCCGCCGCAGCGGCTGGAACTGGAGCTGACCGAATCCGCCCTGATGCGCGACAGCGACTCGCTGCGGCGCAGCTTCGCCCTGTTCGAGGCCAGCGGCATCGGCCTGTCGGTGGACGATTTCGGCACCGGCTTCTCCAACCTGCATTCGCTGCACCGCTTCCCGGTCAAGCACCTGAAGATCGACCGCAGCTTCGTCCACGGCCTGATCGGCGACCGCACGCTGGAACGCCTGACGCAGACCATCATCGCCCTGGCGCACGGGCTGGAACTGCGGGTGGTCGCCGAGGGCGTGGAAACCGCCGCGGTGGCGCAGCGGCTGCGCGAGCTGGGTTGCGACGAGGCGCAGGGTTTCCTCTATGCCACGCCGATGGACGGCGCGGCGCTGGCCGACTGGGTTCGACGCGGCGCGGCGGCACCGCTGCCGGCCGCCGACAGTCCCATTTAAGGCCGCATTAAGTGCCTCGACCCTAGCTTGGCCTCTTCGTATCGGCCCCGTGGAGAGTCCGCCATGCTGCAACGCCTTGTCCGCCTGTCCGCATTTGCGCTGCTGTCCCTGTTGTTGCTCGGTGCCGGCCAGTCGCGCGCCTATGCGCCGGAAACCGGCGTCTGGTGGAACCCGGCCGAGTCCGGAACCGGTCTGATCCTCGACCTGCAGGACAACTTCCTCGCCGTCTCGGTGTTCGTCGGCGACACCGCCGGCAATCCGGTCTGGTACACGGCGACCGGCTTCCTGACCGGCAATGCCCGCTTCGACGGCACGTTGGACTATTTCCCCGGTGCCCAGTGCATCGGCTGTCCGTACCGGCCAACCAACCCGCAGATCGGCGTCGGCGGCCCGATCCGCATCGACTTCAACCCGCAGGATCCGGCGCGCGCCACCCTGACCCTGGGCGGGCGGGTGACGCAGATCGAGCGTTTCCGCTTCTATTACAAGCGCCCGGAGGACGAGCAGCGCCTGCCCGGCGTTTCCGCCGACCTGACCCGGCTGATGGGCGAATGGAGCCTGACCCTCGACTTCAGCGACGCCAGCGGCCAGGGCGACGGCAGCTATTTCGGCGATGTGCTGATCTTCGATTTCCTCGACGCCGACCAGTACGGCGATTTCGTCGATGGCTGCCGCCCGGCCGACAGCCTGTCCGGCTTCTGTTCCGATACCGACCTCGACCTGCGCTACGCGCTGGGCGAGTACGTCGCCGCCGAGGACACCCACGTCATCGTGGTGGAGAACTCGCCGACCACCTACGCCAGCTATTACCTGGCATTGGGCAGCGAGGTGTTTTCCGGCGAGGGCGCGGTCTATACGCGCGGCACCAATCCGTCCGGCTTCGTGCCGCTGCGCGGCTTCCGCAGCGCCAGCCGCACCTTCGTCGAAGAAGGCACCGGGCCGAGCGTGAAGTCGCAGCGCAAGGCCGGCCCGGGCCTGCCGTTGACCGCCGGCGCGGCGCAGTCCAAGCGCGCTGCCGCGCAGGGCGCGCTGGACGCGGCGCGCCAGCGGCTGGAGGCACAACTGGCGGCGCGCCGCGCGGCGCAGTGATCGCGCACCGATAAAAGAAAAGCGTTGCCACGATGGTCGGGCTCGTCCCGGCCATCGGCGTTTCAGGGCCGGTAATTTCGTCGCGCGTGCCGCCTCAGAGCGTCCACTGCGCGCCGAGATGCCATTGCCGACCGGGGCCGGGCTCGTAGTAGCGGCCATTGCCGTCGTTGACGATCACCGCGCCGATGTAGGCGCGGTCGAACAGGTTGTCGATGCGCAGCGACAGCCGCAGCGGGCCGAACTGCCGCGCGCCCTCGATGCCGACCAGGGCATGCGCCGGCGCGGTCTGCGTGGCGAGGTCGTTGACCACGGTGACGCCGCTGCGGGAAAGATCCAGCGCCGCCTGCCAGGGGCCGTCGTCCCAATCCAGCCGGGCAAACAGTTGCGAGCGCGGCACGCCGGGGATCGGCGAGCCGGTCGCCACCGGCGTGACCGGCGTCAGGCAGGGCGTGCCGGCGCAGGCGAGGAAGCCGTCGCGGAAATGCGCGGCGATCCGCGTCCACGCGGCGCGCAGTCCCCAGTGCTCGGTCAGCGTCCAGTCGGCGGCCAGTTCGACGCCGGCGCGGCGTGCGCGGGCGACGTTGCGGAAGCTGGATCGGCCGCCGCTGTTGCGCGCCACGGCGAGTTCATCGTCGGTGTCGGCATGGAACAGCGCCGCCTCGATCTGCACGCCGCGCGACGGCCGCCACTTGGCCCCCAGCTCGCTGTTGCGGCTGCGCGCCGGACGCAGGTCGAAGGCCAGCCCGGCACCGCCATCGGCACGATAGGACAGTTCGGCGAAGGTCGGCGTCTCGAAGCCGTGGCCGTGGCTGGCGTACAGGCGCAGCGCCTGGCTGGCATGCCACATCAGCCCGGCCACCGGCGTGCTGTCGGCATGGCGCACGCGGCCGCTGTCGTCGGGATTGCCGGGGCCGACATAGGCATCGCGTGAACTGAAGCGCAGCGCGCTGTGGCGCAGGCCGGCAAGCAGCGACCAGCGCGGCGCGAAGCGCCAGTCGGCCTGGAGGTACTGGTCGAAGCCGGAGACGCGGTTGCGCTCGTCGCGGCGCAGCGCCCCGCGCAGGCCGGGCACGCCGTCGACGTGGTTCTCGAAGCCGCGTCGGCGCTGGTCCTGTCGATCACCGGACAGGCCCGCCGCCAGCGCCAGCGGCCGCCCGGCGACCTCGCCCTCGAACTGCCAGCGCAGGTCGACGCCGTGGTAGCCGGTGTCGAGGTCGATGACGCCGCCGGAATGCAGTGGATTGTTCTGCGCCGCCTGCGGGATGGCGAGGAACTGCTCGACGCGGCGCTTGCCGGCGTAGCCGAGCAGGCGCAGGCCCTGCTCCGCGCCGAGGTCCTGGCGCAGGATCGCGCCGGCCTGGTGCTGGCGCACCGATTTGCGGGTGTTGAACAGCGTCGCGTTGGCCACCGCCTGGCGCGGATCGGCCTGCGCCTGTTCCCAGGTCAGGCCGAGCGGATCCTGGATGTCCGGCATGTCGACGGCATTGGCGATCAGGGTGAGCTGGCGGGTTTCGCCCCAGTCGTGATCCAGGCGCAGGTTGAAGGTGTCGCGGCGGGCGGCGCTGTGGTCGCGGAAACCATCGCCGTCGAAGCGCGACAGGGCGAGGTTGTAGCCGACCTGGCCGATGGCGCCGCGACCATCCAGCGACAACCGGCGGAAGGCGTCGCTGCCGGCGCGCAGGGCGGCGTTCCAGCGCCCCGGCGCGACGCCGCGCGCGCTGTGCAGGGCGATCACGCCGCCGGAGGAGTTGCCGTACAGGGCCGAGAACGGCCCGCGCAGCACCTCGATGCGCTCGGCACCATCGAGGCTGAAATGCGACACCTGGCCGGCGCCATCGGGCATGGCGGCGGGAATGCCGTCGGTGTAAAGGCGCAGGCCACGGACGCCGAAAGTGGCGCGCGCGCCGTAGCCGCGGATCGAAATCTGCTCGTCCTGGGCATGGTTGTGCCGATTGCGCACGCTCAGGCCGGGCACGCCGGCGAGCACGTCGGACAGGCCGTCGAGCGGGCCGGCATGGCGGCTGGCGTCGACCGCCACATGGCTGATCGAGGCAGGCGTGCGTGCCGGATCGCCGGCGACCGGGATGGCGCTGACGACGACGCGCGGCAAGCTCTCGTCGCGTGCCTCGGCATCGGCATCGGACTCGTCCTTCGCCAATGCCGGCGCGAGCAGGCTGACGCCGATCAGGCAGGCAATGGCGAAGGCGAAGGCGGTGCTGGCGGTTGTCGGCCGCTCAGCGCAGCACGGCGGCAGGGCGGATGTCATCGTTCGCTCCCGGCAGGCGGCGCGCCGCTGGCTGCCGCCGGGCGGCGATCAGCCGAACAGGCCGTGAGGGTACTCGGGCTTTTGTTCGCGGGCCAGCAGCAGGCGCAGGCCTTCCTGCGGGGTGATTTCCTCGTGCAGCAGGCGGCGGACCAGATCGCTGATCGGCAGGTCGAGGCCGTGCCGCTCGGCGAGGCGCATCACCTCGTCGGCGGTCTGGATCGACTCCACCGCCTGGCCGATCCGCGCCACCGCCTCGGCAATGCGCTGGCCCTGGCCCAGGGCGAGGCCGAGGCGACGGTTGCGTGACAGATCGCCGGTGCAGGTCAGCACCAGGTCGCCCAGCCCGGCCAGGCCGACCAGGGTTTCCGCACGGCCGCCGAGGGCGACGTTGAGGCGCAGCATTTCGTTGAGGCCACGGGTGATCAGGCCGGCGCGGGCGTTCAGCCCCAGGCCCAGGCCATCGGCGACGCCGGTGGCCACGGCCAGCACGTTCTTCATCGCCCCGCCCAGTTCGGCACCCAGCATGTCGTTGCCGGTGTAGGCGCGGAAGGCCGGGCCGTGCAGCAGGTCGGCGACGCGCTGGGCGAAATCGGCGCTTTCCGAATGCACCGTCACGGCGGTCGGCAGTCCCAGCGCCACCTCGCGCGCGAACGACGGGCCGGTGACCACGGCCAGTTCGACCTCGTTGCCGAGCGCCTGCGCGGCGACCTCGTGCAGGAAGCGGCCGGAACCGGGTTCGAACCCCTTGGTCGCCCAGGCCACGCCGGCGTGGGCGGGACGCCAGCGGGCCAGCGCCTCGACCAGTCGCGGAAAGGCGTGGCTGGGCACCACCAGCAGCAGCAGGTCGGACTGCGACACCGTGCGCGCCAGATCGGCGCTGCAGGCCAGCGTCGACGGCAGCTCGATGTCCGGCAGGTAGCGCGCGTTGCGGCCGCTGGCCACCATGGCGGCGATGTCCTGCGCGTCACGACCCCACAGCGTGGTGGGAAAGCCGTTGCGGGCGCAGACCGCCGCCAGGGCGGTGCCCCATGAGCCGGCGCCGAGGACGCCTACGCGCGGGGCAGCGGCCATGACTCAGGCGTTGCCGGCGTCCAGGGTGGGAGCCTCGCCCTGCGCGGCCTGCTCGGCGCGGCGGCGCAACTGCTCGGCATAGAGCTGGTCGAAATTGATCGGCTGCAACAGGTACGGCGGGAAACCGCCGTTCTGCACCATGTCGCTGATCGCCTGGCGGGCGTAGGGGAACAGCACGTTCGGGCAATAGGTGGACAGCACCGCTTCCAGCGTCTGCTGGTCGAAGCCGTTGGCACCGAAGATGCCGACCTGCTGCACCTCGGCGAGGTAGGCGGTCTTCTCGTTGAGCGTCGCAGTCAGCGTGATGCCGAGCTGGATTTCGTACACGTTCTCGCCCAGGGTGGAGACCTTCTGGCTCAGGTTGAGCTGGAGGTTGGGCTGGCCTTCTTCCTGGAACACCTGCGGGGTGTTGGGCGCTTCGAAGGAGGCGTCCTTGATGTAGATCTTCTGCAGGACGAGCTGCGGACCCTGAGCGGGGGCAGCGCCGTTGGTGGTTTCGTCGGCCATGAAGGCGTCTCCGGGTTGGAATGAACGAGGGGGAACGCGGGATTATCCCACGCCGGGAAAGAGATCGTTACATGGGCATCCGCGCGCGGCATTGCAAGCGCGCCGCGCCGGTGCGGTCAGCCCTTGGCCTTGCCCCGGGCCAGCGGCAGGTCGGCCTGTTGCCAGGCGGCGACGCCGCCTTCCAGCGAATAGACGCGGCTGAAACCGGCCTTGACCAGCCGCTTGGCCGCCTGCGCCGAAGTCACGCCGCTGCGGCAGACCACGGCGACCGGCAGCTCGCGCACCTTGGCCAGTGCCTTGTTTTCCGGGTCGAACTGGCTCATCGCCACGTGCCGGGAGCCGACGATGTGGCCTTTCTCGAAATCGTTGAGCGGGCTGACATCGACCACCAGCGCATCCTCGCGGTTGATCAGCCGGGTCAGCTCGGCCGGGTTGACGGCCTTGAAGCCGCGGGTGAAGCGGCTGACCTCGTTGAACACCAGGGCCACGGCGATGCCGACGAAGGCCAGGCTGAGGATCGGATGGTTGGCGATGAATTCGGGCAGGCGTTCGAAGAACATGATCGGGATCGCTGTGGCGGCAAGCGCGCGGGGTGGAGGGCGGAAGCGGTGGTGCCCGCCGTGGCGGGCTTTGATCGCCGACCGGCGCTCAGTCGCCCAGCGCCTCGCGGACGAACTCGGGAAGGGCCATCGCGGCGCGGTGGATGTCGGCGCTGTAGTAGCGGGTGGCAAAGGGCTTGGACTGCGCGCCGCGTTCGCGGAAGCCGGACAGGTCGGCACCCTTGCGCGCCATCGTGCAACTCCACCAGCCGGTGGGATAGCAGGGCTGCGGGAAGGTCATGGTGCGGAAATGGGCGAAACCGGCATTGCGCATGTGCTGGCGCATCGAACGGATCAACCCCAGATGGGCCAGCGGCGACTCCGACTGCTGCACCAGGATGCCGCCGTTGCGCAGCGCACGCAGGCAACTGGCGTAGAAGGCCTCGTTGAACAGCCCTTCCGCCGGGCCGACCGGGTCGGTGGAGTCGACGATCACCACGTCGAGGCTTTCCGCCGGCGCGTTGCGCATGTAGGCGATGCCATCGTCGAACAGCAGCTCGGCGCGCGGGTCGTCGTTGGCCTCGCACAGCTCGGGGAAATACTCCTCCGCCAGCCGGGTGACGCGCTCGTCGATCTCCACCTGCACGGCGGACTCCACCTCGCGGTGGCGCAGCACCTCGCGCAGCGTGCCGCAGTCGCCGCCGCCGATCACCACCACGCGCTTGGGGTTGCTGTGGGTGAACAGCACCGGGTGCGCCATCATTTCGTGATAGAGGAAATTGTCGCGCCCGGTGAGCATGATCGCGCCGTCGATCACCATCAGCTTGCCCCAGTCCGTGGTGTCCCAGATCTCGATCGACTGGAACGCGGACTGCTCGGCGTGCAACCGGCCGCTGACGCGAAAGCCGACAGCGGATCCCGAGGAATCAAAGTTTTCGTGATACCAGGTCGGCGTTTCGGACATGTCGGATGGGCGGGGCCAGGGCAAAAGGACCGCGCATTGTACCGGATGCCCCGCCATCACGGCTGTCGACCTTGGGCGAGTGCTGCGGCGGCCGGGAGGCGACATCACGCCAGACCATCAAGCGCGGCCCGCGCGCCTGGGCTTGCCTTGCGGCAGCAGCGAGGTGATCTGCTGATAGCGCTCGAACAGGAAGGCGACGCGCTCGGCGTCGGTGCCGAGCTTGGGCAGCTTGCGGCCGGCGGCCTTTTCGGCGGCGAGGTAGGCAGCATCGACGGCCTTGTCCAGTTGCTGATGCGCCTTGACCAGAGCGGGCGGCATGGTCAGCGGATCGTAGAGGTCGGCGAGGGTGCTGTCGGGGAACTTCGCGCGTGCGTCGAGGACGCCCTGGGCGGCGGCTTCGATGGCGCTGCGGTGTTTGTCTTTCCCTTCGCCCTCCGGGAGAAGGTGGCGCGCAGCGCCGGATGAGGGGGACTTTGCCGCAAGCCCTCCCTCACCCCTGCCCCGTTCAAGCTCCGGCCAGGGGAAGTTGTTGTAGACGATGGTGTTGGAATAGCTGAAATCACTTTTCAGGCGACCGCAAACGGCGCGGACCCAGGCCATATGCATCGTACTGCTCAGAACCCCGAAGTGATACGGACTTGCATTCGGAACGAACTGGATCTTGTTGCTGCAAATGACATCTGCGGTCAGGAAGGCAATCGGCACATAGGCACGCCGTTCGGATGACACTTCCGGAACTGCGAGGTAGTCGGAGTCCGGCTGCGCGACCTGGCGGAACCGCGTCGGATACTTCGCGTACTCCCGGGTCGATGCCGCCTTGCTCGCAAGCCTGGACTGCCGCACGCCCTCCACCCGTCTCATCACTTCGGGAAGCGACTTCAATTCCTGCGGCGTGGCATCGTTCAACCACAGGCAATAGCGCTCGATGCCATTGATGAAATCGCCTCCACTCATGTAGCGACGCACGAATCGGGCCGCCCCCGGCTCCTTTGCCAAAAGTTCGCTGCGCTGTTCCGGCGACAGGATCAAATGGCCGCCGTCGGTGGGCTTGTTGCCCCAGGACATCTTCGGCACGTCGCATAGCGGGACGGATCGGTTCGCAATCACCACATCCGGCGCGTCGACCAGGTAGGGATTGATGTTGGCCGCCTCGATCACGCTTGGATCGGCCTTCGGCGACTCGTAGTCGAAGATGAGCTTTTTCAGCACATCGGCAAGGCCGAAGCCGATGATCACGCAATGCACGGCCGCGTTGCCACGCGCCTCGTTGTTCCACTGGAAGGTGCGATGCGCGAAATGGATGCGCACGCCCCTGGAAAGCAGCAGCGGCCAGAGCAATCCGACCTGTTCGCCCTGGGTGATGGAGTTGGTAGAAACGAACGCACAGCGAATGCTGTTCCCTTCTCCCCTCGGGAGAAGGTGGCGCGAAGCGTCGGATGAGGGTTTTTCGCATCCGACGGCTGCCGAACCCTCACCCCCAACCCCTCTCCCGTGGGGCGAGGGGAGCAGATAATCGACTGCCTTGACGTACCAGTTGGCCACGAAGTCGAGCACACCTTGCGCACGGATTTCGTGCATCACCCTGCTCTGGTCTGCTTTCTGTTCGGCACTTTGGTAGTGATGCCCGATGAACGGCGGATTCCCCAGGATGTAATCCAGTTCCCCCGCCGGCACCACCTCGTTCCAGTCAATCCGCAGCGCATTGCCATGGATGATCGCCGCCGACTTCTTCAGC
>JBAYTD010000003.1:0-54406 GCA_041675805.1 Lysobacteraceae bacterium
AAGGCCGCCGGCGGCAAGGCCATCGGCACCACCGGGCGCGGCATCGGCCCGGCCTACGAGGACAAGGTGGCGCGCCGCGGCGTGCGCGTCGCCGACCTGAAATATCCGCAGCAACTGGCCGACAAGCTGCGCGAGGTGATCGAGTATCACAACTTCGTGCTGACCGGCTTCCTCCACGCCCAGCCGGTCGATTACCAGGCCGTGCTGGACGAGGCGCTGGCCTTCGGCGAATACATCGAGCCGATGAAGTCCGATGTCGCCGGCATCCTTCACGACCTGCGCCGGCAGGGCAAGCGGGTGTTGTTCGAGGGCGCGCAGGGCTCGCTGCTGGACATCGACCACGGCACCTATCCCTACGTCACCTCCAGCAACACCACGGTCGGCGGCGCGCTGGCCGGCACCGGCGTCGGTGCCGATGCCATCGACTACGTGCTCGGCATCGCCAAGGCCTACGCCACGCGGGTCGGCAGCGGCCCGTTCCCGACCGAACTGCACGACGAGGTCGGGCAAGGCCTGCGCCAGCGCGGCGACGAGTTCGGTGCCACCACCGGCCGGCCGCGCCGCTGCGGCTGGATCGACCTGGTCGCGCTCAAGCGCGCGGTCGCCATCAACGGCATCACCGGCCTGTGCGTGACCAAGCTCGACGTGCTCGACGGCCTGCCCAGCCTGAAGCTGTGCATCGCCTACCGCTATCGCGGCAAGGAGACCGAGTATCCGCCGCTGGATGCCGCCGGCTGGGACGAGATCGAGCCGGTCTACCTGGAGTTCCCCGGCTGGAGCGAGTCCACCCACAACGTCACCGAATGGGAGCGCCTGCCGCTGGCCGCCCGTGCCTACCTGCGCG
This sequence comes from Lysobacteraceae bacterium, assembly GCA_041675805.1. GTDB lineage: Bacteria > Pseudomonadota > Gammaproteobacteria > Xanthomonadales > Xanthomonadaceae > JANNWF01. The sequence goes on from JBAYTD010000003.1 coordinate 845, forward strand.
CGCTGGAGGAACTGGTCGGCTGCCGGCTGGCAATGGTTTCCACCGGCCCGGACCGCGACGCCAACATCGTGCTGCACGATCCGTTCGCCTGAGGGCCACGCAGCGGGAGCGGAAAATTTCCGTTTGAACTGAGGATGAGAATCATTATCATCATGACGGTCTCCCGGAGATCGTCATGCCCCCAGTCTGCCATTCGCCTTCCCCTGATCGCACCGCCCGCGTCGGCGTCGCCTCCCTGTTGTCGCGAGCGCTGCTCGGCGCACGGAAGGACCAGGGCAGCACGGCCCATGACGCGGCAGCGCGCGCGCAGCGGCTGTGTCGTCCGCTCGATGGCCGCGAGGGTGCCGCCGAGGCGCTGGCGGCAATCGGCCCGCTGCTCTGCCTGTTCCGCGCCAGCGATCCGCATCCGCTGAGCGGCTGGACGCAGGCGCGCTGGGCGATGCACTGCGTGAGCATCGATTCCGACGGCCCGCGCGAAACCATCGCCTTCTTCGACGCCCTCGGCCAGGCCTGCTGGCAACTGTGCCTGCTGCCGGACAGCGATTACCTGAGCTGGGACAGGATGGCGGAATCGCTGCCGACCCATACGCTGGAACTGCTGGAGCCGGTCGTCGGCGGCGGACGACGCTGCCAGGCGGCGCAGGTCGTCGGCCAGCCGCTGTGGCGGGCCTGCCCGCTGCGCCTGCACCAGGTGTCCGACAGCCAGGCCGGCGGCCGCTTGGCCGCAGCCTGCCCGGCACTGTCCGACCCCGGCCGCCGCGAAGCGCAACGCCTGGCGCGCCGCGCCCTGCCCGTCGACATGCCCGCCGCGATGGCCTACGGCTGACGGCGGCGGATTTCCAACCCTGTTACATGCGCTTCCTCGCTCCCAAGGCAGGACCATCCATGGCCCTTCCCGCGTGCGATACCTCAGCGCGAACGGTAGTGGGGGATTCCGGCGCTTCAGAAGCACGATACCCTGTGACCACATGCTGTGGCTGTGGCTCTTGACGTTCAACCCGCCTGCACCACGCCGAGTAGCGGGCAAGCGGCGGGGAAAGGCGCGAATGTTCGAGGCCATGGATGGCCGAGCTCGGCCGCTGCGCGTCTACGTCGAGCTGCGCTCGAACGCGCCGGTCGCCGATTGCCGAGCAACGCAGGGGTGAGCCGGGACTTGATGCTTCGCCATCAGGCGGAACATCCCGGCGAACGCCCGCACATGGATGTGCGGGCAGGTAGGCGTTCCAGGGATGGATGCCGGCCTTGACGCTTGTCGAAGACGACAGCGCGATGCCGGGGTGGCCTTCTCTTTGGTTACTTTCTCTTGGCCATTCAAGAGAAAGTGACTCGTCCGCCGCCGAGGCGGACGAAACCCGGCGACAAAGCAAATTCAGGCGAATGAAGCCAATCGGTACAGGATCCAGCCACTGCCATGATAGGGCCCCCGGCAACATTCCGGGCGCAAGATCACCCACACGAATCCAGGTTGACCCTGAAGACGTGCCTTTCCGCCCAAGCACGACTTTGCGCCGTACGGCATGGCACCCGATCAGAGCGTGCCTGGCGCTGCAAACCTCGGATGGTGTCGCAGACACCCCGTCAGGCTGACGAGGATTCGGTCTCCGCCGCCGGCGCGTCGATCAGGTGCGCGAGCACCGAGCCCACGGCGCGGCGCACGGTGTCGAGGTCGATGTCCGGCTCGCGCACGGCGCGGATGGCGAGGCCCTCGATGAAGGCCTGGATGGCGATGGAGCGTACCCGCAAGGCTTGGTCGCCGGTCGGCTGCTGACGGCGGGCGGCGAGTTGGCTCAGCCAGGCGGTGAATGCATCGCGGGTGGCGGCGTCGGATTCGTCGAAGGCCTTGCCGATTACGGCGTCGCGGCTGGACTCGGCGACGATCTCCAGGAACAGCGGCGCGTTCATCACCGAGGGGCTGCCATCGCGCCAGGCGATGAACAGTTCGATGATGCGCTGTTCCAGGTCATGGCCGCTGGCCAGTTCGGCGACGCTGGCGCGGCGTTCGTCGAGCTGCTGGGTGATGATCGCCTGGATGATCGCGCTCTTGTTCTCGAAATAGCGGTAGATCAGCCCGGCGCTCATCCCGGCGGTTTCGGCGATGCCGGCCATGCTGGCGGCGTGGAAGCCGTGCTTGATGAAGCACTGCTGCGCCGCTTGCAGGATGCGTTCGCGCTGCTGCTGCTGGCGGCAGGTTTCCGTCCGACAGGGTTCCAGGCGCGCGTTCACGGCGCGCTCCAGCCCCCGCCCAGCGCCTTGTAGAGCAGGGTGCGGTTGGTCTGTTCGGCCAGTTGCGTGGCGACCAGCGCCTGGCGCGCGGTGAACAGCGTGCGTTGCGCGTCGAGCAGCACCAGGTAGCTGTCCTTGCCGGCCTCGTAGCGCGCCTGGGACAGTTCGAGGCTGCGCGTGGCGGCGTCGACCAGTGCTTCCAGCGCGGCGCGCTGCTCGCCCAGGCTGCGGCTGTGGGCGAGGGCGTCGGCGACCTCGCGGAAGCCGATCTGGATCGCCTGTTCGTACTGCGCCAGCGCGATGTCGCGATCCGCCTCGGCCATGCCCAGCGCGGCGCGCAGGCGTCCGCCCTGGAAGATCGGAAGGTTGATGCTGGGGGCGAAGCGCCAGACGTTGGTGCCGGAGTCGAACAGGCCGGAGAACTCGTCGCTGACCGAACCGGCGCTGCCGGTCAGGCTGATCGACGGGAAGAATGCCGCGCGCGCCGCGCCGATGTTGGCGTTGGCGGCCAGCAGGCGGTGCTCGGCGGCGATCACTTGCGGGCGGCGCAGCAGGGTTTCCGAGGGCAGGCCGGCCGGCAGCGCGGGCAGGCCGGTGCGGTCCGGCTGGAAGCCGTCCGGCAGCAGCGGCGCGTCGACCACCGCGCCGACCAGCAGGTCCAGCGCGTTGCGGTCACGGGCGACCTGGCCGCGCAGGCGGGCGAGGTCGGCGCGCGCCGATTCGACCTGGGTGCGCAGTTGCGCCGCGTCCAGCGCCGAGATCGCGCCCAGTTCGTAGCGCTTCTCGCTGAGCTGGTAGGACGCCTCGTAGTTCTCCAGCGTGGCGGCGGCGATGCGCACCAGTTCCTGGTCGGCGGCCAGCGTCAGCCAGGCGTTGGCGACTTCGGCGATCAGCGACAGGCGCACCGCCTGCTGCGCCTGTTCGGTGGCGAGATAGCCTTGCAGCGCCGCTTCGCTGAGGTTGCGCACGCGGCCGAACAGGTCCAGTTCGAAACGTGCCAGACCGACACCGGCGCTGTGTTCGCTGCTGGTCGGCACATCGCCGCCGACGCGGGTCAGGCTGACGTCGGCACCCACCGAGGGCAGGCGGTCGGCGCGCTGGATGCGGTACTGCGAGCGGGCGCGTTCGACGTTGGCGATGGCGATGCGCAGGTCGCGGTTGTTGTCCAGCGCCAGGGCGACGACCTGGCTCAGCGCCGGGTCGTCGAAAAAGGCGCGCCAGTCGAGCGCCTGCACCGGCGCGCTGGCGGCGTCGGCGGCCACCTCGCCGACCAGCGGCCATTCGCTGGCGACGCCGGCGCGCTCGGGCGGCAGGTCGGGGGTCAGGGTGGCGCAGCCGCCCAGCAGAAGGGTCAGCGGCAGCGCGAGACTTGCGTGCTTAGTCATGATGGGTTGCTCCTGCGGTGGCCGGCCGTTCTCCGGCCTTGCCCGCCTTGCCGCCGAACAGCTTCTGCACGACGACGAAGAACAGCGGGATGAAGAACACGCCCAGGCTGGTGCCGACGATCATGCCGCCGAGCACGCCGGTGCCGATGGCGCGCTGTGCGCCGGAGCCGGCACCGCTGGCGATGGCCAGCGGCAGCACACCGAGGCCAAACGCCAGCGAGGTCATGATGATCGGCCGCAGGCGGTCGCGCACCGCCTGCATGGTCGCCTCGATCAGTTCCATGCCGCTTTCCAGGTTGGCCTTGGCGAACTCGACGATCAGGATGCCGTTCTTGCTGGTCAGGCCGACCGTGGTCAGCATCGCCACCTGGAAGTAGACATCGCGCTCCATGCCGCGGAAGGTGTTGGCCAGCACCGCACCGAGGATGCCCAGCGGGGCGACCAGCAGCACTGCGGTCGGTACCGTCCAGCTTTCGTACAGCGCGGCCAGACACAGGAACACGATCAGCAGCGACAGCGCGTACAGCAGCGGCGTCTGCGCGCCGGCCTCGCGTTCCTGGTAGGACACTGCGGTCCACTCGATGCCGAATCCGGACGGCAGGCTTTCGGCCAGCCGCTCGATTTCCAGCATCGCGTCGCCGGACGCCACGCCGGGCGCGGCCTCGCCCTGGATCTCCAGCGCCGGCACGCCGTTGTAGCGCTCCAGACGCGGCGAGCCCCAGTCCCAGCGCGAACTGCCGAAGGCGCTGAACGGCACCATCTCGCCCTGGTTGTTCTTCACCGACCACAGGCCGAAATCCTCCGGCGTCATGCGGAACGGCGCATCGGCCTGCACGTAGACGCGCTTGACCCGGCCGCGGTCGATGAAGTCGTCGATGTACTGGCCGCCCCAGGCCGCCGCCAGCGTCGCGTTGATGGCGTCCTGGGTCAGGCCCAGGGCGCCGGCCTTGGCGACGTCGACCTCGATGCGCAACTGCGGCGTGTCCTCCTGGCCGTTGGGGCGCACATTGGCCAGCAGCGGGCTTTCGCCGGCCATGCCGAGCATCTGGTTGCGTGCGGCGATCAGCGCCTCGTGGCCCTGACCGGCGTTGTCCTTCAGGTAGAAGGCATAGCCGCTGGCGACGCCCAGTTCGGGCATCGCCGGCGGTGCGAAGACGAAGATCATCGCGTCCTTGACCTGGCTCAGCGCGCCCATGCCGCGACCGGCCACGGCGGCGGCGCTCTTGTCGGCGTCGCCGCGCTCGCTCCAGTCGGTCAGCTTGACGAAGGCCATGCCGGTGTTCTGGCCCATGCCGGCGAAGCTGAAGCCCTGCACCGAGAAGACCGACTCGACCAGTTCGGACTCGTTCTCCAGGAAGTGCTTCTCCAGCCGCTCGATGGACTGGATGGTGCGCTGCTGGGTGGAGCCGACCGGTGCCTGCACCATCGCCATCAGCACGCCCTGGTCCTCGTCGGGCAGGAACGAGCTGGGCAGACGCATGAACAGCAGGCCCATCACCACGGCCATCGCCGCGAACACCGCCATGAAGCGCCCCGGCCGGCCGAGGATGCCGCGCACGCCGCGCCGGTAGCGGCTGCTGGTGTTGTCGAAGCCCTTGTTGAAGCGGCGGAAGAAGCGCGCGAACAGGCCGTCGCCGGAGTCGTGGTGCTCGCCCTTCTTCAGCGGCTTGAGCATGGTCGCGCACAGCGCCGGGGTCAGCACGATGGCGACCACCACCGAAAGCAGCATCGCCGAGACGATGGTGGCCGAGAACTGCCGATAGATGACGCCGGTGGAGCCGGACATGAAGGCCATCGGCACGAACACCGCCGACAGCACCAGGCCGATGCCGACCAGCGCGCCGGTGATCTGGTCCATCGACTTGCGCGTGGCTTCGAGCGGCGACAGGCCCTCCTCGGTCATGATGCGCTCGACGTTCTCCACCACCACGATGGCGTCGTCGACCAGCAGGCCGATCGCCAGCACCATGGCGAACATGGTCAGCATGTTGATCGAGAAGCCCAGCGCGGCGAGCACGCCGAAGGTGCCGAGCAGCACCACCGGCACGGCGATGGTCGGGATGATGGTGGCACGGAAGTTCTGCAGGAACAGGAACATCACCAGGAACACCAGGGCGATGGCTTCCATCAGGGTGACGATCACGCCCTTGATCGACACCTGCACGAACGGCGTGGTGTCGAACGGCACCACCGCCTTCATGCCCGGCGGAAAGTACGGCTCCAGCTCGGCCAGCGCTGCCTTGACGCCGGCGGCGGTGTCCAGCGCATTGGCCCCGGTGGCCAGCGAAATCGCCACGCCGGTGGCCGGCTGGCCGTTGTAGCGCGACTGGAACTCGTAGGTCTCGGTGCCCATCTCGACCCGCGCGATCTCGCCCAGCCGCAGCGCCGAGCCATCGGCATTGCTGCGCACGATGATGTCGCGGAACTGCTCCGGCGTCTGCAGGCGGTCCTGGGCGTTGATGGTGGCGTTGATCTGCTGGCCGTCGATGGCCGGCGCACCGCCGAGCAGGCCCACCGCGACCTGCGCGTTCTGCGCCCGCACGGCGGCGATCACCTCGCCGATGGACAGGCGATAGGCGTGCAGCTTGTTCGGGTCCAGCCAGATGCGCATCGCGTACTTGCCGCCGAACACCTGGATGTTGCCGACCCCGGGCACGCGGCTGAGCGGATCGACGATGTTGGCACCGACGTAGTCGGAAATGTCGATGCGGTCCATGCTGCCGTCTTCGGACACGAAGCCGATCACCTGCAGGAAGCCGCTCATCGACTTGGCGACGTTGACGCCCTGGCGCTGCACTTCCTGCGGCAACAGCGGCATCGCCAGTTGCAGCTTGTTCTGCACCTGCACCTGGGCGATGTCCGGGTCGGTGCCGGACTGGAAGGTCAGCTTGATGTTGGCGAAGCCGTTGGACGAGGACTGCGAGGAGAAGTACATCAGCCCGTCCAGGCCGGTCATGCTCTGCTCGATGACCTGGGTCACCGAGTCCTCCAGCACCTGCGCCGAGGCACCCGGGTAGGTGGCGCGGATTTCCACCGCCGGCGGGGCCACGCTGGGATACATCGACACCGGCAGGCTGGTGATCGACAGCGCGCCGGCCAGCATGATGATGATCGCGATCACCCACGCGAAGATGGGACGATCAATGAAGAAGCGTGCCATGGCGGCTTACTCCCGGCCGGTCGCGGTATTGGTGACTTCGGTCGCGTTCACCTGCGCGCCGGGCTGGATTTTCTGCAACCCCTCGATCACCACGCGGTCGCCGTCGGCGAGGCCGGACTCGACCAGCCACTGGTCGCCGATGGTGCGGCTGACCACCACCTCGCGCTGCTCGACCACGCCGTCGGCACCGACCACCATCGCCGTGGTGTTGCCCTTGGGATCGCGGGCGATGCCGCGTTGCGGCACCAGCACGGCGTCGTTGCGCACGCCGGCACCGAGCACCGCGCGCACGTACATGCCGGGCATCAGCACATGGTCGGGATTGGGCACCTCCACGCGCAGCGCGTAGCTGCCGGTGCTGGGGTCGACCGTCACTTCGGAGAACTTCAACGTGCCCTGCTGCGGAAACTCGCTGCCGTCTTCCAGAAGGATGGTCACCGGCATCGCCTCGTCGCCGCGCGACAGCCGGCCTTCGGCCAGCGAACGGCGCAGCTCCAGCAGTTCCGAACTGGACTGGGTGAGGTCGACATGGATCGGATCGAGTGTCTGCACGGTCGCCAGCGCGGCCTGCTGGTTGGCGGTGACCAGCGCACCCTGGGTCACCGATGACTTGCCGATGCGGCCGTCGATGGGCGAACTGATGCGGGCGTAGCCGAGCCGGATGCTGGCGTTGTCCAGCGCCGCCCGGGCCACCGCGACCTCGGCCTCGGCCTGGCGGCGCGCGGCGATGGCGTTCTCGTTTTCCTGCGCGCTGACCGCTTCGATCTCGGCCAGCTTGCCGATCCGCTCGGCGCTGAGCCGGGCCGATTCCGCCAGCGCCTGGGCCCGCGCCAGGGCGGCGCGGGCACTGGTCACGTCGGCGCGGTAGGTGGCATCGTCGAGCTGGTAGAGCGCCTCGCCGGACTTCACCCGGCTGCCTTCGACGAACAGTTGTTTGGCGATGATGCCGGACACCTGCGGACGCACTTCGGCGACCAGATAGGGATGGGTGCGGCCGGGCAGTTCGCGGGTCAGGGTCAGCGGCCGGGCTTCCAGCCGGACCACGGTGACTTCCGGCGTCGGCATGTCCTGCGGACCCTGTCCGGCGGGATCGCCGCCACAGGCGACCAGGAACAGCGACAGGGAAATGGCGGCGATGGCTGCCGCGAGACGATGCAAAGGACTGGCCATGGGGAGATTTCCGGACCTGCGAGGAAAGTGAAGCGGATGAGAATGAACGATCATTCTCATCCGGTCAAGCCGTGTCGGGACCCTGCGTTGGGCCGCCGCTCAGCCACCATCTGCACCACGCACCGGGTTTGGCATCGAAGCGGCGCGGGTCGCCGAACGGGGCCGGCATAGCACTTGCGGAGAACGCCCTGCGCGGCGAAATCGTTACCGTCCGATCATGCGGTCGGCGAGCGGGCGCGGCGGCGTCGTGCGGTTTCGGATCAAGGATTCCCGTCCGTGGCGGCGACGCGCACGGACGGGCAGGCCGGCCTTCAGCGGGCCGGTTTCTTCGCCGCAGCCTTGCCGGCAGCTTTCTTCACGGCGGCCTTCTTCGCCGGTGCCTTCCTGGCGGGCGACTTGCCGGTCGCGACTTTCTTCGCCGCCGGCTTGCGAGCTACCGCCTTCTTCGTCGCAGCTTTCTTCGTGGCCGCCTTCTTCGGCGCGGCCTTCTTTGCCGCCGCCTTCTTCGCCGGTGCCTTCTTCACGGCAGCCTTTTTCGCGGCAGCCTTCTTCGTCGCCGACTTGCCGGTGGTGGCCTGCTTCACCGACTTGCCGACGCTGGCGGCCTTCTTTTCCACTGCCTTCTTGCCTGCGATGACCTTCTTCTTGGCCGTGTCGACCGCCTTGTCCACCGCCTTCCTGGCCTCTTTCGCCGTGGTTTCGACCTGTTTTTTGGCGACCTTGGCCTTCTTCTCGACCGCCTGCTTTGCCTTGCTCATCGCCGCCTTGGCGTCGGCCACCACTTCCTGGGCTTTCTCACTGACGGCCTCGGCGACCTGGGATAGTTTTTCGCCGATAGCGTTCTCGCTGCTCATGGGCCCCTCCTTAGATTCGGGCGCTGATCGAACAACTGGTGGGTGATGTGTCGCCGTGTGCGTCCTGCCCGCCGGCAACGCCATCCTGGTCGGATGGCTTCCTCGACATCGCGACTGTCCAAGGTCGCTGCTTCTCGACACCCGCAGCCATCGGCGGCACCCGCGCGGGGCGGCGTCAAAGGCATTCGGGTAACGATTCTTCCGGCTGGCCTGTCATCGCCGGGATGGTGCCCTCGCGTGGGGAGAGTCGGCTTGCGGCACAAGATGTTGTGGTTGTCGAGGCTACGTTTCACCACATGAACCTGTCAACGACATTTCATCGATGATCGATGCGAATTCCGCCGCGCTCGCAGGCGGCCGGGAACGGCGGCGCGCCGGCGTGGTCTACCGGCCCGGTTGCCGCAAGGAGATCATCACGCCATGGCCCATCGTTTCGTTCTGTTTCTGTTGCTGGCGGGTGGCTTCGCCCAGCCTTCCCTGGCCGCCCTGCCGGCCAGCGTCGACGGCCAGCCGCTGCCCTCTCTGGCCCCGATGCTCGAGCAGGTCACGCCTGCCGTGGTCAACGTCCACAGCAAGACCGTGGTGCGGGTGCGCAACCCGCTGGCCGACGATCCGCTGTTCCGGCATTTCTTCGGCCTGCCGGCGGTGCCGCAGGAGCGCGTGCAGCAGTCGCTGGGCTCGGGCGTCATCGTCGACGCCGGGGCCGGTCTGGTGCTGACCAACAACCACGTCATCGAAGGCGCGGACGAGTTGTCGGTGACGCTGGCCGACGGACGCACCCTGCAAGGCGAGTTCGTCGGTGCCGATCCGGATACCGACGTGGCGCTGATCCGCATCCCCGCCGAGCACCTGCGCGCCGTGCCGCTGGCCGACTCGACCTCGCTGCGCGTCGGCGACTTCGTGGTCGCGGTCGGCAACCCGTTCGGCCTCGGCCAGACGGTGACCTCGGGCATCGTCTCCGCGCTCGGTCGTTCCGGCCTGCAAGGGTTGGGCTACCAGAACTTCATCCAGACCGACGCCAGCATCAACCCCGGCAACTCCGGCGGGGCCCTGGTCAACCTGCGCGGCGAGCTGGTCGGCATCAACACCGCCATCTTCAGCCCCTCCGGCGGCAACGTCGGCATCGGCTTCGCCATCCCGGTGCAACTGGCGCAGGAGGTGATGCGGCAACTGCTGGCCTTTGGCGAAGTGCGGCGCGGCAGCCTCGGGATCCAGACCCAGGACGTGACCGCCGACATGGCCAGCGTGCTCGGTCTGACCCAACGCCGGGGTGCCGTGGTGACGCGGGTGCAGACCGACTCCCCGGCTGATCGTGCCGGCCTCAAGCCGGGCGACGTGATCGTTTCGCTGGACGGCAAGCCGGTCGCCGATCGACAGGTGCTGCACAACGCCGAAGGACTGTTGCCGGTGGACCAGCCGGTGGCGCTGGGCATCCTGCGCGAAGGCAAGTCGCTGACCCTGCGTCCGGTGCTGGCGGCCCGCGAGCGCCAACTCGCCGGCAGCGACCTCGATCCGCGACTGGACGGCGCGCGCTTCGTCGATCTGCCCGAGCGGCTGCGCCAGCGCGGCGGCAATGGCGTGGTGATCGAGGAGATCCGCAGCGGCAGTCGCGCCGCCCGCAACGGCCTGCGCCAGGGTGACGTGGTCACGGCGGTGAATCGGCGCGAACTGGCCGACCTCGCCGGCCTGCGCCAACGCCTGTCGCCGGCGCCCGAGCAACTCGTGCTGACGGTGGTGCGCGGGCGGCAGGCGTTTCTGGTGCTGCTGGAGTGAAGCCGCGCCCCGACAACCGCCAGCACAGCCACCAAGGCCCGCCGTCGAAGCCAACCAACCCGAGCGACTCCATCCGAATCGATGAACAGCGAACCCAGCAACCCGCCCGGTGCGCACTGCAAAGCGGTGCGCTTGCGCGCATGCTATTTTCCCCTGTTCCGCCTTGCCCCGTGACGCTGTGCTGATCCACGCCCTGACTCTGGACCTCGACGACACCCTCTGGGCCATCGGTCCGGTGATCGAGCGGGCCGAGGCGGCGCTGCACGGCTTCCTGCGCCAGCGCGCGCCGGCGACGGCGGCGCACTGGTCGCCTGCCGCCTTGCTGTCGCTGCGCGAACAGGTCGCCCGCGAGCATCCGGAACTGGCCCACGACTTCACCGCCCAGCGCCTGCTCTGTCTGCGCCGGGCGCTGGAGGCCGGCGGCGATGATCCGGCGCTGGCGGAGGCGGCGTTCGAGGTGTTCGCCGTGGCGCGCAACACGTTGGAGCCGTTCCCGGATGTCGAAGCCGGTCTCGACCGGCTGGCCGCCGGGCGGGCGCTGGCGGCGCTGACCAATGGCAATGCCGACCTCGGTCGCATCGGTCTTGGCCGGCATTTCCGTTTCAGCCTCGGCGCCCGCGAACATGGCGCGCCGAAGCCCGATCCGGGTATCTTCCTTGCCGCCTGCGCCCGCCTCGAGCACGCGCCGGCGCAGGTGTTGCACGTGGGCGATGATCCCTATCTGGACATCCACGGCGCGGCGCGGGTGGGGCAGCCCACCTGCTGGATCAACCGCCGTGGCGAGCTCTGGCCGGACGACCTGCCGCCGCCGACGGTGGAGGTGGACTCGATCACCGCGCTCGCCGACTGGCTTGACACACTGCCGATGACGACGACCAACCGAGCACATTGCCGATGAGCCTTCCCGCCTGTTTTTCCACCGCCGATCCGACCGCCGCACCGCTGGCTTTCGTCGACGCCGCCTCCCTGCCGGCCTGGCTGGAGCGACAACCGGAAGCGCTGCGCAACTGGGTCCGCGCGCAGGGCTACGCCGCCGATCCCGACACCGTATTGACCCTGCCGGACGCCCGTGGCGGCCTCGCCGGTGCCCTGGTCGGCATTGGCGATCCGGCCGATCCGTATGCGCTGGCTCACGCGCCGCTGGCCCTGCCGCCCGGCACGTACCGGCTCGGCAACGAAGGCAGTGTTGCCGTGGCCCCCGCCGTGGCCCTGCTCGGCTGGGGCCTGGGTGCCTATCAGTACGAGCGCTACCGCAAACCGCCGCGCGCGCCGGCGCGGCTGTGCCTGGGCGACGATGCCGCCGCGCAGTCGGAAGCCTTCAGCCTGCTCAAGGCCAGTACGCTGGTGCGCGACCTGGTCAACACGCCGACCGAACACATGGGCCCGGACGAGCTGGAAGCCGTGGCTGTGCGCCTGGGCGAAGCCTACGGCGGCGCGGTGCAGGCGATCCGTGGCGAGAATCTGCTGCGCGAGAACTTCCCCGCCATCCACGCCGTCGGCCGCGCCAGCCATCGTGCCCCGCGGCTGATCGAACTGACCTGGGGCGATCCTGCCGATCCGCGACTGGCCCTGGTCGGCAAGGGCGTGTGTTTCGATACCGGCGGCCTCGACCTCAAGTCTGCCGACGGCATGCGCCACATGAAGAAGGACATGGGCGGCGCTGCGCACGCCCTGGCGCTGGCGCAACTGGTGATGGCCAACCGGCTGCCGGTGCATCTGCACCTGCTGGTGGCGGCGGTGGAGAACGCCGTCGGCCCCGACGCCTTCCGTCCCGGCGAAGTGCTGGCGACCCGCGCCGGCATCAGCGTGGAAGTGGACAACACCGACGCCGAAGGTCGGCTGGTGCTGTGCGACGCGCTGCACTACGCCGGGGAATCACGGCCCGACCTGCTGCTCGACTTCGCCACCCTCACCGGTGCCGCGCGCGTGGCGTTGGGCCCGGACCTGCCGGCGCTGTACGTCAACGACGAGGCACTGGCGCAGGACTGGCTGGCCGCCGCCGTCGCCCAGCGCGACCCGCTCTGGCGCATGCCGCTGTGGCAGCCGTACCTGAGCTTCCTGAAGAGCCCCATCGCCGACCTCGCCAACAGCGGCGGCTCGCGCATGGCCGGCTCGGTCACCGCTGCCCTGTTCCTGCAACGCTTCATCGCCGAAGGCCAGCGCTGGGGCCACCTGGACGTGTATTCCTGGAACGACATCCAGCGACCCGGACGCCCGCCCGGCGGCGAAGCCCAAGGCCTGCGCGCCGCCTACGCCATGCTGAAGGCTCGCTACCGCCGCGTTTGAGCGTTCATTGCTGCCCTTCTCCGTGGCTGATTTCCCGTGAATTCATGGGGTTGCAGCCGGAGAGAATTTTTCGCATGGATAGCCCGCCCGCCATCGCCTAGGCTCGTCCCGCACTTGAGGTGCGGGGGGAATGAAGTGGGCCATTGGTGGCACCGGAAGACACGACCACGTTTGCGCGTGGTCGTTCTTTCCCTTCTGATCCTGCCGTGCCTACCGCCCGGCCCCAGCCAGGCGCGCTCGCCGGTCAAATCACCCCGCAGCCCCGCGCCATGCTCGCCAGTTCCACATCATTGCGGCAACCGAGTTTGTCCAGCACGGCGATGCGGTAGCGGTAGACGGTCTTGGGGCTGAGGGTGAGGGTTCGGGCGATGCGCTCGACGCTGTGGCCGCGGGCGAGCAGGAGGAAGACGCTGTGTTCGCGTTCGGTGAGGCGGCTGAGCGGGGTGTCGCGGTGTGGTCGTTGTGCGAGGGGGCCGGTGTCGGCATCGGTCGGCGGTTGCAGGCAGGCGCGGACGGCGTCGACCAGCACAACGGGGTCTTCGCGCTTGGAGACGAAGGCATGGGCACCCAGTTGGCGGGTCTGGTTGGCGTAGACCGGGCTCTCGTGCATGCTGAAGACGACGATGTGCAGTTCCGGGTCGCGTTCGCGCAGTTGGCTCAGCAGCACGAGTCCGTCGCGGTCGGGCAGGGTGAGGTCGAGGACCAGGAGGTCGAGGCAGCCCGGTCGCCAGGCGCGCATCAGTGCTTCGCCGCTGTCGAATTCGGCGATGGGCTGGGCGAGGCCGAGTTCGATTTCCAGCAATTGACGGGTGCCGCTGCGGACGATGGGATGATCGTCGACGATGGCCAGCCGTGGCGGCGGTTGCGGCATGCTGTTCATGCCGGCGCGTGCCTGCAGGTGCGCCGCCGCGCAACAGTCTGTCGCTTGCGGAACCTTGGCAATCCGGATTCCCCATGAAGCATCGCGCCTCCCCGGTCAGCGCTGACAATGGTCTGGACCTGCGGCTCACGCTATCACAGCGCGTCGCTTTCGCGTTGCTGTACGCGCTGGGTTGGGCCGGCCTGTTCCTGGTGTCCAGCGGGTTCTGGTTCTTGCCGGCCGGCTGGCAACTGGTCGGCCTGTGGTTGACGCCGACGCGGTACTGGTTCTGGCTGCTGCTCGGGGCCTGGGGCGGGGCCTTGCTGATGAGTGCCTTTCGCGGCGTGCTGGACAACCCCAGCGTCTGGCTGCCCTGGCATTTCCTGCTTGCCACGGCGGTGGTCCTTGGCCTGCGCCGGGCCTGGCCGGGGCGCAGCGAGGACGGCGTGTTGCCGTGGTTGCGCCTGCTTGCCATCGGCGCGGTCTGTGCGCTGTCGGTATCGGTCTACGTCGGGCTGACCGGTCACGAAGGGCCGATATGGATGCAGGCGCTGTGGCAGGCGCCGCTGTTCGCGCTGGGTGATTTCCTCGGCATCCTGCTGCTGGCACCGGTGCTTCTGGCCATGGCGAGTGTCAGCGCGCCGCACTGGAACTGGCCCTGGTCGGCACGCACGCTGGCCGTGGCCGGCCAGCCGGCGCTGGGCTGGCTGGCGCTGCAATGGCTGCCGACCGGTTTGTCGCCGTTGTCCCTGCTGGCACTGGGCGCGGCCGCTCTGCTCGGCGTGGCGTACCGCGATGGCTGGCGCGCCGCAGCGCTGGCCAGCCTGCTGCTCAGCATCGCCGTGCATGCCACCTTCGGTCGCGATGAGGGTCTCGCGCTGCGGCCTTACGAACTGCAACTGGTGGTGGCGATGATGGCGCTGGCGGCGCTGCTGCTGGGTGCGGCGGCGGACACCCTGCGCCAACGCATGCGGCAGGTGGAAGCGGAGCGCGAGGAAGTGCGGCGGGTGGCGGCGCGGCTGTCGGTGGCGCAGGAGAACGAGCGCGACCGCATCGGCCGCGACCTGCACGACGCGATCGGTCAGACCCTCACCGCTGCGCGCAATCGCCTGCACCTGGCGCGGCGCGAAGTGATCGGCACCAGCGCCACCGCCTACCTGGACGACCTGCGCGATCTGCTGGCTGATACGCATGGCGAACTGCGCGCGGTGATCGATTCCCTGCACGCCACCGACCTGACCCGGCACGGCCTGGCGCTGGCGCTGCGTGAGGGCAGCATTGCGCAGATGCTGCGCGATGCCGGGATCGCCTTCGACTGCGACATCGCCCTCGACGCGGCGCTGTCCGACCATGACGCTACCGCCGTCTATCGGATCTGCCAGGAGGCGGCCACCAATGTGGTCAACGCGCGCCGCGCGCGACACTTCGGTCTGCGCCTGCGCGAGCAGGAAAGCGATGGCCGGTCGTGCCGGGTCGAACTGGCGCTGTCCGATGATGGCGGAGCCATCGCCAGCGGCGCGACGCCCGGGCGCGGCCTGCAGAACATCCGCGACCGCGCGCTGTCGCTGCGTGCCGAGTATCGATTCGATCCGCAGGACGGCGAGCCGCGCCACTGGCTGCGCTGGCAGGCGGCGATTCCGGCCGGCTGAGCGTCGCCGTTATCGTCCGCCGGCCGCCGTGCGACGGATCGAGGCGGCAGCGGCGCGGGCTAGAATGCGGCTCGCCCTGTTCACGGAAAACCAGTAATGAGCCAACCCTTCGACGGCATCGAAACGCAGACCGGTGCCGATCCGCGCTACGCGATCATCTGGCTGCACGGGCTGGGTGCCGACGGCGGCGATTTCGCCCCCATCGTGCCGGAACTGACCCGGCCCCATCCGGACTGGCCGGCGCTGCGCTTTGTCTTTCCGCACGCGCCGATCCGCCCGGTGACGATCAACAACGGCATGCGCATGCGCGCCTGGTATGACATCAAGGGTTTCGACATCGCCCAGCGCCAGGACGAGGACGGCGTGCGCCAGTCGGCGGCCTTCGTCGATGGGCTGATCGCGCGCGAGGCCGAGCGCGGCATCGCCGCCGAGCGCGTGCTGCTGGCCGGTTTCTCGCAGGGCGGGGCGATTGCGCTGGCGGCGGGCATCCGGCATCCGCAGCGCCTGGCCGGCATCATGGCGTTGAGCACCTATTTGCCGCTGGCCGAGAAAAGTGCCGCCGAAGCGAGTCCGGCCAACCACGCGCTGCCGATCTTCATGGCGCACGGCGTGCAGGATCCGGTGGTGCCGCTGGCGCTGGGGCGCGGCAGCGCTGATCTGCTCGCCGGCATGGATTACGTGCTCGACTGGAAGACCTATCCGATGCAGCACGCGGTCTGCGCCGAGGAAGTGGCCGACATCGGCGCCTGGCTGGGAGCGCGATTCGCCTCGTGAACGCGCCGCCGGCCGCCATCGACGAAGGCTGGCTGCCGGATTTCTGTCGTCTGCCGGTGCTGTTTTCCACCCTGGTGGCGGCTCAACTGGTGGTGCTGGTGATCGGCCTCGCGCCGGGCGCGGCACCGGCCTGGGCGCTCGATCAATGGTTGGCCGCCAGCGCCCTGGCGCTGTGGCTGGCGCTGTGTTCGGCGGTTTTCCTGTGCAAGCTGCGGCCCAGCCTGCATCGCCTGCCGCGCGCGCTGGCCGGTGCGCTGGCCTGGGCGGTGCCGGTGTTCGTCGCCTTCGTCGGCGGGCTGTTGATCTACCGGCTGGAGCGCGATTTGCAGATCGGCGTGCGCAGCGGCGAGCGCTCGGCGCTGGCGTTTGCGCTGTCGGTGGCGGTGATTACCGGCCTCCTGGCGGCGGCCCTGCTGCGCTATTTCCATTTCCAGCAGCGTTGGCAGCAGCAGATCGCCGCGCAGGCGCGGGCCCGCGCCGACGCTCTGCAGGCGCGCATCCGGCCGCACTTCCTGTTCAACAGCATGAACTCCATCGCCAGCCTGGTGCGGCGCGATCCGCGCAGCGCCGAGCGCGCCATCGAGGATCTGTCCGACCTGTTCCGCGCCGCCCTCGGTGCCGGTGACGCGCCGGGCACGCTGGACGAGGAAATCGAGCTGTGCGAGCGCTTTCTCGCCATCGAGGCGCTGCGCCTGGGCGAGCGCCTGCAAGTGGACTGGCGCATCGACGCCGACGCGCCGCGCGCCATGGCCCTGCCGCGCCTGCTGCTGCAACCGCTGGTCGAGAACGCGGTGATCCACGGCATTGCGCGGCTGGAGCAGGGCGGCTGCATCAGCATCCGGATTCACCGCCAGGGCGAGCGCCTGCGCATCGTCATCGGCAATCCCTGTCCGGACGTGGGCGAGGCGCACGGCAACAGCCATGCCCAGCACAGTGTGCGCCAGCGTCTGGACTACGCCTTCGGCGGTCGCGCGCGGATGACCGTGACGCCGGGGCAGGGCTACTATGCCTGCGAACTGCTGCTGCCGATCGACGACTGATTGCCGGATGCGCGTCCTGATTGCCGACGATGAACCGCTGGCCCGCCAGCGCCTGCGCGACCTGCTCGACGAAGCCGGCGGCGTGCAGGTGGTCGGCGAGGCCGGCAACGGCCGCGAGGCCTGCGAACAGGCCGATGCGCTGCGCCCCGACGTCGCCCTGCTCGACATCGCCATGCCGGCGATGGACGGCATCGAGGCGGCGCGCCACATCGCCGGCATGGAGTCGCCGCCGGCGGTGGTGTTCTGCACCGCCTACGACGCCCACGCGCTGGCTGCTTTCGAGGCCGGTGCCATCGATTACCTGCTCAAGCCGATCCGCGCCAGCCGCCTGCAGGCGGCGCTGGAGCGCGCCCGTCGCTACAGCGGCGAGCAGGCGCGCGAACTGGGCCAGCGGCTCGCCCCGCAGCGCCAGCGCAGCCACCTGTGCGCGCGCCTGCGCGGCAACCTGCGGCTGATCCCGATCCACGACGTGCGCTACCTCCAGGCCGAGGAGAAGTACGTCGTCGTCCACCATGCGCAGGGCGAGGATCTGATCGAGGAATCGCTGAAGTCGCTGGAAGCGGAGTTCGGCGAACGCTTCCTGCGCATCCATCGCAATTGCCTGGTGGCGCGCGACCAACTGGCCGAGCTGCGGCGCTGCGCGGATGGACAGACCCGCGTGCGCCTGCACCACGTCGACATCTTGCTGGACGTCAGCCGGCGCTGCCTGCCGACCTTGCGCCAGCGCCTTCAGGAGCTGTGAAACCCCGATGACCGACCTTCTGCGTATTGCCACCCGCAAGAGCGCGCTGGCCCTGTGGCAGACCGAACACGTTGCCGCCCGCCTGCGCCAGGCCCATCCCGGCCTGCGCGTGGAACTGCTGCCGCTGTCCACCCGTGGCGACGAGGTGCTCGACCGCTCGCTGGCGGCGGTGGGCGGCAAGGGGCTGTTCCTGAAGGAACTGGAAGTCGCCATGCGGGAAGGCCGCGCCGATTGCGCCGTGCATTCGCTGAAGGACGTGCCGATGGAGCTGGACGGCCCGTTCATCCTGCCCGCCATCCTCGAACGCGCCGACCCCTTCGATGCCTTCGTCAGTTCGCGCTACGCCCGGCTGGACGACCTGCCGCCAGGCGCGCGGGTCGGCACTTCCTCGCTGCGCCGGCAGGCGCAACTGCGCGCACGTCGCCCCGATCTCGACCTGCGCGACCTGCGTGGCAACGTCAACACGCGTCTGGCCAAGCTCGATGCCGGCGACTATGACGCCATCGTGCTGGCCTGCGCCGGCCTGCAACGGCTGGGCTTCGACGCCCGCATCGCGCAGCGGCTGGAAGCGCCGGACTGGCTGCCGGCGGTCGCCCAGGGTGCCATCGCCATCGAGTGCCTGGCCGATGATGTCCGCATCGCCGGCCTGCTGGCGGCGCTGGATCATCACGATACCCGCCTGCGGGTGACCGCCGAGCGCGCCATGAATCGTCGTCTGGGCGGCAGTTGCCAGGTGCCGGTGGCCGGTTTCTGCACCTTGCAGGGCGACCGGCTCAGCCTCGGCGGCTGTGTCGGAGACGCCGACAGCGGCGCGCTGATCGCCGCGCACGCGGTCGGCGGCGTCGACGATCCCGAAGCACTGGGCATCGAGGTGGCCGAGCGCCTGCTGGCCGCCGGGGCCGGCGAGCTGCTGGCTGCGACGGCGGCCGGCTGAGGGCGACTTTCACGTCGTCTTTGCACATCGGCCGTATGCTTCCCCATTGACCAGCAACGGGGATCAACGATGAACATCCACCATGCACTCGGCGCGCTGGCGCTGCTGGCCGCGTTGTCGGGCGCGCAGGCGCAATCCACCGACGACGCCAGAATGGCCGATTTGATCGAGCGGCTGACCGACCGCTCCACTGCCCATCTCAAGCCCGTCACCGCCGCCGATGGCACGGTCAGCCTGGAACTGGGCGAGGGCTTCCAGCATGTCTACCTCGCCGCCCAGGACGCCGATGGCGGCCTGCGCGCCGCCTGCGTCGGCAGTCCGGCCGAGGCCAACCGCTTCCTTGGCCGCAACCTGCGGACCGGCGCGAGCTTGCCGCAGCCCAAGCTGGCACCGCAGGTCATCCATGACATGGCCGGCCTGCATGGCATGACGGCGGAGGAATACGCCTTCTATTGGTCGCTGATCGAACAGGCGGATGCCGATGCCCGGCCCAAGCAGACGCGGTCCAGCAACATCGTCATCATCAACAACGACGGTGTTAACGAGGGCTTCAACGATCCCACGCCGGCCACCCCCGAAGGCGGCAACGACGGTGCCACGCGCGGTGCGCAGCGGGTCAACGTGTTCAATCGCGCTGCGCAGATCTGGGGCGGCATCCTGGACAGCGCGCCGACGATCACGGTGCGCGCCAACTTCGACCCGCTGACGCCCTGCAGCACCGGCGGCGGCGTGCTCGGCAGTGCCGGGCCGGTCAATATCCATCGCAGTGTCGCCGGTGAGCCGGCGGCCAACACCTGGTATGTCGCGGCGCTGGCCAACAAGTTCAACGGCAGTGATCTCTATCCGCCCGAGCCGGAAATCCAGGCGCGTTTCAACAGCGATATCGACACCGGTTGCCTCGGTACCGGCACGCGCTTCTACTATGGCCTGAACAACGCGACGCCGCCCTTGCGCCTCAATCTGCTGGTGGTGGTGTTGCACGAGCTCGGCCATGGCCTGGGCTTCCTGTCGCTGACCGATGGCGAAACCGGCGAGCAGATCCAGGGGTATCCCGATGCCTGGTCGCGCTTCATGTACGACCGCACGCAAAACCGCACTTGGGACCAGATGACCAATGCCCAGCGCGTGCAGTCGGCGAAGAACAACAACAACCTGCTCTGGGACGGCCCCAGCGTGAAGATCGCTTCCGACTTCCTCACTGCCGGTCGCGACGGTCCCACCGGGCGGGTCGAGCTGTACGCGCCGACCGACTACGAGGAGGGCTCGTCGGTATCGCACTGGAACACCCGCGCCAATCCCAACCTGCTGATGGAGCCGAGCATCAATTCCGGCCTGCCGCTGACCACCGACCTGTCGCGTCAGTTGATGCGCGACATCGGCTGGTTCCGCGATGCCAACAACGACGGCGTGGCCGACACCATCACCAATGTGCAGCCCTCCGGCGGCACGCTGACCCAGGGTTCCAACGTCAACATCACCTGGAACCGGACCAGCGCGCTGTCATCGCGCAACATCACCATCGAGCTGTCCACCGATGGCGGCGCGACCTTCCCCGTCACCATCGCCAGCGATGTCGGCAATACCGGCTCGCGCAACTGGGTTGTGCCCAACGTCGCCACCTCGAAGGGCCGCATTCGTGTGCGCGAGCACGACTACGCCGCCCCGGCCGGCGTTTCGGCGGCCAATTTCAGCATCGTCGGGGCCAATACCGCGCCGGTCTTCACTCCGGCTGCGGCGGTCAGTCGCCAGCAGGGCAGCGCGGTCGGCGCGGCGGTCGCCATCGGCACGGTCAGCGATGCGCAGACGCCGGCCGGCAACCTGGTCGTCACCCAGATCGCCGGCGGCAGTGCCGGCGGCATCAGCGTCAGCAACATCACCAACAACAATGGCAACGTCAGCGCCCGGATCACCGCCAGCTGCACCGCCAGCTCCGGCACGGTGCGCTTCCAGGTGTCGGATGGCTCGCTGACCGGGACCGGCAACCTGCAAGTCAACGTCAGCGCCAATACCCCGCCGACGCTGAGCTACAACAACACCAGCGTCGCCGCCGGCGGCAATACAATGGTCAGCCCGGCCAGCGGACCGGCCGACAACGGCTCGATCAGCAGCCTGGCGGTGCAGTCGAGCGGGACCTTCACCGGCAGCGTCGCGGTCAATACCGGTTCCGGCATCGTCAACCTCAACAATGCCGCGCCGACCGGGACGCACACCATCACCATCCGCGCCACCGACAACTGCAACGCGATCCGCAATGCCAGTTTCCAGGTCAGCGTGACCGGCGGCGGTTCCGCCGGCAATCTGATCTTCCGCGACGGCTTCGAGTGAGGCCGGGCGGGTCGTGCCGGGCCTGAGTGCCCGGCCGCGACCGGGCCTTAGCCCGTTTGCGCCCCGGCCACGGCGCTCTGTGCCGTCTCCGGGGTGACCTTCATGATCGAATGGCGCAATTCGCGGGTCAGTACCAGCTTGGCGTCGCGCGCCAGGGCTTCCATGCGCTCGTCGTATTCCAGCTTGTTGTCGGCATTGACGCGGACCAGCCGGCTTTCGCGCAACATGCCGATGAAGGCGCGGAACAGCGATTTGTCGAAGTACTCCGGTGCCGACTGCGAATACAGCAGCGACAGGCGCTGCGCGGTGAGATGGCACAGGGTTTCCAGTTCACCGGAAGAAACCCGTCCCGGGCCGTTCTTCACCAGCACCGAGATGGCGATGTAATAGCGCTCGAAGGTCTGCAACAGGCCGTGCGCCAGCACGCGCAGGCGGAACACCTCGTCGGTCTGGCCGGGACCGCGCTGCAGCGCGCCGCTGCCCGGATCGTGGCTGAACAGGCCGTGGCGGGCGAAGGCATCGATCACCGCCTCGATGCGCTGGCCGAACTCCTCCTCGGTCCACGGCAGGAACAGCTCGGCGCGGATGAACGGATACATCAACTGGCCGAGACGGAGCACGGCGGAGCGGCTCATCCGGCGGTTGTTCTGGAAGCAGCAGGCGACCCAGCTCGACGCCGCGAACAGATGCACCACGTTGTTGCGGTAATAGGCCTGGAGTTCGGCGGTGTCCTCGCGCAGGGCGATCACGTCGCCCAGCGGATGGGGGATGCGCTGCAGCACGTCCATGCGCTCGCCATAGGCGATGATCTCGGCGGCCGGCAGCGCCGTCACCGTGACCCGTTCCAGCGCGATGGTGTCGCGCAGCAGTTCGCGGTACAGCTCGATCAGCGGGATCAGGTCGCTTTCCGCCATCGCGTACTTCGGCGTCGCCAGCAGGCACAGGGCGAGCAGGTTGATCGGGTTGACGTCGGCGCTGCGGTTGATCTCCACCTGGATGCGCGTGGAGAGGTCATCGACGGCGGCATTGAACCAGGCCGGGCGCTGCGCCGGCTCGGCCTGGGCGTCCTGACGCCAGCTCGGCGAATGGCCGGCGAGCACGCTTTCCAGCGCGATCGGCTCGCCGAAGCTGACCGCCACCTTGCCGTAGCGATGGCGCAGCACGCCGAAGGCGCGCAGCAGGCCAAGCAGGGATTCCTTGCGCTTGGGCTTGCCGGACAGTTCCGCCTGGTAGCTCTTGCCCTCCATCACCTTTTCGTAGCCGATGTAGACAGGCTGGAACACCACCGGCCGGCGCGGCTGCTTGAGGAAGGCGCGCACGCTCATCGCCAGCATCCCGGCCTTGGGCGTCAGCAGCCGTCCGGTACGCGAGCGCCCGCCCTCGATGAAATACTCGATGGACACGCCGCGCGAGATCAGGCTGGCGACGTACTCGCTGAAAACGGCCGAATAGAGCGGGTTGGCGCGGAAGCTGCGGCGCAGGAAGAAGGCCCCGCCGCGACGCAGCACCGGGCCGACCAGCGGCAGGTTGAGGTTGACGCCGGCGGCGATGTGTGGCGGCACGATGCCGTTCTGGTACAGCAGGTAGGACAGCAGCAGGTAGTCGATGTGGCTGCGGTGGCTGGGCACGTAGATGATTTCGTTGCCCGGCGCGACCCGCTTCAGCGTATCCAGGTGATGCACCTCGATGCCGTCGTAGAGCTTGTTCCAGAACCCGCGCAGGACGAAGGACAGCGAACGCACCACCGGATGCGAGTAATCGGCCGCGATCTCCATCGCATAGCCACGGGCGCGGCTGTAGGCCTTTTCGTAGGCGATGCTGTCGCGGCGCGCCTGATCGGCGATGGCCTGGCGCACCGGCGCGGCGTCGAGCACGCCGTCGACCAGCATGCGACGGTGCGAGAGGTCCGGCCCGATCACCGCCTCGCGGACGCGGCGGAAGTGTACGCGCAGCACGCGCGAGACCTTGCGCACGTCGCGCTCGGCGGACTGCCCCCCGGCCAGCGCCTCGCGCAGCGACAGCGGCGCGGAGAACTGCACGATGGTGTTGCGACCGTTCAGCAGCACCGCCATGAAGCGGCGGAAGCGACCGACCAGGGACCAGTTTTCCGAGAACAGCACGCGGAACCAGCCGCTTTGCCGGTCCGGCGCACGGCCGACGAAGATCGACACCGGCAGCAGCCGGACATCGAGTTCGGGCTGCGCGTGCAAGCTGGTGACCAGCCGCGCCAGCACGTCGGAATGGGTGCGGTTGCGCGGCCGGCCGAACAGGAAACCCTGGCGACGCCAGACGGCGAAGAAGGCGCGCGACTTGCCGCCGAGGTCGCCGCCGGCCATCGGTGCCAGCGGCAGCGGCAGGCCGGCCTCGCGGCAGGCCTGCTGCAGGATCAGTGTGTTGGACAGGCCGTAGCGCTCGATCACGTAGCACACCGGCAGGTCGTCCGGCAGCGCCGCCGATTGCGCCGGTTGCGGCGGATCGAGCCGGATCGCCAGCCAAGGTGCGATCAGCTTGCCCAGCGCGCGCCAGTACCAGGGCGCGCGGGAGGAGGAGTGGGAGGTCGTCATGCCGACATTATCCGCGCCCGACGCACCGGGCGCGGAGGGTCGATCAGTCCTCTTCGCTGAAAACTTCGGCCTGCGCGTCGACTTCAGCCTCATCGGACTCGGCATCCGCCTCGTCCTCGGCCGCCGACTTGATCGACTCCAGCGCGTCCTTGCCGTACCAGCGGCCATCCTGGCGGATCATGCTGGTTTCCATTTCCAGCGGCTGGTCGAACAGGCGGTAGGACACCGCCACCGTGGCCTGGTCGCCCTCCTCGCTGACCACCTTGGCGTTCACGCTGCCGAGCGCGTCGTCGATCTTCAGGCCGTACAGCGCCAGCACGTCCTTGGCCCCGGCAAAGGCGATGCCGAACTTGCCCATGCTGTCCTCGAAGCTCAGCGCGCGGGCCTCGTCGAGGGTCTTGAGTTCGAGCGCGCGGGCGGTTTCGACGGTCCTGGCGATGGCCTGGCGGGCGAGTTCGCGGTCGGCGAACTTGACGCTCTGCAGCCAGTTGCCGGTGGCGGTGAGCAGGCCCGACGCCTGCGCCTTCTGCGCCTCGGTCAGGGTGGTTTCTTCCTGCAACCACTGCTGGGCGAAGCCCTGGCCCATCGCCACCATGAAGGGAAGCTGGGCGGCCATCTCGGTTTCGAACTTCTGCAACAGCGGTTCCAGTTCGGCAGCCAGCTTGGCCTCGGCGTCGGCCTCGGTGAACTTGGTCATCATGGTGGCGAATTCGGCGCGATCTTCATCGGAAGGCTCTTCCTTGCGCGCGTCCTCGTACTCCTTCTTCATTTCCGCGAAGGCATCCGGCGGCAGCATCGCCTGCACGGCGCCGAGCAGGTTGTTGGTCTTCAGGTCCTGGGCGATGCGCGGCGCGACGTCGGCCGGGCCGTCGGATTGCAGCGACGCGCTGGAGGCGGCCTGCTGCGGCGCTTCCGAGGAACAGGCGACCAGCCCGCAGCCGAGCAGGGTGGACAGGGACAGGGCAATCAAACGCTTCATCGTGGGCTCCGGTGGCGAGGGGTTGAAAGGGCACGCGGCGCGGACTCTAGCAGATCGCCCGATCCGCGCCGTGGGCAGGAAGTCGTGCATGGCGGTGGCGGATTCAGCCGGGCGCAGGCCACTGGCGACGGCGGAAAAACAAAACGGGAGGCATCATGCCTCCCGCGCAAGGGTCCGGTGGTCCGGATCATCTGGTTGTGATTATCGACGCAGGGCTTGTCGTCGGTGTCGCCATGAGAAGCGGCATGGCGCGGCCAGGGCCGAAAAGAATGCTACCTGCGCATGATATCTAATGCAACACTTGAGGTAACTGAAGATAAGTCATTGATTTTGCGTGAGCAGTGCGCGTTCGATATCCGCGCGCAGGGCCCAGGCGGCGGCCACCGGGTCGGCCGCCTGACGGATCGGCCGACCGACCACGAGGTGATCGGCACCGGCGGCGATGGCCTCGGCGGCGCTCAGGGTGCGCTTCTGGTCGTCGCGACCGGCCTCATCGGCGGCGCGGATGCCGGGACAGACGATGAGGAAATCGGCGTCCGTCGCGGCACGGATCGCGGCGGCTTCTCGACCGGAGGCGATCACGCCGTCGCAACCCGCCGCGTGCGCGGCGCGGGCGCGGGCGATGGCGACGTCCTGCGGATTGCCGGCGACGCCCTGGTCGCGCAGATCGGACTCGTCCATCGAAGTCAGCACGGTTACTGCCAGCAGGCGCAGGTCGCCCTTCTCGGCGGCGGCGGCGCGCAGCATGGCGGAATAGCTGTGCACGGTGCAAAAGCGCACCGGCCACTGCGCCAACCGGCGCACGGCGGCGGCCACGGTGGCCGGCACGTCATGGAACTTCAGATCGACGAAGATCGACTTGCTGCGTTCGGCGAGCGCATCCAGCACGCGGAAATAATCGCCCGAGGCCAGCAGTTCCATGCCGATCTTGTAGAAGTGGACGGCGTCGCCGAGGCGGTCGACCCAGGCGATGGCCTCGCTGCCGGCGTCGACATCCAGGGCGAAGATCAGCCGTTGCTCGGCGGCGATGGCGGGCATCTCAGTCGGTGCGCAGGGTGGATCGGGCGCAGGCGCGGGCGTCGCGCTGGCGCAGTTCGAGGTCGCAGGCGCGCTGGATGGCGCTCTCCCAACTGCCATAGGCGGGATTGGGCAGCATGAACCAGCGCTTGCCCCACCATTGTGCGTAGGGCGCGGCGCGGCGGGCGCGGGTGTCGGCGTCGGCGGATACGCCGTCGATGAAGTCGCCGAGGTTGTCGCCCAGCATCAGCAGCACGCGGTAGCGCTCGCCGACCCACTTGCGGCGCTCGCCCTTCTCTCTGGCCGGTGCGCGCGGGTCACCCAGCAGCAGCAGGTTGTCGAGGTTCTCGGACACCGGGAAGCCCAGCGTGCGCAGGTTGTCGGCGGTGGCGTCGCGTTCCTTCTCGTGGCCGCGATTGGTGACGTAGAACACGGTGACGCCGCGCTCGGCGGCGTGACGGGCGAACTCCAGCGCGCCGGGCAGGGCGCGGGCGCGGCGCTCGTTGGTCCAGGCTTCCCAGCGTTGCAGTTCGAACGGCTGGTTGTCGCGGATGGCGCGGGCCTGGAATGGGCTGTTGTCGATCAGCGTCTCGTCGGCGTCGACGATGATCGCCGGCGGCAGATCCTCGAAGCCGCTGCCGAGCCGGCGGTCCTCGATCGGCAGGGCGTCCCAGTCCGGATCGGCCAGGGCGGCGTCGAGTTGTTGCTCGGCCTGGGCGAACACGCCGCGCAGGGTGGCGACGTATTCCGCCGAGTGCTGCATCCACAGCGTGGCGTTGAGGTTGTCGTGCGCGGCGACCACGGCGCTGGCCGTCGGTGCCGGGTCGGCGGGCGGGCGGCCGTCGGTGGTGGCGCAGGCGCCGAGCGCGGCGGCCAGGCTCAGGCAGGAAAGGGTCCGCAGCAACAGGCCGTCACGCATCGCTGATCTCCACAGGGCAGGGCGGGCGCAGTGTACACCGCTGCCTATTCCCGGCCGGTGACAGCGGCTACCATGTCCGGGTCCGTCCATCCGAGGTTGCGCGCATGCCTGGGAGCTACGTCAGCCGCCATTCGATCCGCCACGTCGGCTGGTTGCGCGCCGCCGTGCTCGGTGCCAACGATGGCATCGTTTCCACTGCCGCGCTGATCGTCGGTGTCGAGGCCAGCGGCGTCGGTGCGTCGATGAGCATCCTCGCCGGCATCGCCGGGTTGGCGTCCGGGGCGATGTCGATGGCCGCCGGCGAGTACGTCTCGGTGAAATCGCAGGCCGACATGGAGGCGGCGGCGCTGGAGGAAGAACGCATCGAACTGCGCGAAGCGCCGGCGCAGGAGTTGCAGGAGCTCACCGACATCTACGTCCGGCGCGGGCTGGAGATCGAACTCGCCCGGGAGGTGGCGCAGGCGCTGACCGCGCGCGGCGCGCTCGCCGCCCACGCCCGCGATGAACTCGGCATCACGCCGACCTGGCGCGCACGGCCGCTGCAGGCCGCTGCCTCCTCCGCGCTGGCCTTCGCCAGCGGGGCCATGCTGCCGCTGTTCGCAGCCGTGCTGGCTTCGCCCGGCTGGCTTGACAAGTCGGTGATGATCGCCACCGTGCTGGGCCTGCTCGGCTCCGGCGCGCTGGCGGCGCGGATCGGTCGCGCATCGCTGCCGCGCGGTGCCCTGCGCGTCGCCTTCTGGGGCGTGCTGGCGATGCTGGTCAGTTCTCTCGTCGGCGACTGGATGGGCGCGGATTGAGCGCAGCGGCGGTCAGCCGAGACCCGCCCAGCGCAAGACCGCCGCGGCGGCCGCACCGATCAGCACCACCAGCAGGAACGGCGCGCGGCAAAGCAGGGCGATGATGGCCGCCAGCAATGCGCCGAGGCGCGCATCCAGCGCCAGCCGCTGGCCGTCGGCCAAGGTGTTGACCAGCACCAGCGAGGCCAGCAGGCCGATGGTGACGGTGGTCGCGATGCGCCGGGTGCGCGGGCCGTCCAGCCAGCGCGCCGGCATCAGGAAGCCGGCCAGCTTGGTGGCGAAGGCCGCCGCGCAGGCCAGCAGCAGCCACGACCAGGTCGCGCTCATCGATCCGCACGCTCCGCTGCCGCCGGCACCCATGCGCCCCACAACGCCGCCACCGCCGCCGCCACCAGGATGGGCACGCCCGGCGGCAGCCACGGCAGGCTCAGCGCTGTGGCCAGCGCGCACAGCACCGCCAGCGCCACCGGCCCGGCACCCTTCAGGCGCGGCCACAGCAGACCGATGAAGGCGGCCACTGCCGCGCCGTCCAGTCCCCATTGGCGCGGATCGCCGACCACGTCGCCCAACACCGCGCCCAGCGCAGTGAACAGGTTCCACAGAAAAAACACGCCCAGCCCGGCGACCCAGAACCCGCGCGCCTGTTCCGCCGGCGCGTCCTGTGCCAGCGCCGTCGCGGTGGATTCGTCGATGGTGATGTGCGCCGCCAGCAGCCGCCGCCAGCCGCGCGGCCGCAGCAGGCGATTCACCTGCACCGCGTAGACCGCATTGCGGATGCCGAGCAGGCTGGCTGCGCCGAGCGCCGCCGCGCCGGTTCCGCCGCCGCCGATCACGCCGATACAGGCGAACTGCGAGCCGCCGGTGAACATCAGCAGGCTCAGCGCCATCGTCTGCCAGACATCCAGCCCCGACGCCACCGCCAGCGCGCCGAAGGAAATCCCGTACAGCCCGGTCGCCAGGGCGATCGACAGGCCCATGCGGGTGGCTGGTGTCAGAGTGGGACGGGACATCGGAAGGTGGCGGCGGGGCTCGGAAAGCGGGGCGGGCATCATGCCAGCAAACCGCCAGCCGCTTGTTGGCGGTTGATCGCTGTTGCCATTCAGGCTAATCCGGCAAAAAAGGGTATATTGGCCTCCCGACCAAGGAGAGCCCCGCCATGTCCGAGTCCCGCCCCAATCATTACGGCCCGCTCGACGACCTCCCGCGCACCCCGGCGTCGGATGTGAAGAAGCTCGGCTGGCGCGGCGTGATGGAAACCGTGCAGCACGAAGGCGGCGTGGTCATCACCAATCACGGCCGGCCCGAAGCGGTGATCGTCCCGGTGGCCGAATACGAACGCCTGCAGCGCGGCAGCGACGCGGCGATGGAAGGCCTGCGGCGCGAATATGACGCGCGGCTGGCCTGGCTCAATGGGCCGACTGCACACGATGTACTGAACGACATGTTCGCTGCGCCGACCGATCTGGACGGCAAGATCTTCACCGGACGCGAGTTCTGAGCGGTGCCCCGGCCCCGGATTCTTGTTTTGGCGGGCGTCAACGGAGCGGGAAAAAGTTCCGTGGGTGGCGACTATCTACGGCGCAGAGGCTTCGCCTGGTTCAATCCGGACGATTACGCCCGTGACTTGATGACCGCCACGGCCTGCACCCAATTAGATGCCAATGCCCAGGCTTGGCAGGAAGGCATGCGGCGACTGCAACTGGCCATCGACAACGGTCGCAACCATGCCTTTGAAACCACGCTGGGCGGCAACTCCATTCCGGCCCGGCTGCTTGACGCTGCCGCCAGCCACGACCAGTTGATGTGGTACTGCGGATTGGACTCGCCGGAGCGGCACCTGGCGCGTGTGCGAGCGCGCGTGGCCCGCGGCGGCCACGACATCCCGGAGCAGAAAATCCGCGAGCGCTACACCTCCTCGCTGATGAACTTGATCAGCCTGATGCCGCACCTGGTGGAACTGATGGTCTACGACAACAGCGTGGATGCGCTCATCGGCCAACCCATGCCCAACCCCCGCCTGCTGCTGCAAATGGAAAACGGACAGATCACCTCGCGCACCGACGCCGACACGCTGCGCAGCATCCCGGACTGGGCTAAGCCCGTGATGGAAACCGCGCTGCGGATGCAGTGAGCGCGCAGTCGGCCTCAACAGAACGGTAGGCCAAACGAACGACCCCGCCGAAGCGGGGTCGTGTTGTTGTGGTGGTCCGGGTGTTCGAGGTCAGGCCACCGCCTGCTTGCGGTCGTCGTAGAACTGTTCTTCCTCGGTCGAGCCGGTCAGCGCGGTGACGCTGGATGCGCCGCCCTGGATCACGGTGGTGACATCATCGAAGTAGCCGGCGCCGACTTCCTGCTGGTGGCTGACGAAGGTGTAGCCCTTCTCGCGGGCGGCGAATTCGCGTTCCTGCACCTGCTCGACGTAGTGGCGCATGCCCTCGCCGCGGGCGTAGTCGTGGGCAAACTGGAAGGTGTTGAACCAGTTGATGTGGATGCCGGCCAGGGTGATGAACTGGTACTTGTAGCCGAGCGCGGACAACTCGTCCTGGAAGCGGGCGATGGTCCTGTCGTCGAGGTTCTTCTTCCAGTTGAAGCTCGGTGAGCAGTTGTAGGAGAGTAGCTTGCCGGGATGTTTGGCCAGCACGGCCTGGGCAAATTCGCGGGCGAAGCCGAGGTCGGGCGTGCCGGTTTCGCACCAGACCAGATCGGCGTAGGGGGCATAGGCGACGCCGCGCGAGATCGACTGTTCCAGGCCGTTTTTCACCCGGTAGAAACCTTCGGAGGTGCGCTCGCCGGTCAGGAAGGGCTGATCGTTGGCGTCATGGTCGGAGGTGATGAGGTTGGCGGCCTCGGCATCGGTGCGTGCCAATACGATGGTCGGCACGCCGAGCACGTCGGCGGCGAGGCGCGCGGCGACCAGCTTCTGCACCGCTTCGCCGGTCGGCACCAGCACCTTGCCGCCCATGTGGCCGCACTTCTTCACCGCGGCGAGCTGGTCCTCGAAATGCACGCCGGCGGCACCAGCGACGATCATGTTCTTCATCAGTTCGTAGGCGTTGAGCACGCCGCCGAAACCGGCCTCGGCATCGGCGACGATGGGCAGGAAGAAGTCGATGGCATCGTCCTGCTTCAGCTTGCCGTCGATGAGGTTCTTCCACTGGATTTCATCGGCGCGCTGGAAGGTGTTGTTGATCCGGCGGACCATCGTCGGCACCGAGTCATACGCATACAGCGACTGGTCCGGGTACATGGTTTCGCTGCTGTTGCCGTCGGCGGCGACCTGCCAGCCGGACAGGTATACCGCTTCCAGGCCGGCCTTGGCCTGCTGCATCGCCTGGCCGGCGGAAATCGCGCCGAAGGCGTTGACGTAGCCCTTCTTCGCCTCGCCGTTGACCAGCTTCCAGAGCTTTTCCGCGCCGCGCTTGGCGAGCGTGTGCTCGGGCTGCACGCTGCCGCGCAGACGGACCACGTCGGCGGCGGAGTACGGGCGCTTGACCAGCTTCCAGCGCGGGTTGCTGTTCCAGTCGTTTTGCAGGGCGTCGATCTGTTGCTGGTAGGTGGTCATCGGTGGTTCCTCGGGATTGGTGATTGGTGATTCGGGTTGGGCGCTGTGATCAGATCTGTGCGTAGGCGGGCAGGGTGATGAAGTCGGCCAGTTCTTCGGCGTGGGTGAACTCGCCGAGCATGTGGACGGCGTCGGCGATGCGGGTCTGGCCGGGCAGGCCGGAATCGGGCAGGCGTTCGGCGACACCGGACAGGGCGAGGTCGAACAGGGCGAAGTCGATCGGCGTGCCGTCGTCCAGCGTCTGTCCGCCGACGTGCAGCCATTGCCAGAGCTGCACGCGGGAGATTTCTGCCGTCGCGGCGTCTTCCATCAGGTGGTGGATCGGCACGCAGCCGAGGCCGTCCAGCCAGGCGGCGAGGTAGCGCACGCAGACATCGATGTTGCCCTCGAAGCCGGCACGGGTGATGGTGCCGACGGCCGGGGCGATCAGCGTGTCGCGGTCGGCCTTCACGTCCTCGCGTGGCGCGCTGGCGACCTGGTTGGGCTGCGCCATGTGCTCGTCGAAGATGGCCTGGGCGATGGGGATCAGCGCCGGATGCGCGACCCAGGTGCCGTCATGGCCGGCGCTCGCCTCGCGCAGCTTGTCGGCACGCACCCGCGCCAGCGCCGCTTCGTTGGCGGCCGGGTCGTTGTTGATCGGGATCTGCGCCGCCATGCCGCCCATCGCATGCGCGCCGCGCCGGTGGCAGGTGCGGATCAGCAGTTCCGAATAGCTCTTGAGGAAGGGCGTGGTCATCGGCACCTGGCCGCGCTCCGGCAGCACACGGTCGGCGTGGCGGCGAAAGGTCTTGATGTAGCTGAAGATGTAGTCCCAGCGGCCGCAGTTGAGGCCGACGATGCGGCGGCGCAGCGCGTGCAGGATTTCGTCCATTTCGAACACCGCCGGCAGGGTTTCGATCAGCACGGTGGCCTTCATCGTCCCGGCCGGCAGGCCGATGTGCTGCTCGACCGCGCCCATCGCCTCGTCCCACAGCGCGGCCTCTTCCATCGCCTGCAACTTGGGCAGATAGAAGTACGGGCCGCGATCACGGGCGTGCAGCGCCTTGCCGTTGTGCAGGGCGAACAGGGCGAGGTCGAACAGGCCGCCGGAGACTGGCTGGCCGTCGATCAACAGATGCTTCTCGTCGAGGTGCCAGCCGCGCGGGCGCACCATCAGCACGGTGCGGCTGTCGGCGCTGAGCGCGTAATGCTTGCCCGGCTTTCCGTCGTCGGAAGCGGGGGCAGTGAAGGTGATGTCGCCGGCGACGGCGTCGCGCAGATTGACCTGGCCGTCGATCAGGTTGGTCCAGGTCGGACTGGTGGAGTCCTCGAAGTCGGCCATGAACACCTTGGCGCCGGAGTTCAGCGCGTTGATGATCATCTTGCGGTCGACCGGCCCGGTGATCTCGACGCGACGGTCCTGCAGCGCCGCCGGGATCGGCCCGACGCGCCAGTCGCCGTCGCGGATGGAGCGGGTGTCGGCACGGAAGTCCGGCAGCTCGCCGGCGTCGAAACGCTGCTGTCGCGCCCGGCGGGCAGCCAGCAGCGCCTGGCGGGTCGGCTCGAACCGACGGTGCAGGTCGGTCAACAGCGCAAGCGCCTCGGCGGTCAGCACGCTGTCCACCGCCGGCCCACCCAGCCGACTGTCCAGAAGAGTTGCCGCCTGCGTCATCACCGCCGTCATGCTCGTTCTCCGTTGCACTGCACCATGGGGCATGACCTTATGCACGCAGACCGTCGTTTGGAAAGCAAATGTTTCAATGCTGGTGATAAGATTTTTTAATACAATCGGAAATTCATAGAGTTGCCGGGAATCGGGAATCGGGAATCGGGAATCGTCAGCAGCAGGCCAGACCCAGCGCTACGCTGTGGATGCGCCCGCTCTCACACCCGACACCATCACCCACCAGCCCGCCTCAACCGGGGCTCCTCCGCACCCCCTGCGCTCTTCACCAATTCCCAATTCCCCATTCCCGATTCCCGGCTCTTCAATGACTCACTACTACAAAGGCAACAAACTCAAGCAATTGCGGGCGTTCTGTCATGTTGCCCGGTTGGGTTCGGTGACGCGGGCGGCGGAGGCGCTGTTCCTCAGCCAGCCGGCGGTGAGCCTGCAACTGGGGGCGTTGGAGTCGGAGATCGGCCTGGCGCTGTTCGAGCGCCTCGGTCGGCGGCTGGCGCTGACCCGCGAGGGCGAGGTGCTGTACGAGATCGCGCGTCCGCTGATCGACGGCATCGACGACATCGAGGGCGAGTTCCAGCGTCGCCTCAAGGGTCTGGATGTCGGCGAGGTCAACATTGCCGCCGGCAGCTCCACCATCCTCTACCTGCTGCCGCCGCTGGTGCAGGCGTTCCGCGAGCGCTATCCGGAGATCCAGCTCAAGCTGCACAACGTGACCGGTGCCGACGGGCTGGCGCGCATCCGCTCCGACGAGGTCGACCTCGCCGTCGGCTCGATGCTGGACGTGCCCAACGACATCGATTACGCCGCCACGCACAGTTTCGATCCGATGCTGATCACCCCGCTGGACCATCCGCTGGCGGCCAAGCAGGACCTGCGGCTGGAGGATCTGTCGCCGTACGGGCTGATCCTGCCGCCGCAGCGGCTGACCACCTATCGGCTGGTCGACCTGGTGTTCCAGCAGCGCCGCGTGCCGTACACGGTGGCGCTGGAGATCGGCGGCTGGGAGATCATCAAGCAGTACGTGGCGATGGGCCTGGGCATTTCCATCGTCACCGGCATCTGCCTCGCCGAGGCCGACCGCCAGCACCT
Organism: Lysobacteraceae bacterium; assembly: GCA_041675805.1. Lineage (GTDB taxonomy): Bacteria > Pseudomonadota > Gammaproteobacteria > Xanthomonadales > Xanthomonadaceae > JANNWF01. The sequence goes on from JBAYTD010000003.1 coordinate 34,609, forward strand.
CGCCATTCGCAACGTGCGCGAGTATTTCCCGCCGCGCAGCTACGGCCTGGTGATCCGCAAGGGCAAGTACCTGAGCCCGCATGCGCGTGCCTTCGTCGACCTGGTGCGGCCCAACCTGTTCACCCGCCGCGACTACTTCGACAGCGGTGCGTCGGAGCGTTGATGCAGGACGTCGCCGCCGGCAGCGAATCGCTGCGCACCCTGAGCCAGCGCTTAATGCAGACGGGAACCGAACCCTGCCGGTGTGGTCACTGGCGGACCGGCCGAACGTGCGCGTCGGCGTCCTCAAGACGGGCGTCCCGTGCATGGCGGCCGGACCAGACAAGCGACCCCGGGCGCAGGCAGCCACGGGGCAATGACGATCACCGACAATCCGGAAAGCCCGCATGAGCCAGCCGATCCGCGCGCTGTTTGTGATGCTGGCCATCCTCGCCGCTCTGGGCGTGGTGGCCGCGCTGCTGTTCTCGCCGTTGCTGCGGGCGTTCTCTGCCGCGCCGGTCTTCAACGCGCTGATCCTCGCCGTGCTCGGCGTCGGCATCGCCGTCAACCTGCTCCAGGCGCTGCGCCTGCAACGCGAGGTGCGCTGGATCGAGGGCTTCCGCCGCAGCAATCCGGAGCGTCCGCCCAGCGTGAGGCCGGTGCTGCTGTCGCCGATGGCGCGGATGTTCGCCCGCGACGAGCGCGCGCCGAAGACCCTGTCCACGGCGTCGATGCGCTCCTTGCTCGACAGCGTGTATCTGCGGCTGGAGGAACAGCGCGACCTCAGCCGCTACCTGACCGGGCTGCTGATTTTCCTCGGCCTGCTCGGCACCTTCTGGGGCCTGCTCACCACCATCGCCTCGGTGGCCGACATCATTGCCGGGATGTCCGGCGGCGGCGACACGGTGGCGATGTTCGAGTCGCTGAAGGAGCACCTGCGCGAGCCGCTGGGCGGGATGGCGACCAGCTTCTCCTCGTCGCTGTTCGGCCTCGCCGGTTCGCTGGTGGTGGGCCTGCTCGACCTGTTCGCCGGGCGCGCCGGCAACCGCTTCTATGCCGAACTGGAGGACTGGCTGTCCGGCATGACGCGGCTGTCCTCCGGCGGCGCGGTGGGCGAGGGCGATGCCTCGGTGCCGTCCTACGTGCAGGCGCTGCTGGAGCAGACCGCCGATGGCCTGGAGCGCATGCAGCGCGCACTGGTGGAAAGCGAGCGCGAGCGGCGCGGCAATGCCGAGCAGATCGGCGAACTGAACGCCCAACTGGCCCGACTGGCGGAAACCCAGGGCGAACTGCGCGGCGTGCTGCGCCAACTGGCCCAGGGCGGCGGCATGAACGAGGAACTGCGGGCCGAGTTCCGCCTGCTCTCGCGCACCCTGTCGGCGGCGCTGGACGGCCAGCGCGGCGAACGCTGAGATGAGCGCGATTGCCGCCCGACGCCGGCGCGGGATCGACTTCTGGCCTGGCTTCGTCGATGCTCTGGCCTCGTTGCTGCTGGTGCTGGTGTTCGTGCTGCTGATCTTCTCCATCGGCCAGTACGTGCTGTCCGATGCCATCAGCGGCCGCGACAAGGCGCTGTCGCGTCTCAACGCCGAACTGGCCGCGCTGGCCGACACGCTGTCGATGGAGCGCGAAGCCAAGGCGCAGGCGCAGGCGCGGATCGGCGAACTGGGCGCATCGCTGGCCCGCACCGAGGGCGCGCGCGACGGCCTGCAACTGCGCCTGGACGACGCCAGCGCCTTACTCACGCAAACCCAGGCGCAGCTCGAAGGCAGCCGCGAGGAGGCCGCGCGGCTGGCTGCCGATATCAATGCGCTGGCCGAACTGAAGCGGCAACTGGAAGCGGAAATCGCCTCCCGGCTGGCCGAAATCGAGACCACCCGCGAGCAACTGGCGACGCAGACCGAGCTGTCGGCGAAGAGCGCGGCGCAGGTCGAACTGCTCAACCGGCAGATGGCGGCGCTGCGCAGCCAGCTCGACGAGATCAGCGCCGCGCTGGAACTGGCCAATGCCAAGGACCGCGCCAAGGACGCGCAGATCGAGGATCTCGGCAGGCAGCTCAACCTGGCATTGGCCGACAAGGTGAACCAGTTGGCGCGCTATCGCTCCGACTTCTTCGGCAAGCTCCGCGAGGCATTGGGCGAGCGCGACGACATCGTCGTGGTCGGCGACCGCTTCGTGGTGCCGGCGGCCTTGCTGTTCCCGTCCGGCTCGGACGAGATCGGTGCCGAGGGCCTGCGCCAGATCGACCGCCTGGCGGCGACGCTGCGCGAGGTGACGGCACAGATTCCCGACGACATCGACTGGGTGCTGCGCATCGACGGCCATACCGACCGCCTGCCGATCGGCACCGACCGTTTCCCCAGCAATTGGGAGCTGTCGAGCGCGCGCGCCATCGCCATCGTCAAGCGTCTGGCGGCCGCCGGCATCCCGCCGCAACGGCTGGCGGCCAATGGTTTCGGCGAGTTCCATCCGCTCGATCGGGGCAGTGACGAGGCCGCGCTGGCGCGCAATCGGCGTATCGAAATCCAGTTGACCAACCGCTGATGGACGGCATCGACAGGGCAGGAGCAGGAAGGTGAAGCGCAGGCGCAAGGAGGCAAGGACATGACCACCCTGACGATGCTGCTGTTTCTTGCCGGTGCCTTCGTCGCCGGGCTGAACTTCCATTTCAGCGCGCTGTGCACGCTCACCTTCCGACTGCGCGAAGGCCACTGGCCGCCGGTGGTGCCGGTCGGCATTCCGGCGCTCGGCACCGCGCTGCTGCTGGGCGCGATCCTGCTCGCCGGTGCCGGCAGCGGCATCACCCTGGTCGCCGGCCTCCTGGCCCTGGCCGATACCGGCGGGCCGCTGTTCGTGCTCGCCTTCGTCCGCTATCGCCGCCGACGCGCCCGCGCGCAGTTGCCGAAGCTGGATTTCCGCCTGCCCTGAGGCCTATTGCAGCGATGGCCGCAGGGTCGCCTCGGCGTCGCCGCCGGCGGCCACGGCATGGCGGGTGGCACGGATGCCATGGGCGGCCAGCACCGCCTGCATGCGCCGCGCCCGCCAGCGCAGTTCCTCGGCATCGGCGTCATCGTCCGGCGGCTCGGCGATGCCGACCTGGCCCTGTCGATACAGCGCCAGCGGCTCGCCCGCCTCGCGCAGCCATTCCTCGCCGTCCGGTGCCAGCAGGGCGGCTTCGATCAGCCGCCAGCAGCCCTCCATGCCGGCGTGCTGGTACTGCATCGCCGTCATCGCGCACAGATCGTGCAGGCTCATCCAGCGCGCATGCTCCAGGCGCAGGCCGAAGGCGTCCTGGCATTGCAGGGCGAGTTCCGCCGAGGCCATGCCCTGGTCGAGCAGGCGCTCCTCCATGTGCCGACTGACTGCCGCGATGGCCGCCGCCTCGCCGCCGAGGGAGAACGGCAGCAGGCGCAGCGCAGCGCCGGCCAGCGCCGGATCCGGTTGCAGCGCCGGTGCCGCCATGCGGCCTTCGTGGCCACCGAACACGATCAGCCGCCCGCCACGCCGACCCGGCGCGGCCGTGGTCAGCTCGCCCAGCGCCGCATGCACCGGCCAACCCGGCCGCAGCAGCTCGGCCGGATCGAAACCGGCGGCGGCGATGCCGGCGTCGAGCGCTTCCACGCCCGGCAGCAACCGGCGCAGATCGTCGCCAAGCGCGGCAGACAGCGCCTGCGCCGCGTCGCGCTCCAGTACCACGCGGCCGGCGTCGCCGTCGACGGACAGTTCGAGGGCGAGAACGCCGAAGCTGTGGATGGGTTGGGTCATGGTGGGCAGGGCGGGTCGCGGGATGGGTCGCCGCGCCAGGGCGAAGGCCGGGCGATCCGGTTATCCTTGCGCGCCGGTGCCGTCGGCAAGGCGCAAAGGCCGGCGTGGGCGGCATTGCCGACGCGGTTCGCGCAGACCGGCGGGTTTGGCTTGCCGGAAGTGTAGCCGAGTTGCCGCTGACCGGGTTCGGCGTGCGTGGCCTGCAAGGAGAAGCGTTGCGATGAGGACGGATGCCCCCGACGGGTTGCGCCGGCAGGCCGATGCGCTGGCCGCCGATCTGCGTTTCCGGCAGGCGGTGGTGCGCTGCATGGACGGAGCCGGCGCGCGCATCGGACAGGCAGAAAACCTGCCGTTCGCCGGCGGACGGCTCGGTGCCGGCGAAGGCATCCGCATTGAACGGCCAGATGCGGCCGAGCCCTATAAGGCCGCGCACATGCTGCACTCCGGCTGGCGTCTTCGAACTTCGCCCGCCGGTCGCAGCGCGCCGCAGCGTATCGAAGTGATGGCACACACGGCACATGCCAGCGCGCTGCTGTGTCACGGGTGGTTGCCGTGAGCGGATTGCCTGCGGCATGGGTCGACTTCCCGATGGCCCTTGCTTGAGCACTGCCCGGTCTTTCCGCCCGATGTCTGTTCTGCATGCCCTGCGACTTGAGCTGCGCGGTTTTCTGGAATATGTCCTCCTGCCCGGGTTGGCGGTCTTCATGCCCTGGCCGCTGGCGTACCGGCTGCTGAAGCAGTTGGCGCGTTACCCCGGACTGTACGAGGAGGAGTGGCGGCCAGCGCTGGCGCAGGCGCTGTCGATGGGACTGGTGGAGATCGACGACCCGGATGGCTGGGCCTGGCGTTACCGTGCTTGCCGTTTGGTCGACCATGCCGATTTCTGGCTCTCGCGCACACGTCGCGCACGCCGTTGGCTGCCTCGACATTCGGATCGGCGCGGTGACTGGCCGGCGCTGGAAACGCCGGCGGTCGGCGCGTTCTTTCATTGGTGCGCGGGGATGTGGGGCGTTCGCGCGCTGCTCGACGCCGGCCATCATTCTTCGGTGCTGGCCGGGCGCTTCAGCAAGCGCTCGATGGGTGGCGCACGGCTGGGATACTGGTACGGTCATTTGCGCCTCAACGAGTTGTCCCGCGCCTCCGGCGGGCCGCTGATCTACGCACCGGGCACGGTCAAGCAGAGTCTCGATGCGCTGACCGCCGGGCGCTGGGTGATCGGCACGCCGGACGTGCCGCCGACGGAGACGCGCTTCTCCATCCCGGTGCGCCTGTTCGGTCGAGACGGCCACATGCCGGAGGGCCTGCTGCTGATCGCGCGCCAGGCGCGGGTGCCGGTGGTGGTCTTCACGATGGCGCTGGATTTCGACAGCGGGCGGCGCGAACTGCGCATCGAAGGCCCCTTCGACCCCGACGACCCCGACCTGATGCAGCGCATCGCCGATACCTGGCAGGCGCTGATCCGTGAAAAATCCTGGGCCTTCACCCTGTGGCCAGCGATGCCGGCCTACTTCGCCGCAAGCAACGAACAGGAATGAGCAGCGCAGCACCGAGCAGGATGTCCTGCTCCTGCATTCGCTTCTCGCTCCACGCTCTTCGCTCTTCGCTCTTCGCTCTCCAATTCCCAATTCCCAATTCCCAATTCCCGATTCCCGGCTCTTCATCCGAGTCACCGCTCTAGCCGCCTCGCGCTATGATCCGGTCTTCCGCCCCGAGTCGAGTCTTTCGCGATGAAGCCTGCCCGTTCCGCCCGTCCCGTCGCCGTGCTCGGCGGCGCGCGCATCCCGTTCTGTCGCAACAACACGGCCTATGCCGATGTCGGCAATCTCGGCATGTCGATCCGCACGCTGGGCGCGCTGGTGGAGCGCTTCGGCCTGCATGGCGAGGTGTTGGGCGAGGTGGCGATGGGTGCGGTGCTCAAGCACTCCTCGGACTGGAACATCGGCCGCGAGGCGACGCTGTCGTCGGGGCTGTCGCCGCTGACGCCGGGCATCACCATGCAACGCGCCTGCGGCACCAGCCTCGACACCGTCATCGCAGTGGCCAACAAGATCGCGCTGGGACAGATCGAGGCCGGCGTCGGCGGCGGCTCGGACACCACCTCGGACGTGCCCATCGCGGTCAACAAGCGGCTGCGCCGGCGTCTGCTCGACCTCAACATGGCGAAGACCTTCGGCCAGCGGCTGAAGGCGTTCAAGGGCTTTTCATTCGGCGAGCTGAAGCCGGAGTTTCCCGACGTCGGCGAGCCGCGCACCGGCAAGAGCATGGGCGAGCATTGCGAGCAGATGGCCAAGGAGTGGGGCATCGAGCGCGCCGCCCAGGACGAGTTGGCCGCCACCTCGCACCAGCGCGCCGCCGCCGCCTTCGAGCGCGGCTTCTACGCTGACCTGGTGGCACCGTTCCGTGGCGTGGAGCGCGACAACATCCTGCGTCCGGACACCACGGTGGAGAAACTGGCCGCGCTCAAGCCGGCCTTCGACAAGCGCTCCGGCCAGGGCACGCTGACGGCGGGCAACTCGACGCCGCTGACCGACGGTGCCTCGGCCGCGCTGCTGGCCTCGGAGGACTGGGCCAGGGCGCATGGCCACGAGCCGCTGGCCTACCTGGTCGATGCGCAGGTGGCGGCGGTGGATTTCGTCCACGGCGAGGGCCTGCTGATGGCCCCGGCCTGGGCGGTGGCACAGATGCTGGCGCGCAATGGTCTGACTCTGCAGGACTTCGATTTCTACGAGATCCACGAAGCCTTCGCCGCCCAGGTGCTGTGTACGCTGAAGGCCTGGGAATCGGCCGATTTCTGCCGCGACAGGCTGGGCCTGGATGCGCCGCTGGGCAGCATCGACCGCGAGCGCCTCAACGTGGTCGGCTCCTCGCTGGCGCTGGGCCATCCGTTTGCCGCCACCGGCGCGCGGATCATCGCCACGGCGGCCAAGCTGCTGAAGGAAAAGGGCGGCGGCCGGGCGCTGATTTCCGTCTGCACGGCGGGCGGCATGGGGGTGACGGCGATCCTGGAACGCTGAGCGCGCGCGGCCGCCGCGCCGCGCTCAATCGTTGGCGGAGGGCAGCAGGGGCACGCCCATGCTGCTGCGCTGCTCGGCGATCACTTCCTGGGCGTCGGCGCGGGCGATCCGCCGCACCGGCTGGACCGACTCGCCGCGCGCGGCGCGCAGGGCATTGGCGTAGGCCTGGCGGGCGCGGGCGTCGTCGTCGCGGGCGACGTGGTACTGCGCGATGGCTTCCCAGGTTTCGGCGTCGCCGTTCAGCGCCAGCGCCTTCTGCAGGTGCGACTCGGCCTTGCCCCAGAGCTGCTCGCGCTGGCACAACCGGCCCAGGCTCAGGTGCAGGCCGGCGCTGTCCTCGTGCCCGGCCAGCCAACGTTCGGCGAGGCGGATCGCCGAGGGCCGGTCGGTGTGGATGACCAGGCCGAAGCGGCGCGCCAGGAGTTCCGACCAGTCCTTTTTCATCGCCTTGACGATGGCGTCGCTGGCGGCATCGGCGAGGCCGAGTTCGGCGGCGCGGGCGCTGTAGGCGTCGGTCAGGTCCGGGCGCAGCCGCTGGGCGCGAGCCAGGGAATTCCAGTGCGTGGCCAGTTCGGCTTCGTCGGCAGCGGCGCGCAGCGCGGGGGCGATGATCTCCGCCTCCAGATCGGCCATCGCCTCGCCTTCGCGGATGTGGCTGCGATGCAGGGCCGGCAGGTGCGTCATCGCATCCGCCGGACGGCCGGCGGCGAGCAGGGCGCGGGCCAGCAGTTCCAGCCCGCGCGGGCACAGTTCGCCGCGTCCGGCGGCGGCTTCCAGCAGGTTGGCGGCGCGCTCGGCCTGTCCGCTGGCCAACAGGTGCTCGGCCTCGACCAGCCGCGCCGGCAGTTCACCACCGGCCATGCTGGCCTCGGCGAGCAGGCTGGCGGCACGCGCGGGCTCGTCGCGGGCAAAGGCGGCGCGACCGGCGGCAAGCAGGGCAGGGATGCGCAGGGTGTTGTCGGAGGCGGCCTTGGCGAGCAGGCGGTCGGCCTGCTTCCAGCGGCCTTCCTCCAGCGCCAGCAGGCCGCCGGCCAGTCTTTCGCGGGCGACGCGGCGGCGCTGGCGGCGCCAGACATCGAATGGCGTGCGCAACAGCCACAGCAGCAGGCGCAGCGCCAGCCAGGCAAGGATCAGGGCGATCACCGCGACCACCACCGTGGTCTCCACGCTCCAGCCACGGATGGCGACCAGCACATAGCCGGGATCGGCGGCCAGCAGATGCCAGAGCCAGGCACCGATGGCGGCCAGCGCCAGCAGGATCAGCAGTTGGCGGAACAGGCTCACTCGACGTCGATCCGGTCAGCGTCTTGCGCCGATTCGTCGGCGGGGACTTCGATGGCTTGGTCGATGTCGATGGCCTCGATGTCGAGCGGCTCGGCCGCGTCGTCGATGGCGGATGCGCCGTCCGCCGGGCCTGGCTTGGTGCCGGGCGTCGCTTCGATGGTGGTCGGCGTTGACGCGCCGACCGGGCTGATCGGCGTCGCCGCGCGCTGGGCGCTAAGCCGCCGGGTGGCGCGCAGGCCGCGCAGTTCGCGCAGGGTTGCGCCCAGCGTCGGCAGCGAAGGCGGGCTGATCTCGGCCAGTGCGTCGAGGCGGTCGAGGAAGGCGCGCACGCGGGCGTCCTCGCCATCGAACAACGACGCGGCCAGTTCGCGCGCGGCACGCATGCCCTGCGCCCAGCCTTGCGTGTCGCCGTCCTCGAAGGCGGCCAGCGCCAGCCTCCCCTGCAGGCCCAGCGCCGACAGCCGCGCCGAACGCGCCATCGGCGACAGCGGCGCGTCGGCGCTGTCCAGACGGCGCACGGTGACCACCTGGTCGAGCAGTTGCGCCAGCCGCGAGCGCTCGGCCTTGGTATCGCGACGCTCATCGGACGATGGCAGGCCGGCGGCGATGGTGGGCAGCGCGGCCAGTTCGGCGCGCAGCGCGGGACGCGGATCGGCCGGCAGGGCGCGCAGCATGGCGACTTCCTGCGCCAAGGTCTGGCGCAGCGTGGCGTAGATCGGCTCCTGCAGGCCGCCGATGGCGGCGTCGGCGAGGGTGAAGGCGCGGATCGCCGCCTCGACGTCGCCGAACAGGTGCAGACGCTCCTCGCCGGTCAGCAGCAGGAATTCGGCCTCGTCCAGCAGCATCGCCTGCGCGCCTTCCTGGCGGGTCTGCGCCAGCCGCGCCAGTGCGTCTTCGAGCAGGGCGGCGCGCTCGCCGAGGCCGAGCACTTCCTCGCGCAACACGCGCTGGCCGGAACCGGTGTCGGTCAGCCGGCTGTCGAGGGCGCGCTGGCGCTCGCGCAGCGTCGACAGCTCGCTGCCGAGGCCGTCGATGCTGCGTTGCAGCGTTTCGATCTCGTGTTGCCAGGCGTCGCGTCCCTGCTCGGCCTGCTGCAGCCGCTGCCAGGCGTCCCAGGCCCACCAGCCGCCGCCGGCGATGATCAGCAGCAGCGCCAGCCACGGCCACAGCCGACGGCGACGCGGGGCGGCGGCGGGATCGGCAACGGCGGGATCGGCGGGGAGGGAAACCGCTTCGGGATCGGAGGAACGATCGGTCACTGGCTGGCAGGCGCTTGTCGGGAGGGCGTGATGATGCTACCGGAAGGGCGCTGACTTGGGAAAAGACGGCTGCCGCAGGGCGGCACGCAGGGCGGCGATCTGGTCGGCCGGCAAGGTGGACGCGGCAGCGATGCGGCGGGTGAAGCCGAGCTGCGTCGCCAGCGCATCCAGGCGCGGACTGGCGCTGATCGCCCAGGCGGTGCGCAGGCGCGCCGACTCCTCGGCATCCAGTTGCGCCAGCAGATGTTGCAGCGCCTCGCCGCTGCTCAGCAGCAGGGCCGCCGGCTGCCGCAACTGGCGCAGCCCATGGCGGGCGCGCGCCGACAGCGCCGCCGGCAACCGCCGATAGACTTCCGCCACCCGCACCTGCGCGCCGCGTTGCGCCAGCGTCGCGGCCAGCACGCCGCGGCCGCCCGGCGCGGTGACCAGACCGACCTGCGCCGGCGGCGGATGCAGCGGCGGCAGCGCCAGCACGTCCTCGCTGCGCATGCCGCTGGCGGGAGTCCGTACCTCGGCGACACCGGCGCGGCGCAGGGCGTTGGCTGTTCCGCTGCCCAGCGCCAGGGCGGTGCCGGAAAACCCGCGCAGATCCCGCAAGCCGGCGGCGAAGCGTACCGCCGCCGGGCTGGTGAACAGGCAGACCGGGCAGTCCAGTGCCCTCTGCAACGCTGCCCGCGCCGCGTCGCCATCCTCGGCCGGCAGCAGGCGCAGCGCCGGCAGCGACAGGAACGCCGCGCCGTGCCGACGCGCCGTGCGGCGCAACGGTGCCTGCTGATCGGCCGCGCGCAGACCGATCAGGGTCCAGTCGCGGAGGTCGTCGGAGGGCGATGCGGAATGATTCATGGCGACAGCATAGGGTGGATCGGTCGCGTCGTGGCCGGGGCTTCTTGAAAGCCATGCGGCGCGCAAAAAAAAACCGGCGCGCCACCCGAGGCGACGCGCCGGTCGGTTCCCCATTCTTCCGATCAGCCCTCGCGGGCGTCCTGCCTGGGTCCGATCCACAGCCGCAGCGTGAACCAGGCCAGCAGCATGGCACCGACCGAGAAGATGGTGTCGCCCGGTACCCGCATCCAGACCAGCAGTTCGATCAGCGGCTGGCCCATGAACTCGGCCGAGCGGGCGTACCAGTAGCCATTCTCCAGCGCCGCCTGCAACTGCAGCACGCCCATCGGCAACAGCGTCAGCAGGGCCATCAGGGCGAGGCCGATGTTGAGGCTCCAGAACGCGCCCGCCAGCCAGCCATCGCGCCAGTGCGAGTCCGGCTTCAGGCCGCGCAGGCAGAACAGCATCAGACCGATGCCGAGCATGCCGTAGACGCCGAACAGGGCGGTGTGGCCGTGCAGCGGGGTGAGGTTGAGACCCTGCATGTAGTACAGCGCCAGCGGGGTGTTGATCAGGAAGCCGAACAGGCCGGCACCGACCAGGTTCCAGAAGCTGACCGAGAGGAAGAACAGGATCGGCCAGCGGTAGCGCACCATCCACGGCGTGGCGCGGCCATGGCTCCAGGTGTCATAGGCTTCCAGGCCGATCAGCGCCAGCGGCACCACTTCCAGCGCCGAGAAGCTGGCACCGAGGGCGAGGACGCCGGTCGTGGTGCCGGAGAAGTACAGGTGATGGAAGGTGCCGAGCACGCCGCCGGCCATGAACACGATGGTGGCGAACAGCACGTTGATGGTGGCGGTCTTGCCGCGGATCAGGCCCAGCTTGACGAACAGGAAGCTGATCACGGCCACCGCGAAGACCTCGAAGAAGCCCTCCACCCACAGATGCACCACCCACCAGCGCCAGTACTCGACCATCGACATGTGCGTGTGCTCGCCCCACAGCAGGCCGGCACCGTAGAACATGCCGATGGCGATGGTGGACAGGAACAGCAGGCCGACGATCGAACTCATCTCGTCGCGACGGCGCATGGCCGGCCACAGCGCACGGCCGACCAGCAGCAGCCACAGCATCAGGCCGATGAACAGGAACAACTGCCAGAAGCGGCCGATGTCGACGTATTCCCAGCCCTGGTGGCCGAACCAGAAGTTGTGCTCCAGGCCCAGCTTCTGCATCACCGCGAACCACTGGCCGATGAAGGCACCGACGACGATGATCAGCAGGCAGACGAACAGCACGTTGACGCCGAGGCGCTGGTATTTGGGCTCATGGCCGGAGATGGCCGGGCCGATGTAGAGGCCGGTGGCCAGCCAGGCGGTGGCGATCCACAGCACGGCGAGTTGGGTGTGCCAGCTTCGGGTCAGCGCGTAGGGGAGGATGTCGGCAAGCTGGATGCCGTACAGCTCCTGGCCCTCGACCTGGTAATGGGCGGTCGTCGCGCCGAGCGCGATCTGCACCAGGAACAGCGCCAGCACCACCCAGAAGTACTTGGCGGTGGCGCGCATCGACGGGGTGATGACGAGGTTGCGCAGCGGATCGCTGGCCGGCGGCGTGACGCGCTCTTCCTTGCCGTGCCAGGCGGCGTAATGCCAGCCGAGCAGGGCGATGCCGGCGATCATGAACAGGATGCTGAACATCGTCCACATGAAGCTGCTGGAGGTCGGCGTGTTGCCGGCCAGCGGCTCGTAGGGCCAGTTCTGCGTGTAGCTCATCGGCTGACCGGGGCGCTCTGCCGCGGCGGCCCAACTGGTCCACCAGAAGAAACCGGTCATCGCCTGCCGGTGCTCGGCATCGGGCACGGTGTTGTTGCGCATCGCGTAGGACTCGCGCAGCCCGGCGCTGGCCGGGTCGTCGCCGAACACGCTGTGGTAGTGCGCGGCGACTTCCTGCACCGCCCGCGCGCGCAGGTCGGAGAGCACGATCTCGCCCCTGTCGGCGTTCCAGGTGTTGGTGCGCAGTTCGGGCAGGATGCGGGTCTTCAGGACTGCCTGGGCCGCGGCATCGAGTTCGTCGAAGGCGCGGCCGTGCTCGCTGCGTGCCAGGTCTTCGAGCATGGCCACCGCCTCGCGGTGCAACCAGTCCGCCGACCAGTCCGGCGCGACCAGGGCACCATGGCCCCAGACCGAGCCCAGTTGCTGCCCGCCGATGCTCTGCCAGACCTGCCGGCCGCGTTCCAGATCGGCGCGGGTATAGAGCACGCTGCCGCTGGCGTCGACGACCCGCTCGGGCAGCGGCGGTGCCTCGCGGTGCACTTCGCCGCCCATCCACAGCAGTACGCCGAAAGTGACGGCCAGGAGTGTTCCCAGGCCGATCCATAGTCGCTTGGTGATGTCCATGACACGCTCCGTTTGAAATCGGGCGCAAGCCTGCGGTGCTTGTCTCGTGGCGTCGTTGATTTGCGTCAAGCCGCTTTGGAAAAGGTGCCCGCCCGGCCGCCATGACGCGCCGGCGCGACGCGGCGACGCTATGATTCGCCGATGCACAGTTCACACGAGATCGTGGTGGTGGGCGGCGGGCTGGTCGGCAGCAGCGTCGCCTGCGCCCTGTCGATGGCCGGACGCGATGTCGCCCTGATCGAGGCGACCGCGCCCAAGGGTCCACCGCCGCCGAGCTTCGACGAGCGCAACCTGGCGCTGGCGGCGGCCAGCCTGAACGCGCTGGAGGCGCTGGGCGTGCTGCGCCATCTGGCCACGCCGCCGGCACCGATCCGGCGCATCCACATCAGCCGCGCCGGCGATTTCGGCAGCGTGCAACTGGATGCCCGCCAGCATGGCCGCGAAGCCTTCGGCGGCGTGGTGATCGCCCGCGAACTGGGTGCGGCGCTGGAAGCGCGGCTGGCCGAGCTGTCGGCGATCCGTCGCTACCGGCCGCTGCGCTTCCACGGTCTGCACTCCGGCGACGAAGGCGTGCGTATCGACACCCGGTCCGCAACGCCGGATCTGCCTTCGACCTTGTCGGCGCGCCTGCTGCTGGCCTGCGACGGCAGCGACAGCCCGGTGCGGCAGGCGCTCGGCATCGGTGTGCAGCGACACGATTATCAACAGACCCTGATCGTCCACGCATTGCGCAGCGACCGCCCGCACCAGGGCCGGGCCTGGGAGCGCTTCACCGATACCGGCCCGCTGGCCCTGCTGCCGCGCGCCGATGGCAGTCATGGCGTGGTCTGCGGCGTCGCCGGCGAGCAGGCCGAGGCGCTGCTGGCGCTGCCCGATGCGGCGTGGCTGGCCTGGCTGCAACAGCGTTTCGGCGGCCGCGCCGGACGCTTCCTGCGCTGCGGCGCGCGCCATGCCTATCCGATCATCCGCACCCTGGCCGAGACGTTGACCGCGCCGCGCTGCGTCCTGCTCGGCAATGCCGCGCAGACCATCCATCCGATCGGCGCGCAGGGCTTCAACCTCGGCCTGCGTGATGCACTGTCGCTGGCCGACGCGCTGGATGGCGCAGACGATCCCGGCGCGCCGTCCGTGCTGGCCGATTACCGGGATCGGCGCGAGGAAGATCGCGCGCAGACGCTGGCCTTCAGCGACGGACTGGCCCGTTTCACCGCCGGCAGCGGCTTCGCCCATCACCTGCTGCGGTCGGCCGGCCTGTCCGTGCTCGGCGCGACGACCGGCGCGCAGGCCGCGTTGGTCGCCGGCGCGATGGGCTTTCGCGGCCGGGTGCCACGGCTGGCACGGGGGCAGGTCGCATGACTGCCGATATTCGAAGCAGCCGACGCAGCGGTCCGGACGCGATCATCGTCGGTGCTGGCGCGGTCGGCGCGGCGCTGGCTCTGGCCTGGCTGCGGCAAGGCCGCCGCATCGCCCTGATCGAGAAGCGCCGCCCACCGGCCTGGCGCGAGGAGGCGCCGGACCTGCGCGTGTTCGCGCTGGCCCCGGATGTGATCGCGCTGCTGGACGAACTGGAAGTCTGGCCGGCGATTCGCGCCGCCCGCGCCCAGCCGTATCGCGACATGCAGGTGTTCGATGCCGGCGGCGGCCAGCCGCTGCATTTTTCCGCCGATGCGCTGGCCCGTCCGATGCTGGGGGCCATCGTCGAGAACGGGCTGATCGTGGATCGCCTGTGGCAGGCGCTGGAAGCCCAGCCCGGCCTGCGTCTGCACTGCCCGGCGGAAGTGGTCGAGCTGAGCCAGGACGAGGCCGGCGTCAGCGTCATCCTCGATGACGGCACGCGGCTGTCCGCGCCGCTGCTGGTCGCCGCCGATGGCGCGGACTCGCGGGCGCGCGCGCTGGCCGGCATCGAGGTCGACCGCGTCGACTACGGCCAGCGCGGCGTGGTCGGCTACATCGATTGCGGGCAGCCGCATGGCGAAACCGCCTGGCAGCGCTTCCTGCCGGGCGGCCCGCTGGCGGTGCTGCCGTTCAGCGCCGCCGAGCGCGGCGCGCACCGCGCCTCCATCGTCTGGACACTGCCGGACGAGGAGGCATCGCGCGTGCTGGCGCTGGACGATGATGCCTTCGGCAACGAGCTGACCCGCGCCTTCGATCGCCGGCTTGGTACCCTGCGCCCGCTGTCGCCGCGCGCGGCGTTTCCGCTGCGCAAGCAACTGGCCCGGCACTACCGCAACGGCCGCGTACTGCTGGCCGGCGACGCCGCCCACGCCGTGCATCCGCTGGCCGGGCAGGGTGTCAACCTCGGCCTGCGCGACGTGCGCGAGCTGTCCGACCTGCTGTGCGATGTCGATGCCCGCAGCACCCGTTTCGACACCCGTCTGGCCCGCTACGCCCGCCGCCGGCGCAGCGACAGCCTGATCGCCGCCAACACCTTTCACGCCATCAACCGGCTGTTTTCCAACGACGCCGTGCTGCCCACCCTGCTGCGCGGACCGGCGCTGGGACTGGTCGGCCGCGTCGCGCCGCTGCGCGATTTCTTTGCCAGCAAGGCGGTCGAGGGTTAGGCGCTGCGCGGACCTTGCCGGATCGCAGCGTCCGTCGAGCGTCAGCGTGCGACCTGGCTGATCCGGCCTTCTTCAAGCAGCCACAACAGGCTGCGGTCGGAATGGGTCAGGTACATCGGCTTGCCACTCCAGTGCTGCCAGTAGACGTGGATTTCCGAGGGCGTCGCGGCGAGCGCGTTGTTGACCAGCAGGGCGAACACGTTGTCGCCGTTGTCGAGGCCGTCGCAGGACTGGCTGAAGCTTTGCAATGCACGGCGCTGGCGGCTGAGGTCGATGTCGATGCGGAAGCTGCCGCCCAGTGGCAGCACGTCCTCGTCGTCGGACTCCGCCAGCAGGTACACCGACCAGCGATCGGCACCGAGCGACTCCGGCAGTGCCACCAGGCGATAGCTGCGGGCGCAGGAGGGGAAGGCTTGCTGGCCGGCGATGTCAAGGGCGCGGATCGCCATCGACTCGTGCGCGGTCAGCGCGGTCGGTGCGGCCAGCGCCTGCACGCCGCCGGACACCCGGCCATCGGCTTCCACCAGGACGCGGTACAGCACCGCCACCGGACCGCCATCATTGGCACCGTAGAAACTCACCTGCACGCGCTCGCCACGGGTCTCGCTGACCTGGCCGCGCACGCGGCGGTCGCGACGGAAACGGCGCACGTCGTCGAAGGCCGCCTTGGCGACGCTGATGGCGCGGTCGTGGCGGAACAACTGCAAACCGCGCGCTTCCGCCTCGCGCAAGGTTGCCTGGGTGCCTGCATCGGGCGATTCAGCCGCCCGCGTCGGAAATGTCATGCCCGCGCCGGCCAGCGCCAGCGCGGCCGCCATCATCAGAGCCCGCATCGTCCACCTCCTTGCCGCATTGCAGCATCGCAGGCGCAACCCTATCACTTCAGCCCCGGCAATGCGTTGAAAGAAGACCCGCCAATCGCGTCGATTCCTCGCCCAGGCGCAGCCGGTCGCCCTGCTGGGCGTTGAAGCGCTGGCGTTCGATCTCGCTGCGCTGGGCGGCCAGCCGGGTGCAGGTGTCGGCCGGGCCGAGCAAGCGGCAACGTTCCTCCACCCAGACCTGCGGTTCCGCCTGCACGCCCTGCGCGCTGCGCGGACCGTCGACCGGGCGTATCGGCGCCACCGGCGAGGCGGCACCGACGCGGCCGAAGAACTGGCCGGGCGCGTCCGGATCGCGGCCCACCACCCACAGCGGCACGTAGCGGCCACGCGGCTGGCCATCGGCGGATTCGCGCTCGCTGCCGTCGAAATCCCGGCACAGCCACATCGGCGGCGGCGGCGCGCGTGGCGGGCGGATCGGCGCGGCGGCCGGCGCGGGCGCTGGCTCGACCGGCAAGGCGGGTTGCGGCAGCGGCAGCGGCGAATCGGCCACGCGCGGCACCTGGCGCTGGCGCTGCGTCTGTCCCGCCGCGCAGGGATGATCCTGCAGGCTGACCCGGCCTTGCGCATCTTCGCAGCGATACACCGTCAGCGAGGACGCCGGCGCGTCGCCCGGCCCGCCCAACCCGGCCAGGCACAGCATCCAGAGAGGCGAAATGCGGCGCATTGGGCGATTATCCACGCCTCGACTGCCGTCTGCCGGAAACCGCGATGTCCGCCTCCCGTTTGTTCGTCCTTGCCCTGATCGCCTGCCTCGCCTTGCCGGCGACGGCGCTGGGCGCTTCCATTGCCGCCGCGCCGCCGCGCGCCGAGGGCGAGGGCCCGTATCCGCAACTGATCCTGCGCGGCCTCACCGTGGTCGACGGTACCGGCGCGCCGGCCTATGGTCCGGTCGATCTGGTGATCGAGGACAACCGCATTGCGCGCATCGTCCGCGTCGGCCATCCCGGCCATCCGATCACGCCGAGCGCCCGCCCGGCGCTGGCCGAGGGCGGACGCGAGATCGACCTCACGGGCCATTACGTCCTGCCCGGTCTGGTCGACCTGCATGGCCACATCGGCGGCGTCGAGCAGGGCGTGGACGCCGAATACGTCTACAAGCTCTGGCTCGGCCACGGCATCACCACCGTGCGCGATCCCGGCTGCGGCAACGGCATCGACTGGTGCGTCAGCGAGTCGGCACGCAGCGCGGCCAACCGCATCACCGCGCCGCGCATCGTCCCGTTCGCCTTCTTCGGCATGGACCACGACGGCCCGATCACCCGGCCCGAGCAGGCCCGGCAATGGGTCCGCGACATGAAGAAGCGCGGCGCGCAGGGCATGAAGTGCTTCGGCCATCGGCCCGACATCCTCGCCGCCGCCTTCGAGGAACTGGCCGCCCAGGGAATGCGCAGCGCCTGCCACCACGCCCAGCTCGACGTCGCCCGGGTCAACGCGCTGGACACCGCGCGCCGTGGCCTGACCACGGTGGAGCACTGGTACGGCCTGCCCGAGGCGCTGTTCGACGGCCAAACGGTGCAGAACTACCCGCCCGACTACAACTACCAGAACGAGCAGCACCGCTTCGCCGAGGCCGGCAGGCTGTGGGCGCAGGCCGCCGCGCCCGGCTCGGCGCATTACGAAGCGGTGATCGGCGAGATGCTGGCGCTGGATCTGACCCTCGATCCGACCTTCACCATCTACGAGGCCACGCGCGACTTCATGCGCGCGCGCACGGCGGAATGGCATGCCGAGTACACCCATCCCGCGCTGTGGGATTTCTTCCGCCCCGGCCGCGACCGCCACGGCAGCTTCTTCTTCGACTGGGGCAGCGAGGAGGAAGTCGTCTGGCGCGACAACTACCGGCGCTGGATGGCCTTCGTCAACGACTACAAGAACCGCGGCGGCCGGGTCACCGTCGGCAGCGACGCCGGTTACATCTACAAGGTCTACGGTTTCGCCACCATCGAGGAACTGGAACTGCTGCGCGAGGCCGGCTTCCATCCGCTGGAAGTGATCCGCGCCGCCACCCTGCACGGCGCGCAGGCGCTCGGCATGGCCGAGCGGATCGGCAGCATCGAGGCCGGCAAGCTGGCCGATCTGCTGATCGTCGAAGGCAATCCGCTGGCCAACCTGAAGCGGCTCTACGGCACCGGCCACCTGCAACTGGACGCGGCCGGCGAGATGCGCCGCGTCGGCGGCGTGCGCTACACCATCAAGGACGGCATCATCCACGATGCCCGCGCGCTGCTCGGCCAGGTCAGGCAGAAAGTGGACGAGGCCCGGCAGCAACGCGGATGGAAGCCATTGCCCTGAAGCGGCAAGCCGGCCTGCCCGATCCCGTCACTCCGACTCGTGCGGCGGCTCGGCATGGCACGCAATGGCTTGCCCGGAAGTCCCCTGGCGCTCGTCTAGGGCGTGATGGATCAGCACGACGCACTGGGATGCGAACAGCATCCGTTGCCCCAGCGATATCTTCTTCGCGCCGAGGCGTTGGAGGCCGGGAATGGTCTTCTTCGGCATCGGGATGTGGTCGGTGAGCAGGAAGCAGGGGTTGCCGTCGAACACCTGCTCGCCGATCGGCGTGCCCTTGCGGTCCATCAGGAACAGCGCGTGATCGCGGGCCAGCGTCTGCACCAGCCGTTCGAAGCTCGTGGTCTGCACGCTCACGCCCGGTTCCACCGGTCGCGTTTCGTCCTTGCCCATGCCCCGGGAGGCATCGAGTGCCGCCGCGATCCTGTTCAGCAGCGCGCGCTCGTCGAAACCGTTGATCGCCTGCAGGGCATCGGCCTGGAAGCGGATCGTGCGCGAGTAATCGCGGCTGCTTTCCAGCACCAGATAGACCACCACGTCCGCCCGATGCGACTGGGCGACGAACACCGCGTTCATCAGGGTGTGGGCGAGGACTTCAGGATGCGCGTCCTTGCCGACGGCGGCCAGCAGGGCCTGGCTGTCGGTCGGCGCGGCGCGTGCTCTGAGGACGAAGGTTCGCATCGGTTTCCGGCGGTTGGCGACGGGGGGCGTAGGCGCGGTTGGTGGCAGCGACACGGGCTGCCGCAGTCGATCAATCCGCCTGCCCGGCTGCCGTGTGCAGCCGCTCGGCGTAGCGTGCCATCAGGTCGACCTCGATGTTCACCGCATCGCCGATCCGCCGTTGCGCGAATGTGGTGACGGCCTGCGTGTGCGGGATCAGGTTCACCTCGAACTCGGTGCCGTCCACCGCGTTCACCGTCAGGCTGACGCCGTCCAGACACACCGAGCCCTTGCGCGCGATGTAGCGCGCCAGCCCGGACGGGACGCGAAAACACCAGCGCTGCGAGCGCGCATCGCCCTCGATGGCGATGACTTCCGCCAGTCCATCGACATGCCCGCTGACCAGATGCCCGCCCAGCCGGTCGGCCAGGCGCAGCGCCTTTTCCAGGTTCACCGCATCGCCGGCCGCCGCATCGCCCAGCGTGGTCAGGCCCAGCGTCTCGTTCGACACATCGGCGATGAAACCGCGCGCCGACGGCTCCAGCGCAGTCAGGCAGACCCCGGCCACGGCGATGCTGTCGCCCGGCGCGACGTCGGAAAGATCAAGCGAACCCGAATCGATATGCAGCCGCAGATCGCCGCCGCGCGGCTCGATGCGGGCGATGCGGCCGATGGCCTGGATGATGCCGGTGAACATGGTTCTGCTCCACGAGGGCGGCGGGACGACAGGATGGCGATGGATGCCCGCGCACTCAAGGCGTGCCGGCTCCGTCGGCTTCGCGACGGCACAGCAGCC
Source organism: Lysobacteraceae bacterium (assembly GCA_041675805.1). GTDB lineage: Bacteria > Pseudomonadota > Gammaproteobacteria > Xanthomonadales > Xanthomonadaceae > JANNWF01. The sequence goes on from JBAYTD010000003.1 coordinate 54,315, forward strand.
ACCAATCCCGCTCCAGCTTGCCTTCCTCCACCACGCGCAGCCGCCAGCGGTCGGTGATGTCGCCCAGCGCCGGCAGGTGCAGCAGCGGGCGG
>JBAYTD010000004.1:0-50764 GCA_041675805.1 Lysobacteraceae bacterium
CGGGTGCGGGTGCGAAGCGTTCATGATTTGTCCTCGTTGGAGGACGGCCGCCGCCCGAACGCCGTCGCCGGCGCGGATCAGCTTCGGCTGGCGCGCCGGTGCATGAAGGCCAGGCGTTCGAGCAACTGCACGTCCTGTTCGTTCTTCACCAATGCCCCGTAAAGCGGAGGAATCGCCTTGACCGGATCACGTTCCATCAGGGCATTCGGGGCGAGGTCGTCGGACAGCAGCAGTTTCAGCCAGTCGATCAGCTCCGAAGTGCTCGGTTTCTTCTTCAGACCGGGCGCTTCGCGCACGTCCATGAACACTTCCAGCGCTCGTGTCGCCAACTCGCCGGACAGGCCGGGGAAATGCACGTCGATGATGCGGCGCAGGGTGTCGCGGTCGGGGAAGGCGATGTAGTGGAAGAAGCAGCGGCGCAGGAAGGCGTCCGGCAGGTCCTTCTCGTTGTTGGAGGTGATCAGGATGATCGGGCGATGGCGGGCGCGGATGGTCTCGTCGGTCTCGTGGACGTGGAATTCCATGCGGTCGAGTTCGCGCAGCAGGTCGTTGGGAAACTCGATGTCGGCCTTGTCGATCTCGTCGATCAGCAGCACCGCGCGGTGCTCGCTGTCGAAGGCCTGCCACAGCGTGCCGCGACGGATGTAGTGGCGGATGTCGGCGACCCGCGGATCGCCAAGTTGCGAGTCGCGCAGGCGGCTGACCGCATCGTATTCGTACAGGCCGTGCTGGGCCTTGGTGGTGGACTTGATGTGCCAGGTCAAAAGCGGCGCATCCAGCGCCAGCGCCAATTCTTCGGCCAGCAGGGTCTTGCCGGTGCCCGGCTCGCCCTTGATCAGCAGCGGGCGCTGCAGGGCGATGGCGGCGTTGACCGCGAGCATCAGCTCGTCGGTGGCGACATAGCGTTCGGTTCCGGTGAATTTCACGATGTCTGCGTGGAGGACGGGGTGCCAGAGCGTACACCGGACGACGCGTCCGCCGCGTCGCGCACGGGCAGGACGGTCCGCCGCACGGTCGGCGGGATGACCCCGTCCGGCGCTGCCGATACAATGCGCCCTCGCGCCGGGCCCCGTCCCGGCCGCGTTCTTTCAGTCATCCGGAACCGCTGGCATGTTGAATCCCTACGATCTGTTCGATCTGAGCGGCCTGCTCAGCGAGGAAGAGCGCGCCGTCCAGGACAGCGTGGCGCGTTTCACCGACGAGCGGGTGCTGCCGATCATCGGCGACTGCTTCGATCAGGGACGCTTCCCGCAGGAACTGGTGGCGGAGATCGCCGCACTCGGCCTGCTCGGTTCCTCGCTGCCGGAGGAATACGGCTGCGCCGGGCTCAACGCGGTCAGCTACGGCCTGATCTGCCAGGAACTGGAGCGTGGCGATTCCGGCATCCGCAGCTTCGTCAGCGTGCAGAGTTCGCTGTGCATGTATCCGATCTTTGCCTACGGCAGCGATGAACAGAAGCGCGAATGGCTGCCGCCGATGGCGCGTGGCGAGGTGATCGGCTGCTTCGGCCTGACCGAGCCGCACGGTGGCTCCGACCCGGCCAACATGAAGACCCATGCCAGGCGCGACGGCGACGACTGGCTCATCAACGGTGCCAAGATGTGGATCACCAACGGCAATCTCGCGCAGATTGCCATCGTCTGGGCGCAGACCGACGAGGGCATCCAGGGCTTCATCGTGCCGACCGACGCGGCAGGCTTCAGCGCGCAGGAAATCAAGCACAAGATGAGCCTGCGCGCCTCGGTAACCAGCGCGCTGTTCTTCGACAACGTGCGCCTTCCCGACGCCAACCGCCTGCCCGGCGTGAAGGGTCTGAAGGGCCCGCTGGGCTGTCTGACGCAGGCCCGTTACGGCATCACCTGGGGGCCGATCGGTGCCGCCATCGCCTGCCTGCGCGAGGCGGTCGAGTACAGCAAGGAGCGCATCCTGTTCAACCGCCCGCTGGCGGCGACGCAGTCGGCGCAGATCAAGATGGCCGACATGGCGCGGCGCATCACCCTGGCGCAGTTGCTGTCCTTGCAACTCGGCCGGCTGAAGGACGCCGACGCGATGCAGCCGCAACAGGTCTCGCTGGCCAAGTGGAACAATGTGCGCATGGCGCTGGACATCGCCCGCGAGGCGCGCGACCTGCTCGGCGGTGCCGGCATCACCACCGAATACTGCCCGATCCGCCACGCGCTGAATCTGGAATCGGTCATCACCTACGAGGGCACCGAGACGGTGCACCAACTGGTGATCGGCCGCGCGCTGACCGGCATCAACGCATTCTGAAGGCGGCCTTCGGGCGGCGCGATCCGGAACGGCAGGGGACTCAGCGGCAATGTGCGATTCGATTCGGCTCGAAACCGAGCGCCTGATCCTGCGCCCGACGCGGATGGAGGACCTCGACGCCTGGGTCGCCTTCATGGCCGATCCGGAGGCGGCGCGCTTCATCGGCGGTCCGCAGCCGCCGGCCTCGGTGTGGCGCAGCATGATGGCGATGGCCGGTTCCTGGCGGCTGATGGGCTTTTCGATGTTCTCGGTGATCGAGCGCGACAGCGGGCGCTGGATCGGCCGGGTCGGCCCGTGGCGGCCGGAAGGCTGGCCGGGCAACGAAATCGGCTGGGGTCTGATCCGCGAGGCCTGGGGCCAGGGCTACGCCCGCGAAGCCGCCACCGCCAGCATCGACTGGGCCTTCGAGACGCTGGGCTGGACCGAGATGATCCATTGCATCGACCCCGACAACCGCGCCTCGCAGGCGCTGGCGCATCGACTCGGTTCCGCCAACAGCGGCGTCGGCCGCCTGCCGCCGCCGTTCGAGACGCTGCCGGTCCACATCTGGCGGCAGAGCCGCGAGCAATGGCAGGACAACCGTCGCCATGGCCGGGTCTGAGCACCGTCGAACGATGCCGGCGCGGATTTCTTCTTCTTCTTCTTCTTCTTCTTCTTCTTCCTTCCTCCGATTGCGGTAAGCGCCATGTCCAGCCCCAGCGTCGCCCGTCCCCTTCCTGCGCGGCAGAAGGACATCAATCGCGCCAAGGTCTGCGATGACAACTTCATCGAATTCGTGCGCGGCTGGCAGGGCCAGGCCAACCCCGCGCCGGCAGCGGACGATCCGGTGCTGCCCGGCAGCGCCTGCACGGCGGCGGACTTCCTCGACCTGTTCGAGTCGCAACTGATCTCCCGCCATCTCGACTTGATGGCGCGCGTGCTGCGGGTGCAGAACAAGGTGTTCTACACCATCGGCTCCAGCGGCCACGAAGGCAACGCGATGGTGGCGCGGCTGGCGCGGCATACCGACCCGGCCTTCCTGCACTACCGCAGCGGAGCCTTCATGGCCGAGCGCTTCCGCAAGCTGCCAGGGATGGACCCGGTGATGGATTCCGCGCTCAGCTTCGCCGCCAGTGCCGAAGACCCGGCCTCCGGCGGCCGGCACAAGGTCTGGGGCAGCAAGCCGTTGTGGGTGCTGCCGCAGACCTCGACCATTGCCTCGCACCTGCCCAAGGCGCTGGGCACGGCGCTGGCCATCGAACAGGCGCGGCGCATCGGCCACGCCTCGCCGATCCCCGACGACAGCATCGCCATCTGTTCCTTCGGTGATGCCTCCAGCAATCACGCCACCGCACAGACCGCCTTCAACGCTGCGGCCTGGAGCGCCTATCAGGGCCTGCCGACGCCGCTGTTGTTCGTCTGCGAGGACAACGGCATCGGCATTTCGGTGAAGACGCCGAGCGGCTGGATCGCACGCAATTTCGCCGAGCGTCGCGACCTCGACTATTTCCACGCCGATGGCCTCGACCTGGCCGCCGGTCATGGCCAGGTGCGTGCCGCCATCGAGCATTGCCGGCGCAGCCGTCGGCCGACCTTCCTGCACCTGCGCACCACCCGCATCATGGGTCACGCCGGCACCGACTTCGAGATCGAATGGCGCAGCGTCGAGGAATTGATGGCGGTGGAGGCCAGCGACCCGCTGCTGCGCTCGGCCGCCATCGCGCTGCAATCCGGCTTGATGACGCCGGAGCAGGTACTGGCGCAGTACGAAGCGATCCGCACGCGCTGCTTTGCCGCTGCCGAAGTCGCCGACCAGCGACCGAAGATCGACACATTGGCCGAGGTGATGCGCCCGCTGGCTCCGCTGACGCCCGACGCCGTGGTTGCCGAAGCCGCACGCGCCGATTACGCCGAACGCCGCCTGCTCGCGTTCGGCGGCGAGGAAAAACTGCCGGAGAAGCAGCCGCCGCGCCATCTCGCCATCCAGATCAACCAGGGCCTGCACGACCTGATGGCGAAGTATCCGCAGACCCTGCTGTTCGGCGAGGACGTGGCGCAGAAGGGCGGCGTCTACACCGTCACCAGGAGTTTGCACAAGGCGTTCGGCGGTCGCCGTGTGTTCAACACCCTGCTCGACGAGACCACCATTCTCGGTCTGGCCCAGGGTTACGCCAATCTCGGCATGCTGCCGATCCCGGAAATCCAGTACCTGGCCTATTTCCACAACGCCTGCGACCAGATTCGCGGCGAAGCGGCCAGCCTGCAATTCTTCAGCAACGGCCAATACCGCAACCCGATGCTGATGCGGATCGCTTCGCTGGGCTATCAGAAGGGTTTCGGCGGGCATTTCCACAACGACAATTCGATCACCGCCCTGCGCGACATCCCCGGCCTGGTGGTCGGCTGCCCCTCGCGCGGCGACGATGCGGTGGCGATGCTGCGCACGCTGGCGGCGCTGGCCCATGTCGACGGCCGCGTCTGCGCCTTCCTCGAACCGATCGCCCTGTACATGACCAAGGATCTGCACGAGGCTGGCGACGGCGGCTGGCTGACCGCCTATCCGCCGCCGGGCGAGGCGATGGCGCTGGGCGAGGGCCGGCTGTACGGCGAGGGCGACGACCTGCTGATCCTGACTTTCGGCAACGGCGTGCCGATGAGCCTGCGCGCCGCACGCCGGATCGAGGCCGAACTGGGCTGGGCCTGCCGCGTGTTCGACCTGCGCTGGCTGGCACCGCTGAACGAGGCCGCCATCGTCGAGCAGGCGCGCGGCGCGAAGCGCATCATCGTGGTCGACGAGGGCCGGCGCTCGGCGGGCGTCGGCGAGGGCATCATCACCGCTTTGGTCGAAGGCGGTTTGGGCGATCTGCCGCTGCGCCGCGTGGTCGGTGCCGACACCTACACGCCGCTGGCCGGTGCCGCGCTGCTGGTATTGCCCGGAGAATCGGATATTCTCGACGCTGCCCACGACCTGGCCGGATGACGGCCATGGCCTCCATGCGCCGCCGTCTTGATGACGCCGCTCCCCGGATTGCCTATCATCCCCGTCCATGAACGCCACCGTTCAGCTCACCACCCTGTTCGCCGACGTCAGCGGCAGCACCAAGCTGTTCGAACAGCGCGGTGATGTCGAAGCGCGCCGGCTGATCGCCGCCGTCCTCAGCGCCCTGACCGAGGTGGCCGAGCGCCACGGCGGGCGGCTGATCAAGACCATCGGCGACGAGATCATGTGCACTTTCCCCAGTGCCTTGCAGGGCGTGATGGGAGCCTGCGACATGCAGCGCCGGGTCGCCCACGACCCCGCCTTCGTCCGCGACAACCTTGGCATCCGCATCGGCCTGCATCATGGCGATGCGCTGGAAGAGGACGGCGATGTCTACGGCGACTCCGTCAACACCGCCGCGCGCATGGCGGCGCTGGCCAAGCGCGAGCAGATCGTCACCACCGCCAGCACTCTGAAGGGCCTGACCAATGCCGCCAACCTGCGCAGCCGCTCGCTGGGCCGGGCACGGGTCAGCGGCAAGCTGCTGCCGATCGAGATCGTCGATGTCATCTGGCAGGAGGACATCTCCAACATCACCACGGTGCAGCGCGCCATCCGCATCGACGATGGCGGTACCACCAATGTCAAGCTGACCTTGCGCTTCCGTGGCCAGGTGGTGGAACTGAACGAGAATTCGCAGCCCTATTCGCTGGGCCGCGACGCCACCAACTCGCTGGTGGTGGAGACCGAATGGGTCAGCCGCAACCACGCCCTGATCGAGTTCAAGAAGGGCTACTTCGTGCTCGCCGACCGCAGCACCAATGCCACCTACGTCAAACTCGGCGACGACGACGAACTGCGTTTGCATCGCGACGAAATCCATCTGCGCAAGGCCGGCACCATCAGCCTCGGCCAGACCGTGGCGCAGAACCAGAACGACGTCCTGTATTTCCAGTGCAGTTACTGACGACCGGCCCCTGAGCGTGTCCTGACCCGGCTCACGGCCGGGTGTATTCTCTGCGCCATGAGCGCGGGCATTCTTCCACGTCTGTTGACCGCCGCCTCGCTGCTGGCGGCCTGCACGCTGGCGCAGGCGCTGGAGCGACTGCCGCCCGGCGCGTTGTTGATCGAGTTGTCAAACCGGCAGGCCGTCGCCGCCGAGCCGGTCGATGTCCAGGCGCTGGTCGAGGCCCTGCCGACGCGCGGGGCGGACGTGGCGCTCGACGCGCTGCACGGCATCGTCGATCCGCTGGCCTTCGAGTTTGCCGCCGCGCGGGTGATCGAGGCGATCCAGTCGGGTGTCGATTCGCCTGCGGCGCGCGCCGTGCTGGAGGCGCTGGCGCAGAGCCCGGTGCGCGTCTACAGGCGGCAGGAGGAAACCGCGGCGGACTGGTTCGTGCCGGCATTCGACGTGCCCGGCCGGGCGCAGTCGGCCTTGCGCCTGCTGCGCCTGCGCGCGGCGACGGACCTCTGGCAGCGGGATTTGGCCGACGATCCTGCGCGCGCACTGGCTGCGCTGGCGCTCGCCGATGACGAGGCGCGCCGCGCCGCGACCGATGCCATCGCCAGCCTGTCCGATGCCCAGGCCGGAGCCGTGCTGCAACGCGCGCGGATCGCCGATCTCGACCTGCCTTCCGGCCTGTGGGCGGCGCTGGCCGCGCGTCTCTCCCATCGCGAAGCCTTCGATGCGCTGGCCCGCCACGGCAGCGAGGCCGATGTGCTGGTCGCGCTGACCAATGTCGACGCCTTGCCCTCGGCCGACGCGGTGCATTGGCTGCTGACCCTGGGCCAGCGCCCGCGCCTGCGTTCGGCCGCGCTGCTGGCGCTGGCGGCGCATGCGCGGCCCGGTTCGGCGGCGTTGGCGCATCTGGTCGAACAATTGGCCGACGCCGACGATGGTCCCTCGGCAGCACTGGCGCTGACCCGCCGCCCGGATGCCGACCGCATCGCCCTGATCGATTCCCTGCTGACCACCCAGACCGCGCCGCACGCTCGCGCCAACCTCGCCCTGGCCTTGCGCCTGGAGGGTTCGGAACAGGCACGGCGCGCGCTGCAGCGCCATCCCGACGCCGCGCCGGAGGCGTGGTGACGATGCGCGCCCTGCGCCTGATCGGCGTCGCCCTGCTGGCCGTCCTGGCCTTGCCGGCTGTGGCGCAGCGCATCCAGACCTACACCCACACCCAGACCGGCAACAACCTGCGCCCGCTCGGCTATCCGGTGCCGACGCCGGTCAGCTCGCTGACCCCGGTGGACGGCTTCCGCGACTACGCCAGCCTGCACGCGCGGCTGCAAGCGCTGGCGATGCAATCGCCCGACATCAACGCGCATCAGGTCGGCAGCACGCACGCCGGGCGTGAGATCTGGGCCTACGCGCTCGGCAGCGCGGCGCCGGACATCGAGGGCCGCGCGCGGCCGGCCTTCTTCATCAACGCCACCACCCACGCCCGCGAATGGGTGGCCCCGGAAGTGGCCGTCGGCCTGGTCGAACGGATGGCGGCCGACGCCAATGATGGCGGCCTGGTGCGTTACCTGCTCGACAACACCCGCCTCGTCATCATCCCGGTGCAGAACGTCGACGGTTTCCTGCAAACCCAGCGCCACCCGACCCGCGTGGTGACCGGGCAGGATCCGACCGCGCCGCAGGACTGGCCGCGCGATGGCCGCATGCGGCGCAAGAACATGCCCGGCGTCGACGAAGTGCTGGAAACCTTCGTCGACCATCTCGGCGGCGTCGACCTCAATCGCAACCATCCGCCGTTCTGGGGCTCGGCCAGCCACGGCAGCGAATACACGACGCCGGCCAACCTGCTCTATCGCGGCCCGGCGGTGCATTCCGAGCCGGAGGTGCAGGCGCTGCTGGCGGCCGCCGAACTGGCCCCGGTCAGCCGGCTGCGGCTGGGCATCGACGTGCATTCCTTCAGCCGCGTGTTCTATTCCTCCAACACCGGCCGCGAACGCCTCAATCAGATCCAGAACCGCCTGCTGTCGGTGCTGACCCGCCACCAGGCCGCCGTGCCGACGCCGGACGGCACGCCCAATCGTCGGCAGTATCCCAACATCCAGGACCCGCCCAATCGCGGCCTTGGCATGGCGGCGGAATACTTCGCCTACACCTGGCTGGTCCCGGCGTGGACGCTGGAACTGGAACCCGGCTCGCTGGGCGGGCGCGAATACGGCGGCACAGCGGACAGCCACGGCGGCTTCGTCCTGCCGGCCAGCGAAATCCGCCGCGTGCGCGAAACCTGGGCCGCCTCGCACCTGCTGGCGTTCTACTTCATGGCCGGTCCGCCGCATCTGGTCCGCGTCGACTTCCATGACGAGGACGGCGCGCCGCTCGGCAGCCAGCGCTGGCAATACGATCCGCAGACCCGGCTGCGTCGCCTCGAAGGCGGCGGCATCGCCCTGCCGCCGGGACAACGGGTGCGCGCCAGCCTGGTGTTCAGCAAGCCGATGCGTCATGTCGTCGGCGACAGCGTGCATCCCGCGCCCGGCATCGCCATCGCCATGATGCCGCGCGTGGCGCTGCGTCGCGACGGCCAGGAGCAGGTGCTGGACAGCAGTCCCGGCGACTGGCTGCTGCGCCAGCGCCACTGGCGTAGCGATACCTTCAGCTTCGAGTTCAGCACGCCGGCGGAGGAGGGCGATTACAGCCTGGCGGTCGGCACCACCGACATGGTCGGCCTGGCGTTGGACGGCGATCCGGCGACGCCGGTCGATTGGGCGCTGGGTGCCTGGACCGGCTGGGAGAACGCCGACGGCGTGGAAGGCGACACCGGCGGCATCGACGCCCTCGTCGGCCTGCGCGTCGCCACGCTGGCGGCGCAGCGCCCGCGCATCGTCGCCGCACCGCCCGATCTGCTCGGCGAAGGCGATGCCGGCACGGTCCGGCTGTCGCTGGATGAGCCGGCCGCGCAGCGCCTGCGCGTGCTGGCAGCGCTGCCGGGTCAGACGCAGGGCCAGGCGACTTCCGTGGAATGGGCGCAGGGCGAAGAGGGCGAGCGTGTGCTGAGCATCCGCGCGCCCGACAACGTCATCGTCGACGGCGACCGCGCCTGGTCGCAGGAACTGCGCCTGCTGCGCGGCGCGGCCGGGGAGTCGGAACTGCTTGAGCGGCTCGAATTCACCGTGCTCGACAACGACCGTCCCGATGCCGTGGTGGTGCGCGCCGCTGCCGATCTGCCCGCCGCGCTGGCCCTGCTGGAATCGGCCAGCGGCGCAACGCGGCAACTGGTCCTGGATCGCGGCGATTACGTCGCCGCCGATGATGACGCGGAGGGCTGTCGCGCGTTCGCCTTCCGCGCCCCGCTGCGTGTACACGGCAACCGCGCCCGCCTGCGTCCCGGCGAGCAGCCCTGCGCCGTTGCCAACGTCTCCGGCGACGGCGTGGTGGAGCTTCTGGACCTGCATCTGGACGCCCGTCGCGGCGATGGCGGGCGCAGCCGGGGCCTGCTCGGAAGTGCCGCCGACCTGCGCATCGAACGCAGCGTCATCGCCCATGCCAGCGGTGCCGTGCTGCATCACGCCGGAGCGCTGACCCTGCGCCGCGTCGCCCTGCTCGATGGCGAGCACGACAGCGCTTCGGGCGAGCCGGGCCTGATCGCGGTCGACGGACGACTGCTGATCGAGGCGAGCAGCGCCATCGACCATCGCGCCAGCCCCGACGGCATGCAATTCGGTCGCCTGTTCGACCTGCGCGGCGCGACCGAGTCGCGCTTCCAGTCGGTCACCATCGCCCGCGATCTGATGAGCAGCAAGATCATCGGCCCGGCGAGCATTGCTTCGAGCTGGTCGATACCGTGGTGGCCCGCGCCGGCGGCGAAGGCGTCGCCGCTGCCGCCGATCTGCCGCGATGTGCGCAGCCTCGGCTTCAACGTTTTCTTCCAGCCCTGTTTCGCCTGGCATGCCGACGACGTGATCGAGCAGGCGGCGTATGAATCGGCGCTGCAGGGCGTCGATCATTCGCAGCTCTGGCCGCTCGGTCCGGCCATCGATCTCGGCGGCGATTGCGGCATGGTCGACCAACGCGGCGCGCCGCGGCCGCAGTCGCTGGATCCGCAACAGCCCGCGCGCTGCGACGCCGGAGCCATCGAACGCGGCATCAATCCCTATCGCGGCATCTGGCAGCCCGAGCGGCCCGGTCACGGCGTCGACATCCAGACCAGCGGCAACGTCCTGCTGCTGGCCTGGTACACCTATGACGAGGCCGGCGAGCCCACCGCCTACCAGGCCGCCGCGCCGCTGACCGGCCCGCGCTGGCGTGCCGAACTGCTGCAAAGCAGCCGCGATCCCGACAGCGGCGAGATCCGCGCGCCGCGCCGCGTCGGCGAGGTCGGCCTGGATTTCGACGACGACGCCCATGCCCGGCTGAGCTGGCAGTTCGACCACCGCCAGGACGGCGGCAGCGAGCGCATCGAGGCCTATCTGTTCGATGCCGCCGAGCCGCGCGTCGAAGTGACCGGGCTGTGGTTCCCGCCGCAGGAATCCGGCTACGGTGCCACCATCAGCCGGCGCGGCGAACTGACCGCCGTCGGGCTGTATTACTACGACGCCTCCGGCGCGCTGCGCTGGATGCTCGGCGTCGGCAGCGCCGCCGACGTCGACCTGATCGAGATGCGCAGCCACGTCGGTTTCTGTCCGGACTGCGATGCGCAGGCGATGCCGGTCAGCTCGCAGCCGGCTGGCGAACTGCTGTTCCACTTCCTGACTCCGCGCGCGGCGCGGCTGGACATGGAATTGCGTTATCCCGGCGCGGCCGGCGGTGTCTGGACCCGTCAGCGCGCGCATTTCGTCCCGCTGGGCGATGTCGTCGACAACCGCGACGCGGCGGCTGCCATGCCCTGATGCCGTCGATAACGACGAAGCCCGCGACGGGCGCGGGCTTCGTGCGTTGCGGGCGGGTGCGGAAGGCTCAGCCGCCGAGCAGTTCCTTCACCAGCTTGATCAGCGCCGCCTCGTTGACCGGCTTGGTCAGGTAGGCCTTGGCACCCTGGCGCATGCCCCAGACCTTGTCGGTTTCCTGGTCCTTGGTGGTCACCAGCACGATGGGAATGTGCGAGGTGGTCGCTTCCTTGGAGATGGAACGGGTGGCCTGGAAGCCGTTGAGGTTGGGCATGACCACGTCCATCAGGATGAGGTCCGGAAGTTCGCGCTTGGCCACTTCGACGCCCTGGGCGCCGTCCTCGGCGGTCAGCGTCTCGTGACCGAGCTTTTCGACGATCCGCTTCATGCCCATGAGTTGGGAAGGCGAGTCATCGACAATCAGCACGCGTGCCATTGAAATCCCCTGTCTGAAAGGGTGGGTGGTGAGGGTGGTGGACGCCGCCATGATAGCCGCTCCCGCCCCGTGGCGGAATCGATGTCGGTCAGTTTGCGGCGGTCGGGTCGATTTCCACCAGGGTGCGGCCGAAGGCAGCGCCGGCGAGCATGGCGGAGAAGGTCGCGGCCAGCCCGTCGAGGCCGACGCTGCGGGTGTGGATGCGCTCGATGTTGGCCGGCTTCCACGGCCCGGCCAGGCGCTGCCAGACCTGTTCGCGCAGCGGTCGCGGCGCGTTGGAGGCGGATACGCCGAGCAGGGAAACGGCGCGCAGGATGAACGGGATCACCGTGGTCGCCAGCGCGGTGCCGCCGGCCAGGCCGCAACTGACGATGTTGCCCCAGGTCTTCACGTGGCGGGTCAGCCCGGCCAGCATCTCGTCGCCCACCGTGTCGATGGCCCCGGCCCAAGTCGCGCGCTCCAGCGGACGCTGTCCCCAGTACAGTCCGTGACGGTCGATCACCTGCGTCGCGCCCAGCGCCAGCAGCTCGTCCAGGCGGTCGAACTTGCCGGTGATGGCATGCACTTCGTAGCCGGCGCGACTCAGCACGTCGATGGACAGCATGCCGACGCCGCCGGTGGCACCGGTGACCACGACCGGCCCCATCTCCGGGCGCTGGCCGTTGGCCTCCATGCGCAGCAGGGCGAGCGCGGCGGTGAAGCCGGCGGTGCCGAGAATCATCGCCTCGCGCAGCGACAGCCCGGCGGGCAGGGGAATGACCGATTTGGCCTCCAGCCGCGCGTACTCGGCATAGCCGCCGTCACGATCCTCGGTGAGCCCGCAGCCGGTACACAGCACTGCGTCGCCTTCCTTGAACGCCGGATCGGTGGAGGAAACCACGTACCCGGCCAGATCGAGGCCGCCGACCAGCGGAAAGCGCCGCACGACTCCGCCGCGCCCGGTCCCGGCCAGCGCATCCTTGTAGTTGACCGACGAGCAGGCCACCTTGACCACCACCTCGCCCGGCGACAGATCGTCCAGCGACACCGACTCGACCCCGGCCCGATGATGGCCGTGACGCTCGGAGTGGATGCGAAAGGCGTTGAAAGTAGTCGGGATGCTCATGGGTGTTTGCATGGTCGGCTCAGGCGAGTGGGCAGGATGCCGGAGCGGGGCCGCTCAGGGTTCGATACCTCACCACGAACGGCGGCCTGCGAATCAATCCGTGGCAGTGCCTTTCGGTGTGTTCCCAAGTCTTTCCGCTCTCACCGCTTCTGGCTCCACGCTCTTCCAATTCCCGATTCCCGATTCCCGATTCCCGATTCCCGATTCCCGATTCCCGGCTCTCAATCAATTCGCTTTGTGGATGGCGCGCTTGTCCACCGCCATGGCGGCGTCGTGGATGGCTTCGGACAGGGTGGGGTGGGCGTGGCAGATGCGGGCGAGGTCTTCGGCGGAGCCCTTGAACTCCATCGTCAGCACGCCCTCGTGGACCAGTTCGGAGACACCGACGCCGACCAGATGCATGCCCAGCACGCGGTCGGTTTCGGCGTGCGCCAGCACCTTGACGAAACCGGCCGGCTCGCCCATCGCCACGGCGCGACCGACGGCGGCGAAGGGGAAGCTGCCGGCCTTGTACGGCACGCCATCGGCCTTGAGCTGCTGCTCGGTCTTGCCGACCCAGGCGATTTCCGGCTCGGTGTAGATCACCCACGGAATGGTGTCGAAATTGACGTGGCCGGGCAGGCCGGCGATCAGTTCGGCCACCGCGATGCCTTCCTCGAAGCCCTTGTGCGCCAGCATCGGCCCGCGCACGCAGTCGCCAACCGCCCAGACGCCGTCGACGCCGGTGTGGCAGTGCGCGTCGACCTCGATCATGCCGCGCTGGTCCAGCCGCACGCCGGTTCCCTCGGCCAGCAGACCCTTGGTCGCGGCGCGACGGCCGACCGCCACCAACAGCTTGTCGACCACCAGGCTCTGCTCGCCCTTGGCGTCGCTGTAGCCGAGATGGACTTCGCCGTCACGGACCTCGGCGCTGGACACCTTGGCACCCAGGCGGATGTCGAGGCCCTGCTTCCTGAACTCGCGGGCGGCAACCCGAGCGACCTCGGCGTCGGCGGCGGCGAGGAAGTCCGGCAGCGCTTCGAGGATGGTGACCTCGGCGCCGAGGCGCTTCCACACACTGCCCAGTTCCAGGCCGATCACGCCGGCACCGATCACGCCCAAGCGCTTGGGTGTTTCGCTGAAATCCAGCGCGCCGGCGTTGTCGACGATGTGCTCGCCGTCAAACTTGGCGAACGGCAGTTCGATGGAATCCGATCCGGCAGCCAGGATCACGTTGGCGGCGGCCAGGGTCAGCTCGCTGCCGTCGTGCTGGGTCACCTTGACCTGCTTGCCCGGCTGCAACTGCGCGAAGCCGTAGTACGCGGTGATCTTGTTGGCCTTGAACAACTGCGCGATGCCGCCGGTGAACTGGGTGACGATCTTGTCCTTGCGGCCGATCATCGCCGCAACGTCGATCTTCGCCTCCGCCACCGAGATGCCGTGCTCGCCGAACAGATGGTTGAGGTTCCAGTACTGGCGCGAAGAATCCAGCAGCGCCTTGGACGGAATGCAGCCCACCCGCAGACAGGTGCCGCCCAGCGCCGGCTTGCCGTTCTTGCCCAGCGCCGCGTCGATGCAGGCCACCTTCATGCCCAACTGCGCCGCCCGGATCGCCGCGTGATAACCCGCCGGCCCGGCACCGATGACGACGACATCGAATTGGAGTTGATCGCTCATTTCATGTGCTCACTTCGGGAATGGGGAATCGGGAATCGGGAATGGTGAAGAGCGGGTGTGGCACGGATCGCCGTGACGATTCCCCATTCCCGATTCCCCATTCCCGGCTTTTCAGACTCAAAGTCCAAAAAGCATCCGTCCCGGGTTTTCCAGTTGGTTCTTGATGTCGACCAGGAACAGCACGGCGTCCTTGCCGTCGATGATGCGGTGGTCGTAGGACAGGGCGATGTACATCATCGGGGCGGCGACCACCTGGCCGTTCTCGACGATGGCGCGGTCCTTGATGGTGTGCATGCCGAGGATGGCGCTTTGCGGCGGGTTGACGATCGGGGTGGAGAACAGTGAGCCGAAGGTGCCGCCATTGGTGATGGTGAAGGTGCCGCCCTGCAAATCTTCCAGCGACAGCTTGCCCTCGCGTGCCTTGCCGGCGTAGTCGCCGATGGCTTTCTCGATGCCGGCGAAGTCCAGCGTTTCGGCGTTGCGCAGCACCGGTGTGACCAGGCCCTTTTCCGTTGACACGGCGATGGAGATGTCGGAATAGCCGTGGTAGATGATGTCGGTGCCGTCGACCGAGGCGTTGACCACCGGATGGCGCTGCAGCGCGTTGGCGGCCGCCTTGACGAAGAAGCTCATGAAGCCCAGGCGCACGCCGTGGCGCTTCTCGAAGGCTTCGCCGTGCTGCTTGCGCAGGGCCACCACCTCGCGCAGGTTGACCTCGTTGGAGGAGGTCAGCATGGCGGTGGAGTTCTTCGACTCCATCAGGCGCTCGGCGATGCGCTGGCGGATGCGGGTCATCGGCACGCGCTGTTCGGAGCGCGGCCCGATGGCGGCGGCCGGTGCCTCGGCGGCGGGTGCGCTGGCCGGTTTGGCTTCACGGCCGCTGCGCATGTGCTGGATCAGATCTTCCTTGGTGACCCGGCCGCCACGACCGCTGGCTTCCACGGCGGCCGGATCGATGTTGTTTTCCACCGCGACGCGGCGCGCGCCGGGCGGCAGTTCCTCGACGCCGCCGGCTTCGGCCTTGGGTGCTTGCGCCGGTGTCGGCGCGGCCGCTGCATCGTCGGCTGTCGTCGCCGCGACTGCGCCGGCCTCGATGATGGCGATCACCTGCTGGCTGGTCACCGTGGCACCGCTCTCGAACTTGATTTCACGCAGCACGCCATCCACCGGCGAGGGCACTTCGAGGACGACCTTGTCGGTTTCCAGGTCGAGCAGGTTCTCGTCACGCTGGACGGCTTCGCCGACTTTCTTGTGCCAACCGGCGACGACTGCATCGGCAACGGATTCCGGCAGGACGGGGACTTTGACTTCTATGCTCATGCGAAAGGCTCGAGTGACGGATTCAGGATGGGAAGTATGCGCTGGCGGGGTCATTCGCCGCCGACGCGGGCACCGGACAGGGCGGCATCGACCAGTTCCGCCTGTTCGCGCACATGGGTGGCGAAGTGGCCGCAGGCCGGCGAGGGCGAGCGTACACGACCGGCGTAGGTCAGGCTCTGGCCTGGCCGCAGGCAGAACTGCAAGTGATGCTGGATCTGATACCAGGCACCCTGGTTCTGCGGCTCTTCCTGGCACCAGATCACCTGTTTGGCGTTTCCGAAGCGGGCCAGTTCGGCGCTCAGTTCCGGGCGCGGGAACGGGAACAACTGCTCGGCGCGGACCAGGGCAACCTTGTCCAGGCCACGCTTTTCGTGTTCTTCCAGCAGGTCGTAGTAGACCTTGCCGGCGCAGACGACAACGCGTTCGACCGCTGCCGGGTCGCCGGCGACGTGATCGGGAATCAGCCGCTGGAAGCCGCCCTCGGCCAGTTCGTCCAGCGTCGAGACCGACAGCTTGTGCCGCAGCATCGACTTCGGCGTCATCACGATCAACGGCTTGCGGGTCTGCCGCTTCATCTGCCGGCGCAGCATGTGGAACATCTGCGCCGGGGTGGTCGGGCAGCAGACCTGGATGTTTTCCAGCGCGCACATTTGCAGGAAGCGCTCCAGGCGCGCCGAGCTGTGCTCCGGGCCCTGGCCTTCGTAGCCGTGCGGCAGGAACAGCACCAGGCCGCACAGTCGGCCCCATTTCGCCTCGCCGGAGGTGATGAACTGGTCGATGACGACCTGGGCACCGTTGGCGAAGTCGCCGAACTGGCCTTCCCAGATGGTCAGCGTGGTCGGATCGGCGGTGGCGTAGCCGTATTCGAACGCCATCACCGCCTCCTCGCTGAGCAGGGAGTCGATCACCGTGGCGTATTCGGGCCGGTCGGTCAGCTCGCGCAGCGGCAGCCAGGCCTCGCCGGTCTTCTGGTCGTGCAGCACCGCGTGGCGATGGAAGAAGGTGCCGCGACCGGCGTCCTGGCCGACCAGGCGCAGCTTGTAGCCCTCGCGCAGCAGGGTGGCGTAGGCTAGGTTCTCGGCGAAGCCCCAGTCCATCGGCAGCTCGCCGGCGGCGATCTTGCGGCGGTCCTCGTAGACCTTGGCGACGCGCGGGTGCAGGCTCAGGCCATCGGGCAGGGTGTTGATCTGGATCGCCAGTTGCTCCAGCGCCTCGCGGCCGACATGCGTTTCGGCCGGGGTTTCCAGATTGCCGCCGAGGTAGGGCGACCAGTCCACGGCGTATTCGTCGACCACGCCGCTGACCAGTTCGACCACGCTTTCGCCCTTGTCCATGGCGTCGCGGTAGGCGTCCACCAGGGCGCGCGACTCGTCGGCGCCGACCAGGCCGGCGCTGGCCAGACGCTCGGCGTACAACTCGCGGGTGGTCTTGCGCTGGCGGATGTTCTGGTACATCAGCGGCTGCGTCGCCGCCGGCTCGTCGGCCTCGTTGTGGCCGTGGCGGCGGTAGCAGACCAGGTCGATAACCACGTCCTTGCGGAACTGCTGGCGGAAGTCCAGCGCCAACTGGGTGCAGAACAGCACCGCTTCGGGGTCGTCGCCGTTGACGTGCAGGACCGGCGCGCCGACCATCTTGGCGACGTCGGTGCAGTACAGCGTCGAGCGGGTGTCGTCCGGGCGGTGGGTGGTGAAACCGACCTGGTTGTTGACCACGATGTGTACCGTGCCGCCGACGGCGAAGCCGCGCGCCTGCGACATCTGGAACAGTTCCATCACCACGCCCTGGCCGGCGAAGGCGGAGTCGCCGTGGATCAGCACCGGCAGCACCTGGCCGCGCTCGGCGTCGCCGCGACGCACTTGGCGGGCGCGCACGCTGCCGGCGATCACCGGGTCGACGATTTCCAGATGCGAGGGGTTGAAGCCCAGCGCCAGATGGACCGGGCCGCCCGGCGTCTGCACGTCGGACGAGTAGCCCATGTGGTACTTCACGTCGCCGGAATGGGCCGGGTCGTCGGGGCCGGCGTGGCGGCCCTCGAACTCGGCGAACAACTGCTCCGGCGGCTTGCCGAGCAGGTTCACCAGCACGTTGATGCGGCCGCGATGGGCCATGCCGATGATGACCTCGCGCATGCCGGCCGAGCCGGCGCGGCGGACCAGTTCGTCCATCGCCGGGATCAGGCTGTCGCCGCCTTCCAGCGAGAAGCGCTTCTGCCCGACGTACTTGGTGTGCAGGTAGCGCTCCAGTCCCTCGGCGGCGGTCAGACGCTCCAGCACGCGGCGCTTGGCGTCGGCGTCGAGGCCGTAGCTGCCGCCGGCGCGTTCCAAGCGCTCGTACACCCAGCGCCGCTGCTCGGCCACCGAGATGTGCATGAACTCGGCGCCGATCGGGCCGCAGTAGGTGGCGCGCAGATGGGTGACCAGGTCGCGCAGGCGCATCTTCTCCGGCCCGCCGAAGGTGCCGGTGCTGAACTCGGTGTCGAGATCGCTGCCGGCCAGGCCGTGGAAGGGCAGGTCGAGATCGGGCGCGTCGGCCTTCTCGGCCATGCCCAGCGGGTCGATGTTGGCCTGCAAGTGGCCGCGCGAGCGGAACGCGGTGACCAGCTTGAGCACGCCGCCCTGCTTGCGCGCGGCCTCGTTGTCGACCGCCGCCGGCTGGGCGAGGGCACGCGGACGACCGGCGTTCTGCGCGATCTGGCGGATGACCACGGAATGCGGAACGTCGCGCACCGGTCCCTTCAACTGGTCGAAATACGCCTGCCAGGCGCTGCCGACGCTGCCGGGGTCGACGAGGTACTGCTCGTAGAGATCCTCGACGAAGGCGGCATTGCCGCCGGAGATATGCGAAGACTGCCGAAACTTGACGATTGGACTGTTCACGATGCGCCTTGCCGCATCCCGCAGCGGGATGGGTCTTGGGAGGGTCGATTGGGAAGGCGGAATGCAACGCCGGAAAAAGCTAAGCCGCGGAATTATAGCCGTTTGCGGTCGGCTTTATGAATCGCCGAGGGCTTCGACCAAGGTCGATGGACGGCCCGGATGCGGCCCGTGTTCAGGCATCGGCAAGGTGGCGGCGGCGCGCCGTCAGAGTCTGATCTGGCGCAGTTCGACCGGCGCTTCGGACTGCTCCCAGGCGCGCTCGAAGTCTTCCGACAGTTGCCGGTGGCGGGCCGGCCCGTGGCGCTGGGTGACGCCACTCGGGCGACCGGCCGGCAGGTGCAGGTAGCCGGCACCATCGTCGAGCAGGTAGGTGGCCGGGTTGCGCTGGTCGGTTTCGTCCAGCGGCGTGCGCAGGCGGATCGCCGAGGGCAGGCGCTGCGCCAGGGCGATCAGCGGCGCGGCGCTGCGCAGCGCCGCGACCGGGTCCTGGATCAGGATGCGGATGTCGGCGCGCTTGCCGGACACGGCGATGCGGCGCAATGCCGCCAGGGCCGGCGCGGTGCAGAACAGGTTGGGGTCGAGGTCGGCGCAGAACAGGTACAGGCGATGGCGGGTCTGGTCGAGCAGGGCCTGCACGGCGTCGCGGCAGGCGGCCGGCGTGTCCACCACCTGTTCGGCGTCGACGCTGGCCGGCGGCGTGCGCGGCGGTGGCGTCATCACGTCGACCAGGCGGCGCATCACCCGGTGCTCGATGCCGGCGTCGAGGAACACCTCGCCTTCGGCGACGAAACCGAGCCCGGCATAGAAAGGAATCGCGTGAACCTGGGCGTGCAGGCTGACTTCGAGCTGGCCGCGTTCGCGGGCGATGTCGAGCAGGCGCACGACCAGTGCCGCGCCGACGCCGCGACCGCGCCATTCCGGCAGCACCGCCATGCGGCCGATGCGGCCGTCCGGGGTCAGCCGGGCGGCACCGATGGGGCGCTCCTGCATGTCGCGCGCCAGCAGGTGGATGGCGATGACGTCGTCGGCGTCCCATTCCAGGTCCGCCGGCACGCCCTGTTCGACCTGGAACACCGGCTCGCGCACCGCGCGCAGGGCGTCCAGGTCGCGCTCGTAGTCGGCGCGGTCGATGTGGAAATCGGTCGGGATGTCGAGTGGCATGGCTTGCTTACCTGCTTGGGCGGGACAGGACGAGGAAACCCGCCGCCACCAGAGCATCCAGCGTCGGGCCGGCGACGGCGTGCAGGCGAGTGTAATCCTTGTCTCCCAGCGCGTCGCGTCGGCACAGGCGGCGGGCGGCGGACAGCGGCAGCGGCCAGCTGCGGCCCTGCACGAACAGCCGCGCAGCGCGCCCCTCGCGACGCCAGGCAAAGCGCGCGAACGGATGCGGATGCAGCATCGCGCCGGCGGCCAGTCGCGCGGCGACCGTGGCCGGCGACGGCGCGCGCGGCGGCGCAAGGTCGTCGCCCTGGTTGCGATAGCGGGTCAGGAAGCCGCCCAGCCAGTCGCCCAGTTGGTCGTCGTCGAGCGCCAGCGTGGCGTCGAGCAGGGCGCGCACGCGGGCCAGCGCGGTGGCGTCGATCTCGGCGTCATCGGCGGGCAGGGCGAGGTCGGGATCGGCGTAGCGCAGGCTGTCGGGCAGGCGCTCGAGCAGATGGTCGGCGAGATCACCGACCAGTTCGCCCGCCGACGGTGCGCGCATGCCGACCGACAGGGTCAGGCAGGCGTCCATCGCCACCCCGTGGTGTGGCACGCCGGGCGGCAGATAGAGCATGTCGCCGGGTGCCAGCAGCCAATCGTGGCTGGGCCTGAATTCGCGCAGCAGCTTCAGTTCGACATCGTCGCGAAAGGCCGTCGGCGGATTTGGCCGGGCGTCGATCTGCCAGCGTCGCGTGCCCTGCGCCTGCAACAGGAACACGTCGTACTGGTCGACGTGCGCGCCCACCGATCCGCCGGGTGCGGCAAAGCTGACCATCACGTCGTCGATGCGCCAGCGCGGCAGGAAGTCGAAATGGGCCAACAGGGCGCGCACGTCGGGATCCCACTTGTCGACATCCTGCACCAACAGGGTCCAGTCCTTTTTCGGCAGGCCGGGGAAGTCGGTCTCGGCGAACGGCCCGTGCCGCACCGACCAGCGGTCGCGGCGGCGGTGATGGCGGATCAACCGCGACAGCGCGCCCTCCTCGCAGGCCAGCCCGGCCAGATCCTCCGGGCTCAGCGGCGTGACCAACCCGGCAAAGGCGTTGCGGATCAGCAGCGGGCGCTTCTGCCAGTAATCGCGCAAAAAACCCTGCACCGACATGCCCGGCGGCGGCTTGCCCCCGGCGTCGATTTCGATCGGCGGCGCGCTGCCCACTTCAGATGTCCGCCGCCAGTCGGGCGGCCAGGCCGGTGTATCCGGCCGGGGTCAGTTGCAGCAGACGCTGCTTCGCCTCGGCGGGCAGGTCGAGCGAGTCGATGAAGGCGCGCATCGACTCCTCGCCGATGCCCTGGCCACGGGTCAGCGCCTTGAGTTGTTCGTAAGGATTGGGCAGGCCGTGGCGACGCATCACCGTCTGCACCGCCTCGGCCAGCACCTCCCAGGCGGCATCCAGATCGGCGGCCAGGCGCGGCGGATTCACCTCCAGCTTGTCCAGCCCGCGCGCCAGCGAGTCCAGCGCCACCTGGGTGTGGCCGAAGGCGGTGCCGAGCGCACGCAGCACGGTGGAGTCGGTCAGGTCGCGCTGCCAGCGGCTGATCGGCAACTTCTCGGAAAAATGCCCGAACAGCGCATTGGCGAGGCCGAAATTGCCTTCCGCGTTCTCGAAGTCGATGGGGTTGACTTTGTGCGGCATGGCCGAGGAGCCGACCTCGCCCTCTTTGAGCAACTGGCGGAAATAGCCCAGCGAGATGTAGCCCCAGACATCGCGGCAGAAGTCGATCAGCACGGTGTTGGCGCGGCGCAGCGCATCGCCCAGTTCGGCGATGCAGTCATGCGGCTCGATCTGCGTGGTGTAGGGGTTGAAGACCAGCCCCAAGCCCTCGACGAAGCGGCGCGCGAAGGCCGGCCAGTCCACTTCCGGATAGGCGATGGTGTGGGCGTTGTAATTGCCCACCGCGCCATTGATCTTGCCGCTCAGCGCCACCGCGTCGATCTGCGCGATCTGTCGTTCCAGCCGCGCCAGCACGTTGGCGATTTCCTTGCCCAGCGTGGTCGGCGACGCGTTCTGCCCGTGCGTGCGCGAGAGCATCGGCAGCGCAGCGTGCTCATGCGCCATCCGGCGCAGGCTGGCGGCGATGGCGGTCAGGTGCGGCTTCAGCACATTGCGCCGCGCGTCCTCCAGCATCAGCGCATAGGAAAGGTTGTTGATGTCCTCGCTGGTGCAGGCGAAATGGACGAACTCCAGCGCCGGCACCAGTTGCGGATCGCCGCCCAGGCGCTGCTTGATGAAGTATTCGACCGCCTTCACGTCGTGATTGGTGGCGCGCTCGATGGCCTTGACCGCCGCCGCATCGTGCTCGGAAAAATCCGTCGCCAGCGCGCGCAGGGAGGCGGTCGCGGCAGCGGAAAAGGCCGGCAGTTCGGTGATGCCAGGCTCCGCCGCCAGGGCGATCAACCACTCGATTTCCACCTTCACGCGGGCACGGATCAGCCCGTACTCGGAAAAAACCGGACGCAGGGCGTCGACCCTGCCGGCATAGCGGCCGTCGACGGGAGACAGGGCGGTCAGGGCGGTCAGGGTCATCGGCTTGAGACGCATGCGAGGGCCGCAAATGGTACCCGAGCGCGCCTTGCGACGAGGCGCGGCGGCGTCGTTGCGGCAGCCCGGCAGCCCGCGCCCGGCATTCGGCCGCGCCCGCGCCAATGCCGTAACCTTGTTCTGGCCAGCGCAGCGGACTTCGCTGGACGCCGAGCCATGCCGGCCCGGCAGTCATGACATCGACGAGGGCGTGATGAACAAGGACTTCCGGGTCGAACGCGACAGCATGGGCGAACTGCGCGTGCCGGCCGAGGCGCTGTGGGGCGCGCAGACGCAGCGCGCAGTGCAGAACTTTCCGATTTCCGGCTGGCGCATGCCGCGCGCCTTCATCCGCGCGCTGGGGCTGATCAAGGCATCGGCGGCAGAGGCCAACGGCGCGCTGAAACTGCTCGACGCCGAGGCCGCCGCCGCCATCGTAGCGGCGGCGACGGAAGTGGCCGAGGGTCGCCACGACGCGCATTTCCCCATCGACGTGTTCCAGACCGGCTCCGGTACCTCCAGCAACATGAATGCCAACGAGGTGATCGCGCACCTCGCCGCGCGCGCCAGCCAGGCCGTGCATCCCAACGATCACGTCAACCTGGGACAAAGCTCCAACGACGTCATTCCCACCGCGATCCAGGTTTCCGCCGCGCTGGAAACCCGCGAAGCCCTGCTGCCGGCGCTGCGCCACCTGCGCAAGACCATCGACCGTCGCGCCCGCTCGCTGCACAAGGTGGTCAAGACCGGGCGCACTCATCTTATGGATGCCATGCCGGTCAGTCTGGCGCAGGAACTGGGCGGCTGGTCGGCGCAACTGGCGTCCGCTGCCGAACGCATCGAGGACAGCCTCAAACGCCTGCAGCGCCTGCCCCTGGGCGGCACCGCGGTCGGCACCGGCGTCAATGCCGACCCGCGTTACGCCAGGCGCGCCGTGACCGCGCTGTCGCGACGCAGCGGGCTGCGCTTCGTCAATGCCGACAACCTGTTCGAGGGCATCGCCGCGCAGGATGGCGCAGTGGAGCTTTCCGGCCAGTTGAACGTGCTGGCGGTGGCCTTGATGAAGATCGCCAACGATCTGCGCTGGATGAACTCCGGCCCGCTGGCCGGTCTGGGCGAGATCGAACTGCCGACGCTGCAACCCGGCTCCTCGATCATGCCCGGCAAGGTCAACCCGGTGATCCCCGAGGCGCTGTGCATGGTCTGCGCCCAGGTCATGGGCCAGCACGCCGCCATCAGCGTGGCCGGGCAAAGCGGCACCTTCCAGCTCAACGTAATGCTGCCGCTGATCGCCCACAACCTGCTGCAATCCATCACCCTGCTGGCCAACGCCATGCGCGCACTGGCCGATTCCGCCATCGCCGGCTTCAAGGTCCGCCAGGACCGCATCGACGAGGCACTGGCCCGCAACCCGATCCTGGTCACCGCGCTCAACCCGCTGATCGGCTACGAACGCGCCGCCGCCATCGCCAAGAAGGCCTATGCACAGGGCAGGGCAGTGCTCGATGTCGCCGCCGAGGACACCGACATCGACCACGCCGAACTGCGGCGGCTGCTGGATCCGGGGCGGCTCATTGCCGCCGGGCGTTCCTGATCCGCACTACATGCGGTGCTTGCGCGAGCGGGGACAACCATAGGTTGGGTCTGGCTTCATCGTGTGTTATGTTTCCGGTCGGCTGTGCAGACTGGCAGATGACCGGGTGGGGCATTGATGACCCCGGATGCGCAGGCAACAGGTCCCACAACATGGGTTGCGAGTGCTCGTGGAGCGCAGCGGCGTCGTGGCTTGGGTCTTTCAGGTGCTCAAGAAAACTTCGGGGTGACATCAATGAAACGTAATTGTCTTTTCGTCGCAGCGGCTGCGGCGCTTTTGGCGGCGGGAATGGGAGCGGCGCAAGCCGAGAAGGGCGGGCCGGCTTTCGTGATGTCGTCCCTGGACGGCTCGCGCACCGTAATGCCCCAGCAGATCAATTCGGCTGAGCGCCGAGTCGGAGCACGTGGCACTCTGCCTACGGTGGGTCTGCCGCTGGCGGGCATCGAAACCAATGGCGAGTATGGAGATCCCGGCAACACGGTGATCGAGGTCAACATCGGTGCCAACAACACGGTCCTGGCCGTGAGCTTCGACGTGACCGTCCAGGCGTTCTCGCCGAGCTGGCGCAGCGAGTCGATCGTCGATTTCACTGACAGCGCCCTGACAGGCGGTGTCGGGCTTACCCCCGGCTTCGAGGATGACTCCTCTGGCACCGGGCAATATTCCAGTGGTGGCCTCGTCGACCTGGTGGGTCTTGGGCTGGATTTCCAGGTCGGAGCTGATGGGATCCTGCGCTTCGAGTTCTACGAGGGCTTCGACGATGCGACGCCAGATCCCGACGCCCTCTGGTCCGATCATCCGGCCCCGGTCGGTTTTCCGGGTTTGAGCTTCCTCTGTTCCGACCAGGCTGCCTGTGATGCGGCGTTCGCTGCGCTCAGCGGTCCGCAGTCCAACCTCGGCATTGTCAAGACCGCGCCCAGCGGCGTTGTTGCCGGCGGTCCGTTCACCTATCAATTGGACGCCTCCAACGCCGGCCCCACGGATGAGCCCAACGCCGTGGTGACCGACGTGTTGCCGGCCGGCATCACCTTCGTCAGCAGCAATTGCGGTGCCACCGAAGCGGGCGGCACGGTGACGTGGAACATCGGTGCCTTCGCCAATGGTGCCAGCGCCAGCTGCACCCTGACCGTCAACCAGGCCAGCACCACCTGCTCGGCGATCAGCAACACCGCCACCATCAGCGGCGACAACGGTGATTCCGCGCTGGCCAACAACAGCTCCACCGCGAGCAATGAGGCCGCCAATCCGGTGGTCGACCCGAGCTTCGAACTGGGTACCGGCTGGGATGATTTCTCCCTGAACTTCGGTAGCGTGCTTTGCGATGCTGTTGGATGTGGCACCGGCGGCGGAACCGGTCCACGCACTGGCGATTTCTGGATCTGGTTTGGCGGCATCAGCGCTCTGGCGGAGGAAGGCTATGTGGAGCAGTCCGTCACCATCCCCGCTGGCATCAGTACGCTGAATTTCTGGGTTGAGCAGGCTGTTTGCAACGCGGCCAATGGTGCCGGCGATTTCCTCAGTCTGTCGATCGACGGCACCGAGGTGTGGCGTACCGATGCGACCGACGCCGCGTGCGGTGCGACGGGTTATCGCCAGATCAGTTTGCCCATCGATGCCTATGCCGATGATGCCGCCCATATGATCCGCTTCGACTCCGAAACGCTGGGCAATGGCAGTGTTACCAACTTCTTCATCGACGACGTGTCGATGACCGGCGCTGCGGTGTGCAGCGGCTCGCCGAGCTTCAACCTCTCCTCGGGCGACGTGAACCTGGGCACCGCGCCGCTGGGCACGGCTCTGACGGGTGCGATCACCATCACCAATAGCGGCACGGCAGCCGGCACCGTCAATGCGCCGACGTTCACCGGCCCGTTCGCCCTGTCCGGCGGCACCTGCCCGGCGGCACCGTTCATCCTCGGCGTGGGTGAGTCCTGCACCTTCGGCATCGCGCTGACCGCCACCTCGGTGGGTGCCTTCACCGGCCAGATTTCGGTCGATGCCGGCGGCGCGACGATTGCCGCCAACCTGCTCGCCACCGTGGTGATTCCGCCGCCGGCCTTCATTCCGGTTTCCAGCCCGTGGATGCTCGGCCTGATGTTCGCCCTGATGGGTCTGGTCGCCGGCGTCGTGGTGGTTCGCCGCCGCGGCTGATCCGACAACCGTTCCATCCGTGTCACACAGCGCCCGCGGGGAGACCCGCGGGCGTTGTGCTTTTCGGCGGGAACGCCTGATCAGTGCGCTTCGGACACTATGTCTTTCCCGGGCCAGCCTGCGCCTCGCCCGGGAAGTTCCCTGCGACACGTCACTTCAGTTAACTTTTGTTGTATTTCCTGCCGTCCTCTGGCTACACTTGCGAAGGACGTTGTTTTTCACTGCACCATGGGGGTTTCAGATGTTGAGCAATAAGTTGGTCGTCGCCACCGCCTTCGCGCTTGCACTCGGGGCAGCAGGCGTCCAGGCAAGTGATGCGCACATGGCCGCACGCGGCGGCACGGTCGTCGGTGGGGAGACGGGCAATGCAGCACCCTCGAAGCCTTTCTCGTTGGCCGGGGTTCCTGCGTTGTTGGCCGAGGACTTCACCGGTGCGGGGGTAACGTTTCCGCCGGCAGGCTGGATTCGGCGTAATCAAAGCAGCGTGATCGGCACCAACACCAATTGCTGGAACGGCTTCGACGCGTCCTTCACAGGGTGGCCGGCTCATTCCGGGACCGAACAGGCCGGCGTGAACTTCAACTGCGTTGCGGGTGCAGGAACGATCAGCGGATGGTTGATCACCAGTCAGGTGACCGGGCTGAACAACGGTGACCAGATTTCGTTCTGGACCCGCAGCACCGGAAGCGGCTTCGCGGATCGGCTGGAAGTGCGTCTTTGCACTGATTCGACGCCGGACTCCTGCGGCGCGGCCGGCAGCACCGGCAGCAGCGCCACTGATGTGGGCAATTTCTCCACCTTGCTGCTCAGCGTCAACCCGGATCTCGACTCCTTTGGCTATCCGGACGTTTATACCGAATTCACGCATACGGTCAGTGGTCTTGCCGGCCCCGTTTCCGGTCGCATCGCTTTCCGTTACTTCGTCGAGGATGGCGGGCCCAGTGGCACTGCCTCCGACTTGATGACCATTGACGATGTCCTCATTACCGGAGCGGCAGGTCCGTCGCTGAGCCTCGGCACGGTCACCGACCTCGATGCCTGTGCCTCCAATCCGGGCAACAACAACGGCATCATCGAGCCGGGCGAAGTGGTCAACTTGACCATCCCGTTGGCTGCGGCCAATGGTGATTACAACAACGTTGTCGGCACCCTGAGCAGCACCACCCCGGGCGTGACCATCCTCACCGGCGTCGGCTCCTACGGCGTCATTGCCGGTGGCAGCAGCGTGTCCGCCAACTACAGCATCGGCGTCGATGGCGGCGTGGCTTGTGGAAGCGCGATCGACCTCAGCCTGGCGGTGAGCAGCGACGAGGACAATTTCACCTTCCCGCTGGCTTCTCGCACCGTGGGCAACGCTGGCGGTCCGCTGAGCTTCCCGGTGGCGGTGGGAACGCCGATCCCCGACAACAACGTCGGCGGGCTGGACAGCACGGCCACCGTGTCCGGCGTCAGCGGCCCGATCACCAATGTCAGCGCGCGGGTCACCGCCACGCATACCTGGGTGGGCGACGTGCGGATCCAGTTGACCAGCCCGGGCGGCACCACCATCACCCTGCTTGATCGTCCGGGTGTGCCTACCAGTACCTTCGGTTGCGCTGCGGACAATATCGACATCCTGTTCGCCGATGGCCAACCGGACCCGGAAAGCCTCTGCAACACCGGCGTGTGGACGGTGACCGACGCCAGCCCGGTGCCCGGTGATGCGTTTGCGGACTTCAGCGGCGAGGACGCCAATGGAACCTGGACCTTGAACATCAACGACAACGGCGCTGGCGACACCGGTTCGCTGGTCAGTTGGGAACTGTTCGTCGAGCCGGGCGCACCGGGTGTCTGCAACGTCTGTCTGTCCGATCCGGACATCCAGATCAACGTCGGTTCGGTGAACTTCGGCACGGTCACCTTCGGCAGCGCCGCGCCGGTCCAACTCATCACCATCAGCAATGCCGGCGATGGCCCGGGCACGGTGGGTGCGCCGGTCTTCAGCGGTCCGTTCGCACAGTCCGGCGGCACCTGCCCGGCGGCACCGTTCATGCTCAATCCCGGTGACTCCTGCACCATCGGCATCGCCTTCAGCGGCACCACGGTCGGCAGCTACTCCGGCACGGTGACCATCGATGGCGCGGGCACGCCCATCGTGGTGAACCTGGCCGCGGCCATCGCCGCCGCGCCGCCGGTGTTCATCCCGGTCTCCAGCCCGTGGATGCTCGGCCTGATGTTCGCCCTGATGGGTCTGGTCGCAGGCGTCGTGGTGGTTCGCCGCCGCGGCTGATCCGAAAACCGTTCCATCCGTGTCACGCAACGCCCGCGGGGAAACCCGCGGGCGTTGTCTTTGGTGCACCCGGCCGGCGTTTCGATGACCCAAGGGCCGGGCCGGCACGGTACCATTGGCGCGGTTTTTCGCGGCCGTGGCCGCCTAGGGAGCGTATAGCGTGTGGGAGCTGATCAAGTCCGGCGGATGGACCATGGTGCCGATCCTGCTGTGTGGCGCGTTCAGCGTCGCCATCATCCTGGAACGATTCTGGTCGCTGCGCCGGCGTGAGGTGATTCCGGCCACGCTGGGCGAGGAAGTCCGGCAGTGGGTGCGTGGCGGGCGACTGGAGGCCGCCCATATCGAGACGCTGCGCAAGAACTCGCCGTTGGGCGAGTTGCTGGCGGCGGTGCTGGATGTCCGCCACCGGCCGCACGAGCAGGTCAAGGAACGGGTCGAGGACGCCGGCCGCCACATCGCCCATGACCTGGAGCGCTTCCTCAACCCGTTGGGCACGATTGCCGGCGTGGCCCCGCTGCTCGGCCTGCTGGGCACGGTGTTCGGCATGATCCGGATGTTCTTCGGCATCCTCAGCTCCGGCGTCGGCGATGCGATGCACCTGGCCGGCGGCATCGGCGAAGTGCTGGTATCGACTGCGGCGGGCCTGTGCGTGGCGATTCCCTCGCTGTTGTTCCACCGTTATTTCCGTAGCCGCGTGGCGGCTTACCTGATGGCGATGGAAAAGCAGGCGATGGCGCTGATCGATACCTTGGAAGGCAGCGGCAGCACGACGCCGCGCGCCCGGCGCAGCGGCAAGTGAACTTCAGTCGCCGCCCCGGCCAGGACGAAGAGCCGGAGATCAGCGTGGTGCCGCTGATCGACGTGATCTTCGTGCTGATCGTGTTCTTCGTCATCACCACCACCTTCGACCAGCGCAGTGCGATCCAGTTGCGCCTGCCGCAGGCCGAAGCGGCACCGCAGGCGCAGGCGGACAATCCGCTGGTGCTGGTGATCGACGCCGAAGGCCGTTATTTCCTCGGTGGCAACGAGGTCTTGCGCAAGGATGCCGGTGCGCTGCGCGAGGCGATCCGCTCGCTGGGCGCGGCGCTGGACAACGGCCGCGCGGTACTGCGCGCCGACGCCCGCGCACCGCATCAGACCGTGGTGACCGCGCTCGACGCGCTGGGCCAGGCCGGCTACGACAAGATATCCATCGCCACCGTGGGCAACGAAGCGAAGTGAGCGAGCCGCACGACGCCGCCTGGCCGACCTATCGACGCCTGCTCGGCCATGCCGTCGCCTATTGGCCGCTGCTGGCGGTGGCTCTGGTCGGCATGGTGGTCGAAGCCGCCGCCGGTGCCGCCTTCACAGCCCTGATGGAGCCGCTGATCAACGAGGGCTTCGTTGATCGCAACCCGGCCGCCGGCAGGTGGCTGGCCTTGGTCATCGTCGGCATCTTCCTTGCCCGCGGCATCGCCACCTTTGCCACCGACTACGGCATGGCGCGGGCCGGGCGCGGCGTGGTGCGCGACCTGCGCCTGCTGCTGCTCGGCAAGTACCTGCGCCTGCCCAGCCGGCGCTTCGACGAGGAAGCCGTGCCGGTGCTGGTCTCGCGGCTGAGCTATGACACCGAGCAGGTGGCGCAGGCCAGCAGCGATGCACTGAAAACGATCATGACCGACAGCCTGCTGATCGTCTTCCTGATCGGCGTGATGCTGTGGAACAGCCCCAAGGTGACGCTGACGATGTTCGTCATCGGCCCGCTGATCGCCGCCATCGTCGCCGTGGTCGGCAAGCGCTACCGGCGGCTCAATCGCGGCATCCAGGATCGCGTCGGGCAGATGACGCAGAGCGCCGAGCAGGCGCTGGCGGCGCAGCAGGAGGTCAAGGTCTACGGTGCCCAGGCGGCCGAACTGCAACGCTATGGCGGCCTCGCCAACGGCCTGTTGCGCTTGCAGGTGAAAGTGGAGTCGACGCGCGCGCTGTCGTCCTCGCTGGTGCAGTTGCTGGCCGCGCTGGCACTGGCGGTGATCGTCTACGTCGCCAGCCAGGAGGCCGCCGCCGGGCGGCTCGACGCCGGCCAGTTCGTCTCCCTGATGACGGCGATGATGGCCCTGCTGCCCTCGCTCAAGCGCATCACCACGGTGCAGAGCCAGGTATCGCGCGGGCTGGCTGCGGCACAGAAGATCTTCGCCGTGCTCGACATGGACGAGGAACCCGACCACGGCCGGCGGCCGCTCAGCCGTGCGCGCGGCGAACTGCGTTTCGAGAACGTCGGCCTGCGCTATCCCGGCCAGGCGCGGGCGGCGCTCGAAGGCGTGTCCTTCGTCGCCCGTCCGGGTGCCGTTACCGCCATCGTCGGCCGTTCCGGCTCCGGCAAGACCACGCTGGCGCGGCTGGTGCCGCGTTTCTACGATCCCGACGAGGGCCGCATCACCCTCGATGGCGTGCCGCTGGCCGATTACCGTTTGGCCGACCTGCGCCGGCAGATCGCCCTGGTCGGGCAACGGGTGATGCTGTTCGACGCCAGCGTCGCCGACAACATCGCCTTCGGCAGCGAGCATCCGCCGCCGCCATCGGCCCTGCGCGAGGCCGCGGCCGCGGCCAACGCGCTGGAGTTCATCGACCAGTTGCCGGACGGCATGGACAGCGCCATCGGCGAGAACGGCGGTCGCCTGTCCGGCGGTCAGCGCCAGCGTCTGGCGATTGCCCGCGCCGTGCTCAAGGATGCGCCGATCCTGATCCTCGACGAAGCCACCGCCGCGCTTGATGCCGAGTCCGAGCAACTGGTGCAGGCGGCGCTGGAACGGCTGATTCCCGACCGCACCACCCTGGTCATCGCGCATCGTCTGGCCACCATCGAGCGCGCCGACCAGGTGCTGGTGCTCGATGGCGGGCGGCTGGTGGAGCAGGGCACGCATCGCGAGTTGCTGGATCGGGGCGGGCTGTACGCCGCCCTGCATCGCATGCAGTTCCGCGACGAGCCCGGCAGCGCGGCGTGAGCGCGCAGCGTCTGGCCGACTGGCTGGCTCGTCGCTGGTATGGCGGCGTCGCGCCCGGCGTCGGCCTGCGCCTGCTGGAAGCGCTGTTCGCCGCCCTGTCCAGCTGGCGACGGCGGCTGTATCGACTCGGCTGGCTGCGCAGCGAGCGCCTCGACTGCCCGGTTGTCGCCATCGGCAACCTGACCGTCGGCGGGGCCGGCAAGACGCCGCTGACCCAGGCGCTGGCCATCGCCCTGCGCCAGCGCGGCTGGAAGCCCGGCATCGTCTCGCGCGGCGTCGGCGGCGAGCACCGGGAGGCGGCGCGGGTGCGCATCGACGGCGATCCGTGCCGGTTCGGCGACGAGCCCTGCCTGCTCGCCGCGCGCACCGGCGTGCCGGTGGCGGTGGCGCGCCGCCGCGCCGAGGCCGGTCGCCTGCTGCGCCGCGAGGCCGAGGTCGACGTGCTGCTGGCCGACGACGCCCTGCAACACCTGGCGCTGCGCCGCGACCTGGAAATCCTGGTGATCGACGGCCGGCGCGGCTTCGGCAATGGCCGTTTGCTGCCGGCCGGGCCGCTGCGCGAACCGCTGACGCGTGGCGAGCGCTGCGATTTCCGCGTCGTCAACGGCCCCGCGCCCGGTGCCCACGCCGAGGCCTGGGCCATGCACCTGGCGATCTCGCGCGCCGAGCGCATCGATGGGCACGGCGCGCGCTCGCTGGACAGCCTGCGCGGCGAGGCCCTCCACGGCGTCGCCGGCATCGCCGATCCGCAGCGATTCTTCCTCGCCCTGACCTTGCAGGGACTGGACGTGAGCGGCCATCCGTTTCCCGATCACCACGCCTTCCAGCCGGTCGATTTCGCCTTCGACGATGGCCGGCCGCTGTTGATGACCGAGAAAGACGCGGTCAAATGCCGCGCCTTCGCCCGCCCCAACTGGTATGCCGTGCCGGTCGATCCCGAACTCGACGACGCCTTCTTCGATGCCGTGCATGCCCGACTTCAGCAGATCGCCGAGCGCAGACCATGAGCGAACCCCTCGACTTTGTCGTCGCCATTCCCGCCCGTTACGCCTCCTCGCGGCTGCCCGGCAAGCCGCTGGCCGAGATCGCTGGCGAGCCGATGATCGTCCACGTCGCCCGCCGCGCGCGCGAGGCCGGTGCCGCCGAGGTGGTGGTCGCCACCGATGACGCCCGCATCGCCCGGGCGCTGACGCCGCTCGGCGTGGCCGTGTGCATGACCGCCGCCGGGCACGCATCCGGTGCCGACCGGCTGGCCGAATGCGCCCGCCTGCGCGACTGGGAAGCGCAGCGCATCATCGTCAACCTGCAGGGCGACGAGCCGCTGGCACCGCCGGCCGCCATCCGCGCGGTGGCGCAATGTCTGCACGACAGCGGCGCGCCGATGGCGACCCTGGCCGTGCCGCTGACCGACAGCGAGGCGCTGTTCGACCCGGCCTGCGTCAAACTGGTGCGGCGCAGCGATGGCGATGCGCTGTATTTCAGTCGCGCGCCGCTGCCCTGGGACCGCGACCGCTTTGCCGAGAACCGGCTCGACCTGATCGGCGACCATTGGCTGCGCCATGTCGGCCTGTACGCCTATCGCGCCGAGGCCCTGCAACGCTTCGCCGCCATGCCGCCCGGTCGGCTGGAACAGGTGGAGTCGCTGGAACAGTTGCGGGCGCTGGAGGCAGGCTGGCGGATCGCGGTGGCGCTGAGCCCGGTGGCGATTCCGCCCGGCGTCGACACCCCGACGGATCTGGAGCGCGTGCGTCGAATTCTCAGCATTGACTTGAAGAAGGATTGACAAGAAATTGAAAAATATACTGTTCGTGTGTCTGGGAAACATCTGCCGTTCGCCGCTGGCGGAGGCGCTGACGCGGACAGCGGCGCAGCGCGTCGGGCTGGACCTGCACCTGGATTCGGCCGGCACCGCGGACTATCACGTCGGCCGTGCGCCCGATCCACGCTCGCGTGCGGTGGCGCGCCGTCGCGGCGTACCGATCGATGACCTGCGCGCGCGCCAGGTGCAGGCGGCGGATTTCGCCCGTTTCGACCTGATCCTGGCGGCGGATGGCAACAACCTGCGCGACCTGCAGGCGCTGGCGCAGCGTGCCCAGGGCAGCGCGCAACTGGCTCTGCTGCTGGACTGGAGCGGCGTCGAGACCGGCGGCGACGTGCCCGATCCGTACTACGGCGACGAGGCCGGTTTCGAAGCCGTGCACGACCTGCTCGAACGCGCGGCGGCGGCGCTGGTCGAACGGCTGCGCACAAACCACGCATAATCCCTCCATTCGCCTGGCGCGGGTCACGCCCGCAGGAGTCCGCATGAGCCTCGCCCCGGAACTCTCCTCGTCGCTGGAATGGGTGAACACGCCGCCGGTCCGGCTGGCCGCGCTGCGCGGCCACGTCGTCGCTCTGGCGTTCTTCAACGCCGACTCCGCCTACGGCCGCAACCTGTTGGAAGAACTGCGCGTGCTGCAGGCGCGCCATGCCGAAGGGCTGCGGGTGATCGGCGTGCACGTGCCGAAGTTCGAGGCCGAACGCTCCGCGCGGCTGGCGCACAAGACCGTCAACCGGCTGGGGCTGAGGTTTCCGGTGGCGCACGATGGCGGCTTCGTCGCCTGGCAGCACTACGGTCTGCGGGTCTGGCCCTCGGTGGTGCTGATCTCGCCGCTGGGGCAAGTGGTGGCGACGATCCAGGGCGACCGCCAGCGCGAGGTGCTGGAGCATCTGATCACCCGCACGCTGGATGAAACCGCGCTGGCGGATCGCGTGTTCAACGCCGCGCAGCCGGCGTCGCGGCCGGAGCCGCCCTCGGCGCTGGCTTTTCCGACCGGCCTCGCCGCCTCGCCGGCGCATCTTTACGTCGCCGACAGCGGCCACCACCGCATCCTCGAATGCACCCATGAAGGCCGTGTGCTGCGCCAGTTCGGATCCGCCAGCAACGGCTTCATCGACGGCTCCGGCAGCGACGCCAGCTTTTGCCTGCCGCGCGGCCTGTGCCTGTCCAAGGATTTGCTCTACGTCGCCGACACCGGCAACCACGCCGTGCGCCGCATCAAGCTGTCCACCGGCGAGGTGGAGACGCTGGCCGGTACCGGGCGCGCCGGGGCCACCGTGGAAGCTGCCGATCCGCGCCAGCAGATGCTCGACCAGCCCAGCGGCCTGGCGATGTCTTCCGACCGCCTCTACATCGCGCTGGCCGGCAGCAACCAGATCGCCGAGTACGACCTGATGCGGCGCAAGCTGTCGGTGTTGGCCGGCAGCGGCAAACTGGGCCTCAGCGACGGCCCGCTGGCCAGCGCCGCCTTCGCCCAGCCGACCGACCTCGCCCTGGTCCAGCACACGCTGTACGTCAGCGACGCCGCCGCCTCGGCGGTGCGCTCGGTCAACCTCGGCAGCGGCCAGGTGCAGACCCTGCTCGGCCAGGGCCTGTTCAGCGCCGGCCACGCCGATGGTCCGCGCGCCTCGGCATTGATGCAGCGCTGCCAGGGGCTGGCCATGGACCCGCGCTCGCCGCTGCTGTGGATCGTCGACAGCTACAACAACTGCCTGCGCCGGCTGCGCCTGGGCGGCGGCAACCTGGAAACGCTGGAGATCGATCCGCCGCCGGCCGAGCCGACCAGCCTCTGCCTCGACGGTGGCCACGCCTGGCTGTCCAGCACCCACGGCCACGAAGTGCTGCGGATCGACCTGGAAACCGGCGAGGCCAGACGCCTGCCCATCGACGAGTGATGGACGAGGAAGAGGCAGCGCGCGCGCCGTTACCGGCGACGCCGCCGGATGGCTTCGACGGACGCGCCAGCGCCGCCGCGCTGAGCAACGAGCCGGGCGTCTACCGCATGCTGGACGCCGACGGCGGCGTGCTCTACGTCGGCAAGGCGGCCTCGCTGCGCAAGCGCGTCGGCAGCTACTTCACGCGCAGCGCCCGCGAGCCGCGACTGGCGGCGATGATCGCCCAGATTGCCGCCATCGAAGTCACCGTCACGCACAGCGAAGGCGAGGCGCTGATCCTCGAAAACCAGCTGATCAAAACGCTGCGGCCGCGCTACAACGTGCTGCTGCGCGACGACAAGAGCTATCCCTACATCCACGTCGGTGCCGGCGAGCCGTTTCCGCGCATCGGCTTCCATCGCGGCAGCCGGCAGGCCGCCGGGCGCTATTTCGGGCCGTATCCCAGCGCCGGCGCGGTGCGCGAAACGCTGAACGCCCTGCATCGCCTGTTCCGCCTGCGCTCCTGCGAGGACAGCGTGTTCCGCAATCGCCAGCGGCCCTGCCTGCAATACCAGATTGGGCGTTGCAGCGCGCCCTGTGTCGGCCTGATCGACGAAGAATCCTATGCCGACAGCCTGCGTCGCGGCGCGTTGTTCCTCGAAGGCAAGAGCGAGGAATTGCAGGCCGACCTGACCGCGCAGATGGAGGCGGCGGCGCAGGCGCTGGCCTTCGAGCGCGCCGCGCAGTTGCGTGATCTGCTGGCCAACCTGCGCCAGGTGCAGTCGCGCAACCAGGTGGCGCGCGACGATGCCGACCTCGACGCGCTGGCCTGCGTCATCGAAGGCTCGCAGGCCTGCATCGCCGTGTTGTCGCTGCGCGGCGGACTCAACCTCGGCACCCGCAGCCATCGGCCGCGACTCAACGGTGCCACCGACCCGGCCGAAGTGCTGGCCGCCTTCGTCACCCAGCACTATCTGGCGTTTCCGCCGCCGCGCGAGATCATCCTCGACCGCCCGATCGAGGATGCCGGACTGATCGAGGAAGTGCTGCGCGAGCGCGCCGGGCATCGCGTCCGTCTGCGCCATTCGGTGCGCGGCGAACGCGCCCGCTATCGCGACATGGCGCGGCTGAACGCGGCGCAGACCCTCAGCAGCGAACTGAACAACGCCCAGGCGCAGCAGCGCCGGATGACCGCGCTGGGCGAGTTGCTCGGCCTGCCGGCAGCGCCGCAGCGGATCGAATGTTTCGACATCAGCCACACCCAGGGCGAGGCCACGGTGGCCTCCTGCGTGGTGTTCGACGCCGAGGGCGCGCGGCGCAGCCAATATCGCCGCTTCAACATCGAGGGCATCACCCCCGGCGACGATTACGCCGCCATGCGCCAGGCGCTGACGCGGCGCTTCCGTCGCGGCCAGGCGGAGGGCGTGCTGCCCGACCTGCTGCTGATCGACGGCGGCAAGGGGCAACTGGCGCAGGCGCTGGCGGTACTGGCCGAGTTGGAAGTGCAGGGCGTCACCGTGGTCGGCGTCGCCAAGGGCGAAGGGCGTCGCGCCGGGCACGAGGCCCTGATCCGTCCGGACGGCAGCGAACTGCGCCCCGGACCGGATTCCGCCGCCCTGCATCTGGTCCAGCAGGTCCGCGACGAGGCGCATCGCTTCGCCATCACCGGCCATCGCGGCCGTCGCGCCAAGGCGCGCGAGACCAGCAGCCTGGAACAGATCGAAGGCATCGGCCCGCGCCGCCGCGCCAGGCTGCTCAAGCACTTCGGCGGGCTTGCCGGACTCAAGCGCGCGGCCGAACATGACATCGCCCGTGTCGAGGGCATCGATGCCGGCCTCGCGCGGCGCGTCTATGCCGCGCTCCACGGTGCGGAGGAGTAGGGCATGATGCCTGGGCAGAACAAGAGGAAGGAGCCGTGAAGCTGACCCTGCCAACCATGCTGACCTTGCTGCGGATCGCCTCGATCCCGGTGCTGGTGCTGGTCTTTTATCTGCCGTATCAATGGACGCACCTGGCCGCCGCATTGGTGTTCGCGCTCGGCGCACTGACCGACTGGCTGGACGGCTGGATCGCCAGGCGCTTTTCGATGTCCTCGGCCTTCGGTGCCTTCCTCGACCCGGTGGCCGACAAACTGGCCGTGGCGGTCGCCCTGATCCTCATCGTGCAGCGCCATCCCACCGTGTTCATGGCACTCATCGCCGCCGTCATCATCGGTCGCGAGATCACCATCTCCGCCCTGCGCGAATGGATGGCCGAAATCGGCCAGAAGACGCGGGTGAAGGTGGTCTGGATCGGCAAGATCAAGACCATCGCGCAGATGGTGGCGCTGGTGATGCTGCTGTACCGCGAGGACATCGGCCGACTGCCCACCTTCCTGCTCGGCGAAGCCTTGCTGGCGGTGGCTGCGGTGCTGACGTTGTGGTCGGGCTTCGCCTACCTGCGCGCCGCCTGGCCGGCGATGCGCGCCGACAACGAGCGCAGCCGCGATTGAAAGCGCCTCGAAAAGCGTCAACCTGTTGACAAAGACGGCTTTCCTCGTAGAATGGGCGGTCTAACGCGGGAATAGCTCAGTTGGTAGAGCACGACCTTGCCAAGGTCGGGGTCGCGAGTTCGAGTCTCGTTTCCCGCTCCAAGGATTCACCGAAGCCCCGGTACGCCGGGGTTTCGTTTTTCCGGGATCCGCAATGATCCCGGATGCGCTTCTTCCGGCGTTGCGATAGGCTTGCCGGATTGCCCCAGGCCTGGTGGCAGAGTGGTCATGCAGCGGCCTGCAAAGCCGTGTACGCCGGTTCGATTCCGACCCAGGCCTCCAAATCGAGATACCGGGACATCCCGGAACATCATCAACCCCGCTACTGGCGGGGTTTTTTGTGGATCTCTTTTCCTCCAGCCCCGCAGGACCAAGACCGATACAAAGTGCCCTCCGGATGCGCTGGGCTTGCCCGGGCTGCCTGCTTGAAGCGGGCAGCGGGCGTGGCCGCTGCGCGGTCACATGCGGAACACGCCGTAGCGGGCGGGTTCGATGGGGGCGTTGAGGCTGGCGGACAGGGCGAGGGTGAGCACGCGGCGGGTGTCGGCGGGGTCGATGATGCCGTCGTCCCAGAGTCGCGCGCTGGCGTAGTAGGGATGGCCCTGGTGTTCGTACTGCTCGCGGATCGGGGCCTTGAAGGCTTCTTCGTCTTCGGCGCTCCAGTGCTTGCCGGCGGCTTCCAGGCCGTCGCGGCGCACGGTGGCGAGGACGCTGGCGGCCTGTTCGCCGCCCATCACGCTGATCCGCGCGTTCGGCCACATCCACAGGAAGCGGGCACCGTAGGCGCGCCCGCACATGGCGTAGTTGCCGGCACCGAAGCTGCCACCGATGACCACGGTGAACTTGGGCACGCTGGAGCAGGCCACGGCGGTGACCATCTTGGCACCGTCCTTGGCGATGCCGGCGTTCTCGTACTTCTTGCCGACCATGAAGCCGGTGATGTTCTGCAGGAACAGCAGCGGGATGCCGCGCTGGTTGCACAGTTCAATGAAGTGCGCGCCCTTGAGCGCGCTTTCGGAAAACAGAATGCCGTTGTTGGCGATGATGCCGACCGGATAGCCGTGCAGGTGGGCGAAGCCGGTGATCAGGGTCTTGCCGTAGCGGGCCTTGAACTCCTGGAACTCGCTGCCGTCGACCAGGCGGGCGATCACTTCGCGGATGTCGAACGGGCGACGGCTGTCCTGCGGGACGATGCCGTACAACTCTTCGGCCGGATACAGCGGTTCGTGCGGCGGCACCAGTGCCAGCGGCATCGGCTTGACGCGGTTGAAGCGCGCGGCGATGTCACGGGCGATGGACAGCGCGTGGCGGTCGTTCTCGGCAAAATGATCGGCGACGCCGGAGAGGGCGGTGTGCACGTCGGCACCGCCCAGCGACTCGGCATCGACCACTTCGCCGGTGGCGGCCTTCACCAGCGGCGGGCCGCCGAGGAAGATCGTGCCCTGTTCCTTGACGATGATGCTTTCGTCGCACATCGCCGGGACGTAGGCACCGCCGGCGGTGCAGCTGCCCATGACCACGGCGATCTGCGGGATGTTCTCCGCGCTCATCCGCGCCTGGTTGTAGAAGATGCGGCCGAAGTGCTCGCGGTCGGGGAAGACCTCGTCCTGCATTGGCAGGAAGGCACCGCCGGAATCGACCAGATAGATGCACGGCAGGCAGTTTTCCAGCGCGATCTGCTGTGCCCGCAGGTGCTTCTTGATGGTCATCGGGAAATAGGTGCCGCCCTTGACCGTGGCGTCGTTGGCGATGATCACCGTTTCCATGCCCTGCACGCGGCCGATGCCGGCGACGATGCCGGCACCGGGGGCGTTGCCGTCGTACATGCCTTCGGCGGCCAGCGGGGCGATCTCCAGGAACGGCGAGCCGGGGTCGAGCAGGGCGGCGACGCGCTCGCGCGGCAGCAGTTTGCCGCGCTCGATGTGCTTGTTGCGAGCCTTGTCGCCGCCGCCCTGGGCGACGGCTTCGAGGCGGTCGCGAAGATGCGCGACCAGTTCGCGCATCTTCGCCTGGTTGTCGGAGAACTCCGACGAGCGCGGGTCGATCTGGGTGGTCAGGATCGGCATCTCGATCTTCCCGCAGACGGGGCGATCAGTCCTTCTTCGCCTCTTCCTTGATTTCGTCGATCTTGTCGGCGGCGGCGTCCTTCAATTCGCCGGCCTTGTCCTTGGCGGCGTCGACCAGTTCGCCGGTCTTGTCCTTGGTGGCGTCCCAGGCATCGGCGGTCGCCTCGGCGGTGGCGTCGACGGCGTCGGCGGTGGCTTCCTTGGCGTCCTCGTAGGCGTCGCCGGCGGCGTCCTTCAGCTCCTCGGTCTTTTCCTGCGCCGCATCGACGGCGTGGCCGGCGGCTTCGGCGGTCTTCTCGCCGGCTTCCTTGATCGCTTCAGCCGCCGCTTCAGCGGATTCCTTGGCCTTCTCGGCCGGGGTCTTTTCCGGTGCGCAGGCGGACAGGCCCAGGGCGAGGGCGGCGATCAGGGCGTACTTCAACGGGGTGTTCATGGCGGAGCTCCTTGGGTGGATGTCAGGTCAGAGGATTTCGATGGCGATGGCGGTGGCTTCTCCGCCGCCGATGCACAGCGAAGCGATGCCGCGCTTGCCGCCACGACGGCGCAGCGCATGGATCAGGGTGACGATCAGCCGGGCACCGCTGGCACCGATGGGATGGCCCAGCGCGCAGGCGCCGCCGTTGACGTTGACCTTGTCGTGCGGGATGCCCAGTTGCTTGATCGGTGCCATCGCCACGCAGGCAAAGGCCTCGTTGATTTCGAACAGGTCGACTTGGTCCGCCGTCCAGCCGACCTGGCCGAGCAGCTTCTCGATGGCGCTGACCGGCGCGGTGGTGAACCACTTGGGCTCCTGCGAATGGGTGGCATGGCCGACGATGCGGGCCAGCGGCTGCACGCCGCGCGCCCTGGCGTCGTCCTCGGCCAGCAGCACCAGCGCGGCTGCACCGTCGGAGATGCTCGACGAAGTCGCAGCGGTGATCGTGCCGTCCTTCTTGAAGGCCGGGCGCAGGGTGGGGATCTTGTCGATGTTGCTGCGGCCGGGCTGCTCGTCGCTGTCCACCACCACGTCGCCCTTGCGACCGGAGACGGTGACCGGAGCGATCTCGTCGGCGAACGCGCCGGTCTGTTGGGCGGCGAGGGCGCGACGCACGCTGTCGGCGGCGAAGGCGTCCTGCTCCTCGCGGGTCAGGCCGAGCTTTTCCACGCAGAGCTCGCCGTAGACGCCCATCGACTGCTTCTCGTAGGCGTCGGTGAGGCCGTCGAAGGCCATGTGGTCGATGAACTCGGCGCTGCCGTAGCGCAGGCCGGTGCGCGAGCCGTTCAGCAGGTGCGGCGCATTGGTCATGCTCTCCATGCCGCCGGCGACGACCACCTTGGCCGAGCCTGCCTTGATCAGGTCCGCGCCCAGCATCACCGCCTTCATGCCGGAGCCGCAGACCTTGTTGATGGTGGTGGCACCGGTCGAGACCGGCAGTCCGCCGGCCAGCGAAGCCTGGCGCGCCGGGGCCTGGCCGAGGCCGGCCGGCAGCACGCAGCCGATGATGCTTTCGCAGACCTCGTCGGCGGCGATGCCGGACTGTTCCAGCGCCGCGCGGATGGCGACGCCGCCGAGGGTGGGCGTCGGCACGCCGGTGAACTGGCCGAGGAAGGAACCGATGGCGGTGCGCTTGGCACCGGCAATCACGATATGGGTCATGGGAGGCTCCGGAATGAGGGCGGGGGGACGGTGATTATCGCAGCGCCACCGCCCTGCGACCACACGACTAAAGGGTGGTGGCGGCGAAGGTGTCGCACTGCGCCGGGTTGCCGCCTTCGAAGCCGCGCACGAACCAGCGCTTGCGCTGCGCCGAGCTGCCGTGGCTGAAGCTGTCCGGCACTACGGTGCCGGTGGCCTGCTTCTGCAGGCGGTCGTCGCCGATCGCCGAAGCGGTGTTCAGCGCCTCGTCGATGTCGCCTTCCTCCAGCCAGTCGTGGCGCTTCTGGCCGTGGTGGGCCCAGACCCCGGCGTAGCAGTCGGCCTGGAGCTCCTGCCGCACCAGCGGGCCATCGGCCCCGGTGACGTCGCCGCGCGCACGCAGCGCGTTGACCTTGGCCGACACGCCGGTCAGCGTCTGCACGTGGTGGCCGACTTCATGAGCGATGACGTAGGCATAGGCGAAATCGCCGCCGCCGCCGAGCTGGCGCTTCATCTGCTCGAAAAAGCTGAGGTCGATGTAGACCTTGTGGTCGCCCGGACAGTAGAACGGGCCGACCGCCGCCGTAGCGCCGCCACAGGCGGAATTGACGCGGCCGCTGAACAGCACCAGGTTGGGCTTGGCGTACTGCGAACCGCTGTTGCGGAAGATCGCGTCCCAGACATCCTCGGTC
This sequence comes from Lysobacteraceae bacterium, assembly GCA_041675805.1. GTDB lineage: Bacteria > Pseudomonadota > Gammaproteobacteria > Xanthomonadales > Xanthomonadaceae > JANNWF01. The sequence goes on from JBAYTD010000004.1 coordinate 41,772, forward strand.
TCGCCGAGGATGGCGCTGACGAACTGCGAGGCCTCGTCGTTGGCCGGCGTGCTTGGCGCGCTGCTCTGCGGAGCCGATGCGTTCTGCTGCATCTGGCCGATCAGGCCGAGCATCTCCAGCGGGTTCTTGCCCAGCAACAGGCCGATCACCACCACCACGGCGATGCCGCCGAAACTCATCCGGCCGATGCCGAAACCGCCGCCGCCACCGCCGCCCCGGCGATCCTCGACATTGCTGCTGCGACGGGCGCGTTGCCATTTCATTGCGTCTTGCTCCTGATGGACGGATGACTGCCGCTGCGGCCAGGCGGCCGCCGGTGGGTCGCGCGGCGGGCGACTGGGGCATTATCGCGGAAGCGGGACGGTTGTGGAGGACCGTCGCGGCGCTGCCCGCCTTCCGCGCTACAGCCGTCCTTCCCGTTTCAGATCCAGATAGCGATTGACCAGGGCCAGCGGCAGGTCGGCCGGCTCCACGTCGAGACAGATGGCGGCTTGCTCCAGTTGCGCGAAGCTGCGCCGGCGGCGCGCCAGATACTCGGCGCTGGCTGCGTGGGCGAGGGCGGTGTCGAGTGTTTCCACCGGTGCCCGCAGCGCCGCCTCGATGATCGGCTCGCGCAGGCTGGCCAGCACCACCCGATGGCGACGGCGCAGCAGGGCCAGCGCGGCGCGCAGGTCGTCGTCGTCCTCGTCGCGCACGTTGGACAGCAGCACCACCAGGGCGCGGCGGCCCTGGCGTGCCATCAGATCGGTGGCGCAGCGGCGGTAGTCCGGGCTGGCGAGGGTTTCGTGCAGGTCGAAACAGCCTTCCAGCAGGCCGTCGAGGGCGGCGCGCGATTTACGCGGTGCCATCCAGCGCGATGTCCCGCCCATCGTCATCATGCCCACCGCGTCGCCCTGGCGCAGGGCGACGAAGGCCAGCAGCAGGGCGGCGTTGAGGGCGTGGTCGAGATGCGACAGCGCGCCGTCGCGGGCTGCCATGCGCCGGCCGCAATCGATCAGCAGCACGATCTGCTGGTCGCGCTCGTCGCGATATTCGCGCGAGATCAGCCGGCGCAGGCGCGAGCTGGCCTTCCAGTCGATTTGCCGTGGCGCGTCGCCTTCTCGGTATTCGCGCAACTGGTGGAAATCCAGCCCGTCGCCGCGCCGGCGGCGCAGCAGCAGGCCCAGTTGCGAGAGCCGATGGTCGGTCGCCAACAGAGCGAACCGGGTCAGCGCGGCGAAATTGGGATAGACGCGGACGCGAGCCGGTTCGCCGAGCCGGCGGCGTCGCCACCACAGCCGCCACGGCGAGGCCAGGCGCAGCTCGCAATGGTCGAACAGGTGTTCGCCGCGCGCTTCGGCCCGCACCCGGTAGGGCACGGCGGCGCTTGCGCCGTCGACCAGACGCAGCTCGCGCGGCAGGTCGCGGAAGCTGAAGGCGGCCGGTACGTGGTCGAACAGGCGCAGGCGCAGCGTGCGGCCGGTGCTGTTTTCCACCTGCACGACGATGCCGGTTTCCGCGCCCAGCGCCATCACGTGCGGGGCGCGCCGGCGCACTGCCGGATCGGCCGCGCGCAGTGCCCGCGCAGCGTCGATGGCGGCCAGCGCGAACAGGCCGATGACGGCGACCCGCAGCAAGCCATCCAGCGTCGGCGCGAAGGAAGCCGCCAGCGCCAGGGCGAACAGGGCGACCAGCGCGGCCAGCAGCGGGCGCGCCGGCATCAGCATCGGCGATGGCCTCGCGGCGACGACGGCGGGCCGCGTCTCACAGGCGCGGAGCCTCGATGGTTTCCAGCAGTTCGCGCACCAGCATGTCCGGCGTGCGGCCTTCGATGGCGTAGTCCGGCGTCGCCACGATGCGATGGCGCAGCGCGGCCGGGGCGAGCTGCTTGAGATCGTCCGGGGTGACGAAATCGCGACCATTGAGCAGGGCCAGGGCGCGGGCGCTGCGCACCAGGGCGATGGCACCGCGCGTGCTTGCCCCGGCGGCGATGCCGGGGAAGTCGCGGGTAGCGCGGACGATGCGCAGGGCGTAGTCGAGCACGCGCTGGTCCACCGCCAGCCGCGCCGTCACCTTGCGCAAGGTCAGCAACACCTCGGTGGACAGCACCGGGCGCACCGCGTCGACCTGCAAGCGCTCGTCGCTGCGGCCGCTGGTGGCGAAGGCGAGGATCGCGCCTTCCTCCTCGCTGCTCGGATAGTCGATCAGCACCTTCAGCATGAAACGGTCGAGCTGCGCTTCGGGCAGAGCGTAGGTGCCCTCCTGTTCGACCGGGTTCTGCGTCGCCAGCACCATGAACGGCGGGTCCAGCCGATGGCTTTCGCCGTCGAGGGTGACCTGGCCTTCCTGCATCACTTCCAGCAGCGCGGCCTGGGTCTTGGCCGGCGCGCGGTTGATCTCGTCGGCCAGCAGCAGGTTGGCGAACACCGGGCCGTGGCGGGTGGTGAACTGGCCGCTGGCCGGGTCGTACAGGGTGTGGCCGGTGACGTCGGCCGGCATCAGATCCGGGGTGAACTGGATGCGCGCGTAGCGGCCGCCGATGGCCTGCGCCAGCGCCTGCACCAGCAGGGTCTTGCCGAGGCCGGGCACGCCTTCGATCAGCACATGGCCGCCGGCCAGCAGCACGGTCAGCGTCTCGTCCACCACGTTGCGCTGGCCGAGGAAGGCGCGGCCGACTTCGGCGCGCAGGGCTTCGATCAGGCCGTGGGCGCGGCTCAGCGTTTCGGCGGGTAGGCCCGAGGCGGGGCTGTCTGTGGACATGGTCGGCGCTCTCACTGGTCGTAAAGGGGGTTGTCGGCGCGATCCTCGACGGCGCGCGGCGACAGTTCGGCCTGGATGCGCGCGCAGGCGCGGACCAGGGCGATGAAACTGGCCGGATGCTGGATGCGCTCCGGTTGCAGCATGAAGTCGGCCAGCGCGGCGTCGACATCGAAACGCTGGCGCAGGAAGCGCGCCAACTCGTCCTCGCGCAGCCATTGCGTGTGCGGATATTCGATGCGGACGCGGCGCAGGGCGGCGTCGGCGGCGCTGCGGGCGAGCAGGGTGCGTTCGTTCTCCGCCCACAGCAGGCGGCCGCTGGCAAGCAGATGGTCGAGCAGGCGACGGCGTTGCGGCAGCGGATCGGCCTGGGTCGGACCAAAGCGCGGCACGACGGCCCACAGCGCCGCCACCAGCAGCGCGGCGAAGGCTGCCAGCGCACGCCAGCCGTGTTCCAGCAGCCAACTCAGCAGACCTTCGCTGACCCGGCGCAGGATCACCACCTCATCGACATCCGGCGTCTGCCGGACCAGCCGATGCAGGGCTTCGGCGTGGTCGTGGGCATCGAGCGTGCTGTTGTCGAACGGGGCCAGCGAAGTCAGTGCGCTGATCCGGCCCTCGCCGCGGCGCAGATGCAGCAGCCGGGCATTGCCACCGGTGTCGGTCACCTGCCACAGCGGCGCGTCGTCGCTGCCCAGCGGTTCACGGGGACGCAGCTGGACGTGCAGGGCCGGCTCGTCGTCCAGGCCCATCGTGGTGCGCAGGATGTGGTCGAACACGTCGTCCTCGTCGTCCTCGAAGGCGAAGTCCTCCCAGTCTTCCTCCTCCGCGCAGTCCTCGTCGTCGCAATCATCCGCCCACGGGACTTCGTGGATGCCGAAGTGGGCGGACACGACATCGACGCCGTACTGGCTGTCGAAGACCAGATGGCCGCCGCGTTCGACATAGGCTTCGATGGCGGCCAGCGTGTGCGCGGCGACCGCGCCGCGCGGTGCCGGCCAGAGCAGCACGCTGCCCGGTCCGGTCGGCAGATCCTCGCTGCGACCGGCGATCACCCGCGTTTCCACGCCCAGCTTCTGCAAGGTCCATTGCGCGGCGAGAAAGCGGTCCTGACGCGCCTGTGCGGAGGGCGGAATGCGCTCGCGCTGCGCCACCTGTTCCAGGTTGCGCAGCAGCCAGACACCGGCCAGCGTCGCCAGCAGCAGCATGATCAGGGCGATTCGCCACGGCGAGTTCATGGCGTCGCCCCGGCGTGCTGGAAATGCCGGCGATGGGCCAGGCACAGTGCGTGCAGTTGCTGCGGCGGATGCGTGCGGTGGCCGTAGGCGATTTCCACCCAGGTCGACAGCAGGCGGCGGAAGTGCGTGGCGGCGTCGCTGGCCAGCAGCGGTTCGGCGCGACGCAGCACCTCACCCTCGGTGGCTCCTTCGCCGATCCGCATGCCTTCGCGATGCACCAGGAAGGACAGCGCGCCGCGATAGAGCAGGGACACCGCCTCGCGCGGCCGGCCGGCGTCCAGCGCGGCGAGGGCGGCGGCGACGATGTCCTCAGGCAGGCTTTCCGGGGTGATCGCCAGGCCGAACAGGGTCGGCGGCGGCGACGCGGCGGCGTGGTCGGCAAGCTGGCCGCCGAAACGTCGCGCCAGCAGCCAGACCACCGCCAGCACCAGCACCGCCAGGGCCAGCCAGGCAGCGGCGCGCAGGCCGACGGAGAGCCAGTCGCCGACACCGCGCAGCCAGCGCAGGTCGTTGTCGCTGCTGTCGCGGCGTTCCTCCGGCAGCCGCCAGCGCATCCGTTCGCGCCAGCCGCCGAACACGTCCTCGGTCATCACCTCCAGCGCCGCGCGCCGGGCCGGCGTGTCCAGCGGGCGCGCGGGATGCGATGACGGCGCTTGCTCGCTGGTCGCCGGTGGCGTCTCCTCGGCCTGCGTGCGGGCGAGCGCCTCGTTGCCACCCGGGCCGAGCGCGAACAGCAGCGCTAGGGCCAGTGCCGGCAAGGCGGTCGAGCGGGCGCGGGCGCGGGCGGCGGCGCGGCGCAGCGAGAGTTCGATGTCCCAGCCCTCCAGCGCGGTGCGCCGGGTCAGGTACATGGCGAATCCGCCGGCGACGTACAGCGGGCCGATCAGGGCGGCGGCCAGCGCGTAGGCGGCGGCCACGGTGATGCTCCAGCCGGCAAACAGCCCGTCGTCGACATCGGCCGCCGTGTCGACCGCGCCGACTTCCGCCGCCGGCTGGAACAGTTCGACCAGCATCATCAGCGCCGACATCGTCGCCATTTCGAAGAGGAAGCAGACCAGGGCCAGCCCCAGCGCATGGCCGCCCAGGCGACGCCCGAGCACGGCGCTGCGTCGCCGCGCATTGCGGCCGCGCAGGCGCTCCAGAGCCGGCACTGGATCGAGGAAGCTGCGCGCCCAGCCGAACGGTCGCAGCAGCAGGCGGCGGATCAATCCCGGCGAGAGGATTTCCCGCCATGCGCCCAGCGTCTGCGCCAGGCTGGTGCGCGCGCCGAAGGTGCGCCGGCTGAGCACGAACAGCACGAAGCGTTCCGGGATCGGCCGTAGCCACCAGATCGCCAGCGTGGCGACGACCGGGTGCTCGCGCAGCGCCAACAACAGGGCGATGGCCAGCGGCAGATAGACCAGCCACCATGTCGTCCACACCGGCCGCGCCCAGTGCATCGCCATGCGAAAGCCGAGGTCGATGGCCTCCCAGCCCTGGCGCGGACGCAGGGTGATGGCCAGATCCTCAAGCCGCACGGCGGCCGCCCCAGCCGAGGTAGGCCGCCAGCAGCAGCCAGGCGAACACGCCGAGCGCGTACTTGGGGCGCGGATCGTCCAGCACCCACGGCGACCAGAACGCCTCCACCGCAGCGGCGGCGAGGAACATCAGCCCGGCACCGCCGGCCAGTTGCAGCGCGATGCGGCCCTCCTGCACCAGCGCCAGCCGGCGCGAACGCCGTCCGGGCGCGATCAGCGCCGCGCCCAGCTTCAGCCCGGCAGCGCCGGAAATGGCGATGGCGACCAGTTCCAGCGCGCTGTGGCCGGAGACGAATGACCAGATCTGCGGTCCCAGTCCGACCCCGCTCAGATGGCCGAGCACGGTGCCGATGACGACGCCGTTGTAGACCAGGAAGAACACGCTGCCGAGGCCCCAGGCGATGCCACCGGCGAAGGTCTGGAAGCCGATCCGCACGTTGTTGTAGATGTAGAAACCGAACATCTGCACCGAACTCGACGCTTCGCGCTGGCCGAGCCGGTCGGCCTCGCGCCGGTACATCATTTCGTACTCGCCGAGCTTGTGCGGGGCGAGCACGGTTTCGGCCAGTTCCGGGGAAAACTGCACGGCCACCAGCATCGCCAGCAGCGGGCCGAAGAACAGCGCGCTGGCCAGCGCCAGCATCCGCCACTGGGCGCGCACCAGGCGCGGAAAGCCGGCCATCAGGAAGTGTCCCAGCCCCTCGCTGCGATGCGTCTGCGCGCCGTACAGCGCCTGATGCCCAGCCTGCACCAGGGCGTGCAGGCGATCCACCAGGGCCAGGGTGTAATGGCGTTCGCGGGCCAGTGCGAGGTGTGCGCACAGCGCCCGGTAGCGGGCCGGAAACTCCGCCGCCGGGATCAGCGCGTCGTCGCTTTCGCCCAGCCGCGCCTGCATCGCCTTGCGCGCGGCGGGACGCAGGGCGCGGCGCTGCAACCAGCGCTCCAGCCGCGCCCAGTCGAGCTGGTGGCGTTGCTCGAACTCAGCCTGGCGCACGCGTCGGTTCCGTCACGCCGAGCAGGTGGCCGGCGATGCGCTGCAAGCCGACCTCGTCGGCCCGCTCGCCCAGCATCGGCGCGGCCAGTGCCAGCAACTCGTCGGTGCGCTGCGGCCCGAGTTCGCGCGAGCGCTCGGCAAGATCGACCACGCTGCGCGCTTCCTCGGCAGTGAGCGGACGCCGTGGCGGCTGGGCCTCGCGGCGCGCCACCAGGCGATGACTGACCGGCGCATCGACATGCACGACCAGGGTGCCGGCGACCAGGTCGCCGAGGCGCTGGAAACGCGGATTGCAAAGCATCGTCAGCAAGCCGCCGACGTAGCCGAACGGCAGGAAATCGGCGAAGCGCAGCAGGTTGCGCGCCAGCGCGGCGGCGAAGCCGGCCGGCGCGCCGTCCTCGGCAATCACCCGGATGCCCAGCGCCCGTTTGCCCGGCGTGGCACCGTCCCACCAGGCTTCCAGGCAGGCCGGGACCAGCCACTCCAGCACGAACCAGGCGATCAGGAACACGCCGACCCCGGCGCGGCCGAAATACAGCAGCGTGATCATCAACACCATCAGCAGACCCATCCGCCAGAGCAGGTCGATCAGCCAGGCGAGGGCGCGCGGTGTCGGCCCGGCGGGACGGATCGCCAGTTCCACCCCTTCGGGCGTCGCCGCCCGGAAGGTCGTGTCGAGCATGGCCGGCTGCGCGCCGGTCAGTTGTAGTAGATGTCCCGATAGGCGCTGAAAGTGGAGGTCATCAGCCAGGGCATCAGCACCAGCCAGCCGAGCAGCAGCGGCAAGGTGGCAACGATGGCCAGCAGGAAGGTCAGGATGCCGTAGAGCAGGAACGGCAGGATGTTCTTCAGGCAGCCGAAGAAACTCAGCTTCAGCGCCTCCACCGGCGGCACGTCGTTGAGGATCACCAGATGCGGGGCGAACCAGATCGCCATCAGCATCGGCACCGCCAGCGCCAGGTAGATCAGCAGGCCGAGCATCAGCGGCAGGCCCAGCGCCGCCGCCAGCGCGTCCGGATCGCCGCCGCCGAACAGCGCCATGCCGCCGCTCAGGCCGACCGTCGGCACGAAGGCGATCAGCAGCATCACCAGCATCGCCGCCGTATACAGCACGCCGAGCATGAACAACTGGCTGCTGTTGCGCGAGAAGCCGGCAAACAGGTGAGCAAACTCCAGCGGCTGGCCTCGACGCATCGCATCGCAGCCCATTGCCAGCCCGCCGACCAGCACCGGGAACAGCAGGTTCTGCACCAGCGAACCGACCAGCGGGAAGAACGCCGCCGCCAGCATGATGCCGAAGAAGGTCAGATAGATCAGGATCCACAACCCGGGTGCCTGCATGAACAGTCCCCAGCCCTCCTTCAGCCAGTCCACCGCGCGGCCGATCGGCAGGCTGCGCGGCTGGCCGTCGAAGCCGGCACCGTCCGGATCGGGCGGCAGGTAATCGACGACGTCCGATCCGGGAGTTTGGTAGGGGTTGGTATTCACGCGGGGCTTCCTTCGAGGGCGGTCGGGGGCCGATTGTAGCGCCGCCGGCGGACAACGCCCGCGCGTTGCTGCCTTCGCCCGCCGCTTCACTCGTAGCGCAGCGCCTCGATCGGGTCCATGCGCGCCGCCTTGGCCGCCGGCATCAGGCCGAAAACCACGCCGACCAGGGTCGAGAAACCGAACGCCAGCGCCACCGCCCACCACGGCACCACGGCATCGGGAAAGCCGGGGATCATCCGCGCCGCGCCAAAGCCCAGCGCATAGCCGATGATCAGACCGACCAGACCGCCCAGCACCGACAGCGCGGTCGCCTCGATCAGGAACTGCATCAGGATGTGGTGGCGCTTGGCACCCAGCGCCTTGCTGATGCCGATCTCTCGAGTGCGCTCGGTGACCGACACCAGCATGATGTTCATGATGCCGATGCCGCCCACCAGCAGCGACACGCCGACCACGCTGCCCAGCACCAGGGTCATGGTGTTGATGATGCCGGCGAAGCTTTCGGTCAGTTGGCGCGCCGTTTCCACCTTGAAATCGTTGCGCTGGCCGGGCTTGAGTCCGTGCAGGCGGCGCAGCAGCGAGGTCACGCGGTCGCTGACCGGTTCGATCTGCTCGATGTCGTTGACGTTGAAGGTGATGCTGATGTCCTGCCGCAACGCATTGCTGGACAGCGCCAGGCCGGTGCCGAACGGGATGATCGCGTAATCGTCCTGGCTGAAGCCGAACATCTCGCCGCGCTCTTCCATCAGGCCGACGATCTTGAACCACTCGCCGCCCATCTCGATGAACTCGCCTACCGGGTTTTCCGGCAGCTTGAGGTCGTCGCGCAGCTTGGTGCCGACCACCGTGACGCGGCGGCGCGAGCGGTCGTCGGCATCGGTGATGAAGCGCCCGGCGGAGGGATACACGCTCTGCGTGTCCTGATAGCTGGGCGTGGTGGCGAGGATGCGGCTGACGCTGCTCTGCCCGCCGTACTGGATGCTGCCGCCGAAATCGCTCAGTGCCAGGAACATCGGCGTC
>JBAYTD010000005.1:0-49810 GCA_041675805.1 Lysobacteraceae bacterium
AGATAGCCCAGGCGCGCGCAGTTGATCGTCACCACGCCGAGGCTGCCGGTCTGCTCGGCGCTGCCGAACAGGCCGTTGCCGCGCTTGAGCAGTTCGCGCAGGTCGAGCTGCAGGCGGCAGCACATCGAGCGGATCATGCCGGGGTCGAGTTCGGAGTTGATGAAGTTCTGGAAGTACGGCAGGCCGTACTTGGCGGTCATCTCGAACAGGCGCTGCGCGTTCTCCGATTCCCACGGGAAATCGGCGGTGATGTTGTAGGTCGGGATCGGGAAGGTGAACACCCGGCCCTTGGCATCGCCGGTGCTCATCACCTCGATGTAGGCGCGGTTGATCATGTCCATCTCGGCCTGCAACTCGCCGTAGGTGAACGGCATTTCCTCGCCGGCGATGAGCGGCACCTGGTCGCGCAGGTCGGCCGGGCAGATCCAGTCGAAGGTCAGGTTGGTGAACGGCGTCTGCGTTCCCCAGCGCGAGGGCACGTTGAGGTTGTAGATCAGTTCCTGGATGCCCTGCCTGACCTCCGCATAGCTCAAACTGTCCTTGCGCACGAACGGTGCCATATAGGTATCGAACGAGGAGAACGCCTGCGCCCCGGCCCATTCGTTCTGCAAGGTGCCGAGGAAGTTGACGATCTGCCCGACCGCCGAGGACAGATGCCGGGGCGGGCCGGCCTCGACCCGGTTCGGCACGCCGTTGAGGCCCTCCTGCAACAGCGTCCGCAGCGACCAGCCGGCGCAGTAGCCGGACAGCATGTCGAGGTCATGGATGTGCAGGTCGCCCTCGCGGTGGGCGCGGCCGACCGCCGCCGGGTAGACCTGTTCCAGCCAGTAGTTGGCGGTGACCTTGCCGGCCACGTTGAGGATCATCCCGCCCAGCGAATAGCCCTGGTTGGCGTTGGCGTTGACCCGCCAGTCGGCGCGGGTCAGATATTCGTCGATCGAGGCGACCGGATCGATCAGTGCCCTGGCGGGATGGGCGGCGACGGCGAGGCTGGTGTTCATCTTTCACCACTGTCCACAAGATGTAGTGGTGATGGTGGTCAACAAATACCAGATGTTGTCTGACCTGGATCAAGTGCGGGGCAGATTGCCGGCCCGCTGCGCGACCTTGCGGGCAGGGCCGCGCCGCCGGATTGATGGACCTTGGATCAGACGCCGATGACGAACAGGGCGATGCTGCAGGCGAAGGCGGCCAGCCAGACCAGGCTGCGCGCCAGCGCCTGGTCGGCGATGTAGCAGGCGGCATAGATCAGCCGCAGCACGATGAAGGCGACGGCGAGGGCGTCGATGTGGTTCTGCTCGGCGGCGGCGAGGTGGGCGACGATGACCCCGGCGGCGAACAGCGGGAAGGCTTCGAAGCTGTTGAGGTGGGCGGCATGGGCGCGCAGCGCGCGGCCTTCCAGCCGGCCCTGCCAGGCGCGCGGGTTGCGGTTGTTGTAGCGCCCGCCGACCACCTTGGCGACGCCGGTGAGGAGGATCGGCATCACGCCGGCCAGCAGCACGCACCAGTAGGCAAGGGTCATGGTTGTTTCCGTGACGGGGCGGGGATCACTTGCGGCGGCCGAACAGCCGCGCCCAGAAGCCGGGCTTCTTCGCCGCCGGCTGGCGCGCGGCGGGCGCGGCCGGTGCCGGCACGGCGACATTGATCTTGCGCATCACCTGGGTGCCTTCGACCATGGCGCGGGCGGCGCGCGGCTGCTGCGCGCCGGCGGCGACGCTGGACAGCAGGCTGAACGCCGTTTCGGCGAGGCGCTCGGCACCGGGCACGGCGACGATGCCGGCATTGCCCGCGGTGACGCCGAGCAGGCGAGCGGCGTGTTCGCCCAGGGTGTTGTCGCGGGTGCGCGCCGGATGGTCGACGAGCGCGGCGGCCAGGTTGTCGCGGATGTCGAACAGCGTGGTGATGCCGGCGGCGTCGAACACCTGGCGGATGTCCGCCGTCAGCCCGGCGACGCGCAGGCTGGTGGTCGGCGTCTTCAGCGACTTGGCCAGCGAGCCGAGCGCGCGCAGGCCGGCATTGCTGACGTAGCCGAGCGCGGACAGGTCGATCACCAGGTGGCGATTGCCGGCGGCCACCGACTCCTGGGTCAGCAGTTCGAAGTCGGCGGCGCTGTCGTTGTCGAGACGGCCGCCCGGCGTGATCACGAGGATGCCGTCGACGCGTTCGCTGCGCAGGTCGTTGGCCATGGGTCGGATCAGGCCTCGCGGAAGGTGAAGCGTGCCGGGCCGATTTCCAGCACGTCGTCGTGGCGCAGCAGATGCTGGTCGATGCCGACGCCGTTGACGCGCACGCCGTGGCCAAGGTCGATCACGGTGAAGCCGGCCATGCTGGCGCGCACCTCGGCGTGACGGCCGGCGGCACCGGCGATGCGGATGTCGCAGTCGTCGCCACTGCCCAGCGCCAGCGGCTTGACCCCGACCTGATGGCTGATCTTGCCGGCCTGCGGGTTCTGCGGCACCAGCCGGGCGCTGCGCAGCGGCCCGGTCGGCGCGTCCTTGGACGGCGCGCGTCCGGCCGGGGTCGGCGTCGGCGCGTTCGGCGGCAGGGTTTCGCCGGGCTTGATCGCGCGCAGGATCTGGGTGGAGGCCGGCGTCGACGGCGGCGCGTTCGGCGGCGGGATGTCGTCGACCGACAGCGTGCGGCCGACCACGGTGGCGGCCGGGTCGACGGCCGGCGGCAGGTTGTCGGGGTCGAGCGTGGGCAGGCGGCGGGTCGGCAACTCGTCGCTGTTGTCGACCGCCGCTGCCGCCGGCGGGCTGGCCGGCGGTGGCGGCAGGCTGGATTCCAGTTCCTCCTCGGAACGGAAGGCGGCGACGAAGCGCTGGCGCAGGGCCAGGGCTTCCTCGCGCGACTGCGCCTTGGCGCTCAGTTGCGCGTCGATGTCGGCCAGACGGCGCTTGAATTCGTTCTTGTCGAACTCGCCCAGGGCGTGGCGGAACTCGATCTCCTCGCGGTCCAGCCGTGCCGCCTCGTGGTCGGCTTCGGAGCGCTTGAGCAGGGTGGCCAGCCGCGCGTATTCGGTGCGGGCGGCGGATTTCAGCGGCGCGGCGTCGGCTTCCAGCGACTTGCGTCGCGCCTCGTAGTCGTTGCGCACGCGCAGGTAGACCGGCGCGGCCACCGATTCCTTGCGCTCTTCCATGGCGGACAGGCGCGATTCGAGGGTTTCCAGCTCCGACTTGATGCCCATCAGGGCGTCCAGCGGGCTGGTGTCGATGGTGGCCAATTCGTCCTGCATGATCTGCTCCCCGTCGCGAACCGCAAGCAAAAAATCGCGCCCCTTGCGGACCGGCGCTGCGCGCCCGCCGTCAGACGCGCTCGACCTGGACATCCACCGCGCCGAAGCGCAGCGCATCGCCAGCCTGGATCAATACCGTCTCGCCGGCCATCAGGCGACCGCCGTTGACCCAGGTGCCGTTGCCGACGCCGGGTTCCTCGCACAGCAGCAGCGCGCCGTCCTCGATCATCAGCCGGGCATGGCGACGACTGAGGCTGCGTGCCACGTCCAGCGCGCCGAGATCGACTTCGGGCAGGGCACCGGTGGCGGGATCCTGACGGCCGATCAGGAACTCGGTCTTGTCCGCCGGCAAGGTCAGCAAGCCGGCACTGGTGCGCAGCGCGAAGGCGTGTGGCGTGGCGGCAGGCGGCGTGGCGGGGGACGGCGCAGTGATCGGCGCGGCGGGCGCAACCGGCGTCGGTGTGGCGGGCACGGCCACGGTGGGCGTGGACGAAGCGACCGGCGCGCCGGGCACCAGGGTCGGCGTGTCCGAACCGCGCGGCGGCGGCGCGACGCCCTTGGCGGCGAGGCGGGCGACCTGGGCTTCCAGCTCCAGCCGGCGCTGTTCGCTGGCGCGCAGGCGCAGCACCAGCCGCCGCATCAGCAGCACGGCGACCTCGATGTTCTCGTGCAGCACGCCGTGGAAGGCGGCGACGTCGATGCGCAGGGCGCGTACCGCCGTGCGGGCGACCACCGAAGCGTTGTGCGGCTGCTCCTGCAGGATCGACATCTCGCCGAAGAACTCGCCCGGCCCCAGTTCGGCCAGCAGCACGCCCGGCGCATCGGCGCGCAGGATCGCGACCTTGCCGCTCTCGATGATGTAGAGCGCGCTGGCGGCCTCGCCCTCGGTGAGGATGGCGCTGCCGGCGGGGAAATCGACTATCGGGCTTTCATTGCTCATGGAGAACGTCAAACGCCTTGCAGGTCATTGCGTGGATGCGAAGTTCACACGCGATTCGGCCGATTATGCCGAGCGCATCGAAAAAGCCGCAAGGCGATCACGGTTTCTTCTTCGGCCGCTGCCAGCCGCTGAGGCTGGTCTGGCGGCCGCGGGCGACGCTGAGCTGGTGCGCCGGGGCCGGTTTGGTGATGACCGAGCCGGCACCGATGGTGGCCCCTTCGCCGATCTCCACCGGTGCCACCAGGGCGCTGTTGGAGCCGATGAAGGCATGGTCGCCGATCCGCGTCAGATGCTTGTTGGCACCATCGTAGTTGCAGGTGATGGTGCCGGCGCCGATGTTCACCGCGCTGCCGATCTCGGCATCGCCGAGGTAGCTCAGGTGGCCGGCCTTGGCACCGGCACCGAGGCGGGCGTTCTTGGTCTCGACGAAGTTGCCGACGTGGGCATCCTGTGCCAGCACGGTGCCCGGGCGCAGCCGGGCGAACGGGCCGACGGCGCAGGCACCGGTGCTGAGCACGCCCTCCAGGTCGCAATGCGCGCGCAGCACGGTGCCGGCGGCGAGCTTGACGTCCTTCAGACGGCAATACGGGCCGATCTTCACCCCGTCGCCAAGTTCCACCTCGCCTTCGATCAGCACGTCGATGTCGATCTCCACGTCGCTGCCGACGCGCAGCGTGCCGCGCAGGTCGAAGCGCGCCGGGTCGGCCAGGCGCACGCCGTCCAGGCACAGGCGGCGGGCGGCGCGCAGTTGCCAGCGGCGCTCCAGTTGCGCCAGTTGCCAGGCGTCGTTGGCCCCATCGGCCTCGCCCGCTTCCAGGCAGGGCGCGGCGATTGCCGGACGGCCGTCGGCGTGGGCCATGGCGAAGATGTCGGTCAGGTAGTACTCGCCCTGGGCGTTGTCGCAGGACAGCGCGCCGAGCCAGCGGCGCAGGTCGGCGGCCGGGGCGCAGACGATGCCGGTGTTGATGCGGCGGATCGCGCGCTGCTCCTCGCTGGCGTCGCGCTGCTCGACGATGGCGGTGACGCGGCCGTTGCCGTCCAGCAGCACGCGGCCGTAGCCGGTCGGGTCGTCGAGGCTGTCGACCAGCACCCCGGCCCCGTTGCCGGCGGCGGCCAGCAATCCTTCGAGGCTGGCGGCGGTGATCAGCGGCACGTCGGCGTACAGCACCAGCACCCGGGCCTGGTCGTCGATGGCCGGCATCGCCTGCGCCACCGCGTGGCCGGTGCCGAGGCGCTGCGCCTGCTCGACCCAGGCCAGGTCGGCGTCGCCGGCGAAGGCGGCGCGGACCGCCTCGCCGCCATGGCCGTAAACGACATGGATGCCGGCCGCCGACAGCGCCCGCGCCTGGTCGATGGCATGGCCGAGCATGGGCCGGCCGGCGACGCTTTGCAGCACCTTGGGCAGGCGCGACTTCATGCGCTTGCCCTCGCCGGCGGCGAGGATGACGACGTGCAGGGGTGAACTCATTGCGGACCCGTGATCCTTGGACGACCGATGAACGAAGTGCGCGCGATGCTAGTCCTTCGGCGTCGGGCCGTCACGTTCCGGCTTCCGCCACCGGGCCGCCGGTGACCACGCCCTCGCCGTCGCGGACGCTGAAGGTGAAGCGCAGGCGCAGGCTGTAGGGACGCCGCTCCAGGGTGCCGCGATGGACGGAATCGGGCTCGCCGTCGCCGTCCTCGTCCGGGCCGTCGATCCAGTCGGTGATCTCCAGCGGGGCGAAGGTCCATTGCCGCAGCGCCGCCTCGATGCTGTCGACAAAGGCTTGTGCGCAGTCGCCGCAGCGTTCGGCCAACGCGCTGGCGTCGGTGTCGATGCGGCCGGGCAGGCCGTCCTCGTCGACCACCACCAGTGCGTCCAGGGTCAGCGCGTCCAGTCGCTGCGCCAGCCATTGCGCCGGATAGCGCGGCAGCACCACGGTGCCTTCATGCACCGCGCCGCCACGGACCGCCTGGCCGCGCGCGATCCGGTGCTGCCCCTCGCTTTGCGGCGGAACCACCTGATAGCCGACTTCCCCTTCCGGCGCTGGCGCGGGCGGTGGCGTGGCGGCGCAGGCGGCCAGCAGCAGGGCCGACGCAAGCAACGACATGGCTTTGTACACGGACGCTCCAGCGGACGGCAGGCGGGGCCGTACTGTACTGCGCGCCGTCGCGGCTGTCCAGTCACTGCCTACAATGCATCGCCATGGACCTGCCTGCCGACCTTGCCGATTTTCTTTGCCTGCGCCGTGCCGCGCTGGCCGAGGCCGGCGTCACGGCGGAGTCCGTGCCCGACCTGGATCGCCTGCTGCTGCTCAGCGACTACGCCTTCGAGCAATTGCGCCGCCATCCGCAGCGGGTCGAGGCGCTTTCGCAGCTGCCGACCCTGCACCTGCCCGAGGAGGCGGAAGCGGAATGGCCGGCCCGGCTGCGCCGTTATCGCCATGCCTGCAGTCTGCGCCTCCTGGCGCGCGAGGCAGCCGGGCCGGACGACCTCGAATCCACGCTGCGCGAAAGCAGCCGGATCGCCGAGCATTGCCTGGAGCACGCGCTGGCGGCGGTGGAGGGCGCTTTGGCGCGTCGTCACGGCTGGCCGCGACTGGCCGACGGTCGCGCGCAGCGCATGGTGGTGTTCGCGCTGGGCAAGCTCGGCGGCGGCGAACTCAACTTCAGCTCCGACATCGACCTGGTGTTCGCCTATCCGCATTCGGGCAGCACCGACGGCGCGCGGCTGCTGGACAACGAGGCCTGGTTCATCCGCGTCGGCCAGCGGCTGATCCAGTTGCTCGACGAGACCACCGCCGACGGCTTCGGCTTTCGCGTCGACATGCGGCTGCGGCCGTTCGGCAGCGTCGGCCGGCTGGCGCTGTCGTTTTCGGCGATGGAGCAGTATTTCCAGCGCGAGGGTCGCGACTGGGAGCGCTATGCCTGGATCAAGGCGCGGCCGGTGGCCGGCGACATCGTCGCCGGCGAGGTGCTGCTGACCACGCTGCGGCCGTTCGTCTACCGCCGCTATCTCGACTTCACCGCCATCGACGGCCTGCGCGAGATGAAGGCGATGATCGAGGCCGAGGTGCAGCGCCGCGACCTCGCCGAGCACATCAAGCTGGGACCGGGCGGCATCCGCGAGATCGAGTTCGTGGTCCAGGTGCACCAGTTGATTCGCGGCGGCCGCGAACCGACTTTGCGCGCGCGCGGCCTGTTGCCGGCGCTGGCGGCACTGGAGGCGGCCGGCCATGTCGAGCCGGCCAGCGCGGCGCGGCTGCGCGACGCCTACCGCTTCCTGCGCCGGCTGGAAAACCGCTTGCAGATGCTGCGCGACGAACAGGTCCATGCGCTGCCCGAGGACGCCTTCAGCCGCGCCCGGCTGGCCGCAGGGTTGGGTTATCCGCATTGGGATGCGCTGTACGCCGCGCTGGCGGTGCAGCGCCAGGCGGTGCGCGAGGAGTTCGCCCGCGTGTTCGAGGCGCGGGAACGCGGCGCGCCGGGCGCGACCTCTCAGGCCGCCTTCGCCCGTTACTGGCGACGCATCGAAAGCGATGCCGATGCCGACCTGCTGGCCGAGGCCGGCATGCCGGACGCCGCTGCCGCCCACGCCGCCCTGCACGGCTTTGCCGCCGCCGGCGCGCTGCGCGGGCTGTCGGCACGCGGCCGCTCGCGGCTGGATCGCCTGCTGCCTTCGCTGCTGGAGGCGGTCGCCCGCCATCGCGCGCCGGCCTCGACGCTGGATCGGCTGCTGCGCCTGCTGCATGCCGTGCTCGGCCGCTCCAGCTATCTCGCCCTGCTCGACGAACAGCCGGCGGCGCGCGAGCGGCTGGTGCAGGTGCTGGCGCGCAGCGCCCTGCTGGCCGAGCGTCTGGCCGCCCATCCGCTGCTGCTGGACGATCTGCTCGACAGCCGCTCCTCGCGCGCGCCGATCGACCAGGACGCCATCCGCGAGGCCTGGCGCGCCGCCGCCGCCGGCCTGCCCGACGACGATGTCGAGGCGCGCCTGCAGGCGCTGAACGAACTGCGCCACAGCCTGGAGTTCCGGATCGCCCGCGAGACCCTGCTGCGACGCCAGCCGGCCACCGACAGCGCGCGGCAACTGGCCGACCTCGCCGACGTCGCGTTGCAGGCCTTGTTCGCCATCGCCGTGGCCGAAGTGCGGCGTGCCCATGGGGTCCTGCCGCTGGCCGGCGATCAGGCCGGCATCGCCGTCATCGGTTATGGCAGCCTCGGCGGCGGCGAACTGGGCTTCGGCTCCGACCTCGATCTGGTGTTCCTGTTCGACGCCGCCAGCGACGACGCGGTCAGCGACGGTCCGCGCCCGCTCGACGCCACCCGCTACCGGCTGCGCGTGGTGCAGAAGCTGTTGGCCCTGCTCGCCACCGTCACCGGCTCCGGCCGGCTCTACGAGGTGGACCTGCGGCTGCGCCCGGATGGTGCCAAGGGCCTGCTGCTGAGCAGCCTGCAACGCTTCGTCGATTACCAGCGCAACGAGGCCTGGGCCTGGGAGCATCTGGCGCTGGTGCGGGCGCGTTTCGTCGCCGGCGACCAGGCGGTCGGTGCCGGCTTCGAGCGTAGCCGCGCGCAGGCGCTCGGCCGCGAGCGCACGGCGGCGGACGCGTTGCGCGAGGCGGCGACGATGCGCGCGCGCATGCGCGGCGAGCTGGATCGCTCGCACGGCGAGGTGTTCGATCTCAAACAGGGTCGCGGCGGACTGGTCGACCTGGAGTTCCTGCTGCAGGCCATCGTGCTGACCCGGGCGGCGCAGCAGCCGGCGTTGCTGGTGCCGCGTCGCACGCCGGAGCTGATCGCCGCCGCCGCCGCGGCCGATGCCTTCGATGCGGCGACCGCCGCGCAGTTGAGCCGCGCCCACGCCGACCTGCTCGCCGCCAGTCTCGACTGCACGCTGGACGGCCGCCCGCGCCTGCTCGAACCGACTGCGGAAATCACCACCGCGCGCGCCGCCATCGACACCGCCTGGGCGGCGCAGGGGCTGGCCTGATCGGGCCGCGCTCAGTCGGCGCGGGTGGTCGGCGGCGGCTCGTCGTCCAGCGGTCGCGGCACCGGCAGTTCGCGGATCGCCGGATCGCTGATCAGCGCCGCCTTGCCGAGCATCTTGGCGCTGACCGGCGCGCCCATGAACAGGAACAACGTGATCAGCAGTTCGCGCACGCCGAGGCCGGGGCCGAGGAAGACGTGGTGCAGCATGGCGGCGATCAGCACGCTGCCGACGCCGAGCGTGGTCGCCTTGGTCGGGCCGTGCAGGCGGCGCATGAACTCCGACAGCTTGAGCAGGCCGAGCGAGCCGACCAGGGAGAAGAACACGCCGGCGGCAAGCAGGAAGACGAACAGGATTTCGAACACATCGTGGCTGGTCATCATGGCCTCACTCGATGATGTCGCGGCGGAGCACGTACTTGGCCATCATCATCGTGCTGACGAAGCCGAGCAGGGCGATCACCAGGGCGATCTCGAAGATCGTCGAGTCCTGCAGGTACAGCCCGGCCATCACCAGGGTCGCCAGGGCGTTCACGTACAGCGTGTCCAGCGCCAGGATGCGGTCGATGAAGGCCGGTCCGATGAACAGCCGGACCAGGTTCAGCGCCATCGCCACGGCGTAGCCGACCATGGCGCAGGCGAGCGCGGTGTCGATCACGGGAAAATCTCCATCAGCGGCCGTTCGTAGCGGGTCTTGATCTCCCTGGCGACGGCCACCGGGTCGGCCGCGTCCAGACAGTGCAGCAGCAGGTAGTGGCGGTCGTCGCTGAGCAGCACCGACACCGTACCGGGCGTCATCGTGATGATGCCGGTGAGGGCGGCGATGCCGTACGGGTTCTGGATGTCCATCGCCACCCAGATGAAGGCCGGGCGCAGCTTCGACTCGCGGCCGAGGATCAGCCGCGCGACGTTGATGTTGGACTTGACGATGTCGTACAGCACCACCGCGGTCAGCCGCATGAAGGTCAGCGGGCGGCGCATGTGGGCGTGGTCGGGACGCAGGTGGTGGTCGATCAGCGGCAGCAGCGCGCCGAGCAGGATCGCCAGCAGCACTTGGGCGACGCTGATCTCGCCGACCAGCAGCAGCCAGACCAGGCCCACGGCGACGCCCATCGGCACCGATTCGCGCATCGCGCTCAGACTCATGGCGATCCTCCGGTTTCAGGGCCGGCCTGCCGGCCGAGCAGTGTCTCGTGGTAGCCGACCGGCGACAGCGCCTGCCCGGCGGCGTCGCGGCTGTAGCGCAGCAGCGGCTCGGCGAACACGCTCAGCGCCAGGGACAGCGCCAGCAGCAGCATGATGGCAACGTATTCGCTCGGATGCGGCGGCCGTTCCTCGGTCGGCGGCGCGTTGTCCTCGCGCCAGAACAGGTGACTGCCGGCGGCGGACAGGGCGATCAGCGTCAGCAGGCCGGCGACCAGGATCAGCGACCAGGCCCAGGACGCGGCGGCTTCCGGGATGGCCGCCAACAGCGCCACCTTGCCGATGAAGCCGGCCAGTGGCGGCATGCCGGCGAGCCAGATCGCTACCACCAGAAAGAGCAGGCCGAGTGCCGCGCGGCGCGCCACCCGATCCACCGTGCGCAGGCTGTCGCCGGCGCTGTGGCGCTGCCGGGCGATGGTGTCGCCGAGCAGGAACAGCGCGGCGGCGGCGAAGGCGCTCTGCACCAGATAGTAGAGCCCGGCACCGACCGTTTCCGGGGTGGCGAAACCGATGGCCAGGAACAGCGTCGCCGCCGAGCTGACCACCAGCCAGGCGGTCAGCCGGTGCAGCGAACTGGCAGCGAGCGCGCCCAGCGCCGCCAACGGCAGGCCGAGCGCCGCCGCCGCGATCAGCCACGGCCAGGCGAACCCCGCCAGTTCGCCGGCGTCGGCACCGAACAGCGTGCCGAACACGCGCAGCACGGCGTACACGCCGAGCTTGGTCATGATGGCGAACAGCACCAGCACCGGGGCCGGCGTGCGGCGATAGGTTTCCGGCAGCCACAGGTGCAACGGAAACAGCGCCGCCTTGGCGCAGAACACCACCAGCAGCAGGCCGCCGGCGGCCTGGATCAGCGGCAGGTCGGCGGCCGGGGCGACGGCGATGCGCTGCGCCATCTCGGCCATGTTGAGCGCGCCGAGCAGGCCGAACAGCAGGCCGATGGCGAACAGGTACAGCGTCGAGGCGGCGACGTTGAAGGCGACGTAGTGCAGGCCGGCACGCAGCGCCGGGCCACGCCCGCCGCTGAGCATCAGGCCGTAGGAGGCGATCAGCAGCACCTCGAAGAACACGAACAGATTGAACAGGTCGGCGGTCAGAAAGGCCCCGGCCAGACCCATCAACTGCGCCTGGAACAGGGCGTGGAAATGCGGCGCGCGCTGGTCCCAGCCGGAGCAGGCGTAGGCCAGCGAGGCCAGCGCCAACGTGGTGGTGGTGGCCAGCATCAGTGCGCTGAGGCGGTCCACCGCCAGCGCGATGCCGAGCCAGGACTCCCAGCCGCCGAGCAGGTAGACGCGGGTGACGCCGTCATCGGCCTGCACCAGCAGGATGATCGACACCAGCCATTGCAGCAGGGTGGCGACCCAGGCGATGGCGCGCTGGGCACCGATGCCGCGACGCTCGGCCAGCAGGGCGGCGACCAGGGCCAGCACTGGCAGAATGATCGGCATGATGGTCAGGTGCCCCATCATGTCGCGCCCCGGTCGTCGGCACCGGCCTCGCGGTTCTCGCCGGCGCGGCCGTCGACGTGGTCGCTGCCACCCTCGCTGCGGGCGCGGATCGCCACCACCAGCAGCACCGCGGTCATGGCGAAGCTGATCACGATGGCGGTCAGCACCAGCGCCTGCGGCAGCGGGTCGGTGTGATGGGCCAGCGTCGCCGCGACGCCCTCGCGCAGGATCGGCGGCTGGCCGACGCGCGGCCGGCCCATGGTGAAGATCAGCAGGTTGACACCATAGGTGAGCAGGGACAGGCCGAGGATCACGTCGAAGCTGCGCGCACGCAGCAGCAGCCAGACGCCGGCCGCGGTGAGCAGGCCGATCAGCAGGGCGATGGCGAGTTCCAGCGTCATCCGGCGGGCCTCCTTTCCGGCGCGGCGATCACGCCCAGCGAGACCAGGGTCAGCATGGCGCTGCCGGCCACCACCAGCAGCACGCCGAGGTCGAACAGGCTGGCGCTGGCCAGCGGAAGCTCGCCCAGCAGCGGCAGCACCGGATGGCCGAAGGCGCTGGTCAGGAACGGATGGCCGAACAGCCAACTGCCCATGCCGGACAGCGCGGCGATCAAAAGACCGGCGGCGATGCAGCGCTGGTAGTCGATATGCAGGTGCGACTCGACGTAGCGGGCACCGGAGAGTACGTACTGGATCAGCATCGGGATCGACAGCACCAGGCCGGCGATGAAACCACCGCCGGGCAGGTTGTGGCCGCGCAGGAAGAAGAACAGCGCCACCGTCAGCGCCAGCGGGAACAGCAGCCTTGCCACCAGCTTGGGCACGAACAGCACGTCCTCGGAGCGGTTGACGACCTTTTCCGGGTGCATCCGCGCGTCGGTCAGCAGGGCGTGGACGATCAGCCCGGCGAGACCGAACACGGCGATCTCGCCGAAGGTGTCGAAGCCGCGGAAATCGACCAAAATCACGTTGACCGCGTTGCTGCCGCCGCCGTCCGGCAGCGCCCGTGCCAGCATCTCGGCACCGACGCTGTCGAACGGCCGGGTCAGCACGGCGTGGACCAGGGCGGCGACGCCGCCGCCGGCCAGCACGGCGATCAGCCCGTCGCGCCAGCGCCGGCCGGCCGGCTCGTCGGCCGGGGTCAGCGAGGGCAGGTAATTGATCGCCAGAAGGAACAGGGCGACGGTGACCGTTTCCACCATCAACTGCGTCAGCGCCAGATCGGGTGCCGAGAGCAGGGCGAAGCACAGGCTGACCAAAAGGCCGACCGCGCCGGTCATGGCGATGGCGTACAGGCGCTGCCGGCGCATCGCCAGCACCGCCAGCGTCGAGGCGGCCAGCATGCCGCCGAGCACCCAGCCGATCAGCGGCAGCGGCCGACCGGCAGCGCTGTCGGCGGACAGCGAGCCGGACAGGAACGGCGTCGCGCCCAACACCAGCGCGGACAGCGTCAACAGGCCGAGCAGGCGTTGCAGGCTGCCGTTCTCCAGCAGCGCGGTCAGCCGCGCGGCGAGGCTTTCCAGGCCGCGCAGGATGGCGAGGAACACGCTGCGCCCGAGCGAGCGGCGCAGGTCGCCGTGCAGGTTGCCGAAGCGGCGCAGCACCTGGTACAGCAGCACGCCGCCAAGCATGCCGGCGATGCTCATCAAGAGCGGCAGGCTCAGGCCGTGCCAGACCGATACGCTGAACTCCGGCAGGTCGGGGCCCAGCACGCCGCGGGCGGCGACGTTGAGCACCCAGGAAACGGTCAGCCCGGGCAGCACGCCCACCGCCACGCACAGCGCCACCAGCACGTCCATCGGGATCAGCATCCAGCGCGGCGGGTCGTGCGGCTGCACCTTCATGTCGGCCGGGTCGCCGGAAAAGAACACCTCGTGCAGGAAGCGCAACGAGTAGGCGACGCCGAACAGCGCGGCGAGCAGGGCGGCGCCGCTGATCAGATAGCGCATGAAGGTGTGCGTCTCGATCGCCAGCGCCTGCGCGAACAGCATTTCCTTGGACAGGAAGCCGTTGAACAGCGGCACCCCGGCCATCGCCAGGGTGGCGGTGATGGCCAGCGCGCTGGTGATCGGCATCACCCGCACCAGCCGGTGCAGGCGGCGCATGTCGCGCGTCTTGCACTCGTGGTCGATGATGCCGGCGGCCATGAACAGCGAGGCCTTGAAGGTGGCGTGGTTGAGCATGTGGAACAGGCCGGCGACCACCGCCATCGTCGTCGACAGGCCGAACAGCAGCACGATCAGGCCGAGATGGGAGATCGTCGAATAGGCGAGCAGGCCCTTCAGGTCGTGCTGGAAGATCGCCTTCCACGCGCCCAGCAGCATGGTCGCCGCGCCGACCGAGGCGACCAGGTAAAACCACAGGTCGGTGTTGGCCAGCGCCGGATGCAGGCGCGCCAGCAGAAACACGCCGGCCTTCACCATCGCCGCCGAATGCAGGTAGGCCGACACCGGCGTCGGTGCCGCCATCGCATGCGGCAGCCAGAAATGGAACGGCCACTGCGCGCTCTTGGTGAACACGCCGAGCAACACCAGGCACAGCGCCCAGGGATAGAGCGCATGCTCGCGGATCAGATCGCCGGCGACGAGCACGGCGTGCAGTTCGTAACTGCCGACGATGTGGCCGATCAGCAGCACGCCGGCAAGCAGGGCGAAGCCGCCGAGGCCGGTGATGATCAGCGCCATGCGCGCGCCCTCGCGGGCGTCGCTGCGGTGATGCCAGTAGCCGATCAGCAGGAAGGAGCTGATGCTGGTCAGCTCCCAGAACACCACCAGCAGTAGCAGGTTGCCGGCCACCGCCAGGCCCAGCATCGAGCCCATGAACAGCAACAGCAGGCCGAAGAAGCGCCGCGAGCTGTCCTCCTTGTCCAGGTAGTAGTGCGCGTACAGCACGATCAGCGCGCCGATACCCAGCACCAAGCCGGAGAACATCCAGGCCAGGCCGTCCAAGCGCAGCGAGAAGTTCATGCCCAGCGACGGGATCCAGCTGTGGACCACGGCCGGGACCGCGCCGCGCAGCACTTCCGGCGTCAGCAGGGCGAGCAGGGCGAGGCCGAGCAGCGGTGCCGCTGCCGCCGTCCAGGCGATCCGCCGCCGCGACGCACGTCCGCTCAGCGCCACAACGAGGGCGAGCAGGAAAGGTGCGGCGAGGAGCGCTTCCAGCATGTGGCGATGAGGATCCGTCAGGGTAGCGGCGCAGTGTACCGTAGCCCCGAGCGTGCGCCGCCAGCCCGGCGTGACCTGCTCGCGTATCCTTCGCCGGCATGGACAGCCGACCCGATTCCGCCCCGCCGTCGCCCGTTTTCGTGCTCGGTGGCAGCGGCGCGGTAGGCCGTTTCCTGCTGCGTCGGCTGGCGCAGCAAGCACAGCCGGCGCTGGCATTGTCGCGGCGGCCGTCGGCACCGGCCTGGGCCGCGTCGTGGCCTTCGGTGGCGTGGCGACAGGGCGATTTGGCGACGTTGCGGGAGGCCGGCTGGCCGGCGACGGAATGGCTGCTCAGCGTCGGTCCGCTTGATGCCCTGGCCGCCGCCTGCGTGCGCGGTTTGCCGGCCGGCCTGCGCCGGGTGGTCGCGCTGTCCTCGCTGAGCATCCGATGGAAGGGCGGGTCGCCCAATCCGGCCGAGCGCGCCCTGGTCGAGCGCCTGCTCGCCGCCGAGACATCGTTGCGGCAGACGCTGGCGAAGGCCGGCGTCGACCTGTGCCTGCTGCGGCCGGGGCTGATCTACGGGGCCGGCATCGACCGCAGCCTCAGTCCCCTGCTGCGCGCCGCCCGGCGCTGGCGGAGGCTGCCTTGGCCGCGCGCCGCGCGCGGGCTGCGCGCGCCGGTCCACGCCGACGATGTCGCCGCCGCCGTGCTGGCGGCATTGGCGCTGCCGGCCGCGCCGCCGGCCGCCGAAGCGTTGCTCCTGCCCGGTCCGCGAGCGTTGCCGTTTGACCGATTGATCGACGAAATGCTGCATGCGCTCGCGCCCGGCGCGCGTCGCCTGGCCGTGCCCGTTCCGTTGTCGGCCTGCGCCCTCGCGGCGCGCCTGCCCGGTCGCATCGGCGGTTTCGCGGCGATGCTCCGGCGCAGCGCGCTGGATCAATGCGCGGAGGATGCGGGCTGGGACACGCTGGGTCTACACCCGCGGCCGTTCCGACCCCGCGAGGAGGACTTCACCCCGTGGCGCGAATGAAATCTCGGCGCAACCATGCGGTGGCGTATACCGGCGCGTGAAAATGCTGCAACGCAGCATGCAAGTGCCTGCCGGCGTTCGTTAAATCGCCGTTGCAATACGTTGCGAGCGCTCCCTATGATACGGGCGCAGAACTTCTCCGATTTCCCCTAAGGAAATGACCATGCAGGCCCGACTGACCCTGTCTTTGGCGCTGTCCTCGCTGCTGCTGGCAGCTTGCAGCAGCTCAAGCAACAGCCCCCGTGCGACCGCTACGCCCCCCGCCACCAACAACAATGGAAACCCGGTCACCGGTGTTCTCACGGCGCGCTTTGACCCGACAGCGGGCAAGATTCCCACTCCCAACAACCTGCTGTTGTCGGGAACCACCGATCTGACCCTCAATCCGCCGGTCGCCAACCCGAACAACTTCGGTGATCCGACCGTCGCCGTCGGCACCTTGGACGGCTGGAGCACGGTTGCACCGTGGACCTTCCAGTTCCAGGGCGGCGCGACGCCGGATGCCGCCACGGTCGTGGCCGGCAGCTCGGTGCGGCTGTTCGAGGTCGCCCTCAGCGGCCCCGGCGGCGGCGTGGTAGGCATCGTCCGCGAGTTGCAGGCCGGCAGCGAGTTCGTCACCGCCGTCACCACGGTGGACTCCGCCGACGCCAACGGCTACCCCTCGCAGGGCGTCGCCATCGTGCCGACGCAGCCGCTGAAGCAGCTGACCTCCTACCTTGCCATCGTCACCGACGGCATCCGCGACTTCCGCGGCAACGACCTGACCTCCGATCAGGCGTACTTCCTCAGCAAGCGCCCCTCGGCGCTGTGCGTGAACGGGCAGAGCACCGATCCGCTGCTGCCGGCCTCCACCGCCTGCGCGCTGGAGCCGCTGCGTCAGTTGACCAATTCGCACCTGGCCGCCGCCGCCGCCGCCGGCATCCCCCGCGATGACGTGATGCTGTCCTGGGTGGCGACCACGCAGAGCGTGACGCCGGTGCTGCAGGCGGTGCATTCGGTCACCACGCCGAGCACCGCGGCTGTGTTCCCGACCGGCCTCGACACCTCGGCCGCCGGCCTGCCGCCGGTCGCCAACATCCTGGTCGGCTTCATCGACCTGCCGTACTACCTGTCGCCGCCGACGCAGGCCAATCCGACCGGCCCGCTGACCGGCTTCTGGAAGGCCGCGCCCGGTGCCTACGTGCCGCCGTTCGATGCCGCCGGCCTCAGCCCGGCGTCGACCAACATCACCTTCGCCAACCCGTTCCCGGTCGCCAACACGACGGTGCGTGCGCCGGTGCTGATGACCGTGCCCAACGCCAATTCCGGGCGCAGCCGCCCGGCCACCGGCTGGCCGCTGGTGATCTTCCAGCACGGCATCACCCGCAACCGCACCGACGCGCTGGCGATCTCCGCCACCCTGGCCGCGCAGGGTTTCGCCGTCATCTCCATCGACCAGCCGCTGCACGGCGTCTCGCCGGGCAACAGCGACTTCGGCAGCAGCGGTGCGTTCTACGTCAGCGCCGACAACCCGCTGATGGCCAACCTGGCCGCCGCCGGCGTCAGCGAGCGCACCTTCAACGTCGACTACGTCAACAACAGCACCGGTGCCGCCGGCCCCGACGGCATTCCCGACGCCTCCGGCACGCACACCGTCAACCTGTCCTCCCTGCTGACCTCGCGCGACAACCTGCGCCAGGCGGTGGCCGACCTGTTCGTGCTGGCGGCGACCGCGCCGTCGCTCGACCTCGACGGCAACGGCACCGGCGACATCGACAGCTCGCGGATCGCCTTCGTCGGCCAGTCGCTGGGTGCCATCGTCGGCACCTCCTTCGTCGCCATCGATCCGACCGTCAACGTCGCCCTGCTGGCCGTGCCGGGTGGCGGCATCGCGCAGATGCTCAACGGCTCGGTCAGTTTCGGTCCGCGCATCCGCGCCGGCCTGTCGGCAGCCGGCGTGCAGCCCGGCTCGCCGGAGTTCAACCGCTTCCTCGGTGCCGCCCAGCAGGTGCTCGACCCGGTCGACCCGATCAACTACGGTTTCGCCTCGGCGCAGAACGCCATCCTGCTGCAGGAGGTGATCGGCAACGGCAGCGATTTCCTGCCCGACCAGGTCATCCCCAACAGCGTGCCCGGCGCGCCGCTGTCCGGCACCGAGCCGCTGATCCGCGCGCTGGGCCTGCCCGCCCTCACCGCCACCACGCAGGCCGCCAATGGCGTTCGCGGCGCGGTACGTTTCACTGCCGGTGATCATGGCTCCCTGCTCAGCCCGGCGGCCTCGCTGGCCGCCACGGTGGAAATGCAGGGTCAGATGGCGTCCCTGCTCAGCACCGGCGGTGCCGCCGTGCTGATCCAGGACACGTCGGTCATCAAGACCCAATAAGCCCAGAGTCGAGGACAAGACACCATGAACCGCATCAAGCAGACCTCCACTTCGGGCAGTCTCAGCCGCCGGCGCCCGCTGGCGCTGGCGCTGGCCGCCGCGCTGATCTCGCCCGCTGCCATTGCCTGGGATTTCGGCAGCGGCGAGCTGACCGGCTCCATCGACACCACCGTCTCCTTCGGCCATTCCGTGCGCATGCAGGACCAGGCCGACGGGCTGATCGGCAAGGCCTACTTCAACCCGCTGCTGGCGGCGCAGATCGCCGATCTGCAAGGCCGCGGCCTGTACCTGGAGGCGCAGGCGCTGCAGATCGCCGCCCGCGGCCGCTTCTCGGTCAACCGTGACGACGGCAACCTCAAGTACGACAAGCACGACGCCATCTCCAGCGCCTTCAAGATCACCAGCGAGTTGTCGCTGAACTGGCGCAACTCCGGTGCCTTCGCCCGCGCCACGTACTTCTACGACTTCGAGAACAACGACCGCGACGACCTGACCAGCGAGGCCAAGGACCTGATCGGCAGCCGCTTCCGCCTGCTCGACGCCTTCGTCTTCCACAACTTCAGCATGGGCGAGACGATGAGCGGCAACGTCCGCCTCGGCCGCCAGGTCATCAGCTGGGGCGAGAGCACCTTCATCCAGAACGGCATCAACGTCATCAACCCGTTCGATCTGTCCGCCCTGCGCGTTGCCGGCGCGGAACTGAAGGAAGCCTTCCTGCCCATCGACGCCGCCTACCTGTCGCTGAGTCTCACCGAAAACCTGTCGATCGAAGCGGCCTACCTGCTGGAGTTCGAGGAGGTCGAGATCGACGCCTCGGGCACCTACTTCAGCGCCAACGACTTCGCCTCGCCGGGCGGCAGCTACGTGATGCTGGGTTTCGGCACCGCGCCGCAGCCGGTGCTCAACCCCTCGCTGTACTCGCAGGTCTGCCTCAGCGGGCCGGCCGGTTTCACGCAGAGTGACAACGGCCTCCCTGCCGCGCTGGTGGGTGCGGGCTGTGGTGCGTCGTTCCCGCGCGCGCCGACCCGCTTCGCCAAGGACAGCGGCCAGTGGGGCGTGGCGCTGCGCTACTTCGCCTCCGAACTCAACAACACCGAGTTCGGCTTCTACTACCTGCGCTACCACAGCCGCGTGCCGCTGATTTCCGGCATCTCGGTGACCAGCACCAACCTCAGCTCCGGTCGCTATTTCCTCGAATATCCCGAAGACATCGACCTCTACGGCGTGAGCTGGAACACCTCGCTGCCGGGCGGCATCGCCTGGCAGGGCGAGATGAGCTATCGCGACAACATGCCCTTGCAGGTCGATGACGTCGAACTGCTGTTCGCCGGCCTGACCCCGCTCAACGCCGTGCTGCCGCAGCCCGCCCTGCGTTTCTCCAGCCAGCTCGGCAGCTATGGCCCGGGCGAGTACATCCGCGGCTGGGAGCGCCACGAGGTCAGCCAGATCCAGTCCACCTTCACCAAGGTGTTCGGACCGGGCCTTATCGGTGCCGACGGCATTGCCGCCGTGCTCGAAGTCGGTGCCACCAAGGTGTGGGACCTGCCCGACCAGTCGGTGATGCGCTACGAGGGCGAGGGCACCGATACCGGCGGCGGCTTCGACATCAGCAGCGGCGCCCTGCGCAACCCGCAGACACTGAGCGCGGACGGTTTCCCGACCGCCTTCAGCTGGGGCTATCGCATGGCCTTCCGCGCCGACTACAACAACGTCTTCGGCAGTCCGTTCAACCTGTCGCCGCGTCTGGCTTTCAACCACGACGTCAACGGCATCACCCCCGGCCCCGGCGGCAACTTCCTCGAAGACCGCAAGTCGATCACGGTCGGTGCCGAAGCGCTCTACCTCAACAAGTGGGCGTTCGACCTGAGCTGGACCATCTTCACCGGCGGCAAGCCCTACAACCAGATCTACGACCGCGACTTCGCGTCGTTCTCCGTCAAGTACTCGTTCTGATCCGCAGGCAGGAGGAAACACCAATGCGCACCACGAAACACAGCCTCATCGCCTCGGCCCTGGCGCTGGCGGTGGCAGCGGCGGCCAGCCATGCCGCGCCGCCCGCCGATCAGATCGCCCGTCTCGGCAAGGACCTCACCCCGGTCGGCGCGGAAAAGGCCGGCAATGCCGAAGGCACCATCCCCGCCTGGGAGGGCGGTGTTTCCAGCCCGCCGCAGGGCTACAAACTGGGTGACTTCCATCCCGATCCGTTCGCCGCCGACAAGCCGCAGTTCTCGATCACGCCGGCCAACTATCGCGAGCACGCCGACAAGCTCACCGAAGGCCAGAAGGCGATGTTCGCCAAGTACCCGACGTTCCGGATGGATATCTATCCGAGCCGTCGCTCGGCGGCCTTCCCGCAGCGCACCTACGAGTACACCATCAAGAACGCGTCCACGGCCAAACTGGCCGATGACATGAACGGCGTGACCGATGCCGCCGAGGGCATCCCGTTCCCGATTCCGCAGAACGGTTCCGAGGTCATCTGGAACCACAAGATGAAGTACAAGGGCACCACCGGCGCGCGCTGGACCAACCTCGCCCCGGTCACCGCCGGCGGTCAGTACAACCTGGTGCGCATCCGCGAGGAGTTCCTCGGCCTGTACTACAAGCCCGGCAACACCATCGCCGACACCAACAACATCCTGCTGTATTTCTACCAATCGGTGGAGAGCCCGGCGCGCCTGGCCGGCCAGGTGCTGCTGGTCCACGAGAGCCTCAACCAGTCGCTGCAGCCGCGCAAGGCATGGGTCTACAACCCCGGCCAGCGTCGCGTCCGCCTCGCCCCCAACGTCGCCTACGACAACCCCGGCACCGCCGCCGACGGCCTGCGCACCAGCGACATGACCGACATGTTCAACGGCTCGCACGACCGTTACGACTTCAAGCTGGTCGGCAAGCAGGAGATGTACGTGCCGTACAACTCCTACAAGGCGCACAGCGACAAGTCCAAGGTCTCGGACATGATCAAGAAAAACCACATCGACCCCGACTACCTGCGCTACGAGCTGCACCGGGTCTGGGTGGTGGACGCCACGCTGAAGGCGGGCAAGCGCCATATCCATCCGCGCCGCACCTTCTACGTCGACGAGGACAGCTGGCAGATCCTGGTGCTCGACCACTACAACGCCCAGGGCGAGGTCTGGCGCTACTCCGAAGCACCCACCATCACCTACTACGAGGTGCCGGTGGTGTGGACGACGATGGAGAACCACCACGACCTGCAATCGGGCCGCTACCTGGCCACCGGCGTGGACAACCAGGACACGCCGCCGGACTACTCGCTGCCGCTGTCGCTGGAGAACTTCACGCCGCAGGCGCTGCGCACGCGCGGCGTGCGCTGACCGGCGACGCCGCTTCGACTGCATGCCCCGGCGCTTACCGTGCCGGGGCATCCGGACAGGACGACCGGGCGCATTGGAGGGAGCCGCCGGACGCCGGACGCCGGAACGGGGCGGCGTGGGCGCACCGGTTCCGCATCGCATCGCAGGGGGCGGTCGAAGCGGCGGCGTCCGAGCCCGGCGATGAGGCCAGGACGGCCGCAACGCGGCGGTGCCAATGCTTTCGATAGGGGAGAAGACGATGTCCTTGACCAGATACGCGCTGCACGGGCAGGCGTTCGCCGCTTCGTGCCTGTTCGCCCTGCTGGCCGCGTCGGCGCAGGCGCAGCCCGAGCGCCTGAACAGCGAAATGATGCCGCTGGCGGCCAGCCAGGCGCTGATCCTCGACATCGCCGACGCCGCCTCGCGCGCCGTCGCGGTCGGCGAGCGCGGCCAGATTCTGGTGTCCGAATCGCGCAGCGAATGGCGTCAGGTTCCCGACGTGCCGACCCGCTCCACGCTGACCGCAGTCAGCGCCGTCGGCGACCTGGTCTGGGCGGTCGGCCATGACGGTGTCATCCTCGCCAGCAGCGATGGCGGGCTGACCTGGACCGTGCAGCGCGAGGACGTGCTGCGTAGCGACGACGACGTCGACGCCGAGTTCGACCCGCGCCAGGGCGTGCCCCTGCTCGACATCCTGATGCTCAGCGCCGACCACGGTTTCGCCATCGGTGCCTACAGCCAGTTGCTGCGCACCGACGACGGCGGTGCCTCCTGGGTGTTCGTGCCGACAGGCGACGATGCCTTCGACGAAGACCCCTTCGATCCGAGCGAAGACGAAATCGATGCCGACGACGGCGGCGACGATTGGACCCTGTCCGACGAAGACCTGATGATGGACGAGGAGTCCGAGCCGCACTTCAACGCCATCGCCCGCACCGGCAGCGGTGCGCTGTTCATCATCGGCGAACGCGGCGCGGGCTTCCGCTCGCGCGATGGCGGCGAAACCTGGGAGCGCCTGCAACTGCCCTACGGCGGCTCGATGTTCGGCGTCATCGGCTACGAGGGCGACCGCGTGCTCGCCTACGGCATGCGCGGCAACGCCTTCGAGAGCCACGACCTCGGCGAGAGCTGGCAGGCGGTCGACACCGACACCGAGCTGACCTTCATGGGCGGCACCGCGCTCGGCGCGGACGGCTTCGTCCTGGTCGGTGCCAATGGCGTCGTGGTCGTGCGCAGCCGCGCCGACGCGCCGCTGCGCAGCCTGATCTACGTGACCCCGAACCAGGAAACGCCGGTGCTGTCCGGCGTGCTGGCGCGACCGGACGGCAGCCTGCTGGTGTCCGGTGAGAAGGGCGTCGGACGTTTCGTGCCCAAGCGCACGCGGGCAGCGGAGGAATAATCATGGCGCACGGCTCCAACAAGGAAGCGGGTCCGATCACCCGCGCGCTGGAAAACCTGATCTTCGGTGCCCGGCCGCTGGTGCTGGCGGTGTTCGCCATCGTCACCGTCATCGCCATCGCCCTGGCCAGCCAGTTGCGCGTCGATGCCGGCTTCAAGAAGCAGATTCCGCTCGAACACGAGTACATGCAGACCTTCCTCGACTACGAGGCGGACTTCGGCGGTGCCAACCGCGTGCTGGTCGCCATCGTCGCGCCGGACGGCGACATGTTCACGCCGGAGTTCTTCGGCGCGCTGGAAGGGCTGACCGGCGACATCATGGCCATCGAGGCCATCGACAACGCCCGCCTGCGCTCGCTGTTCACACCCAACGTGCGCTTCGTCGAAGTGGTCGAGGACGGCTTCGCCGGCGGCAACGTGATCCCGGCCGAGTTCAACGTCGCCGGTGCCGGCGACGAGGATTTCGAGACCATCCGCGCCAACATCGTCAAGGCCGGCATCGTCGGCCGGCTGGTCGCCAAGGACTGGTCCGGGGCGATGATCTGGGCCGACCTGGTGCCCGAGTCGGACACCAACAAGCTCGACTACCAGGACATCGCCAACCAGTTCGAGGCGCTGCGCGGCCAGTACGAGGCGCAGGGCTTCCAGGTCCACATCATCGGCTTCGCCAAGATGGTCGGCGACATCAGCGACGGCGCGCGCTCGGTGATCAAGTTCTTCGTCCTCACCATCGCCTTCACCTGGCTGCTGCTGTTCCTGTACTCGACCTCGGCCAAACTCGCCAGCCTGACCGTGTTCGCCGCGCTGATCTCGGTGATCTGGATGCTCGGCGCGCTGCGCCTGATGGGCTTCGGCATCGACCCGATGAACATGCTGACGCCGTTCCTCATCTTCGCCATCGCCGTCAGCCACGGCGAACAGATGATCAACCGCTTCCGTGGCGAAATCTTCTTCGGCGGGCTGGAGGACGGCACGGCGGACGAACTGCGTGCGCGCCACGGCGTCGACTCGCTGACCGCCGCCCGCGCCGCCTTCCGCATGCTGCTGGTGCCCGGCATGGTGGCGCTGATCGCCGGCTGCATCGGCTTCGCCACCATCCTGATGATCCCGATCCGGATCATCTTCGAGCTGGCTATCACCGCCACCGTCGGCGTCGCCATCACCATCCTCACCGACCTGATCCTGCTGCCGGTGCTGCTCTCCTACACCCGCCTGCGCAACATGGAGCGCAAGCGTGAATACCGGCTGCGCCAGTTGACCCGCTTCGACCGCATCTGGGTCTTCCTGTCGCGCTTCAGCAAGCCGGTGCCGGCCGCCATCCTGATCGTCGTCGGCCTCGTCGGCTGGTATTTCGCCGAGCGCGAAGGCGACAAGGTGATGATCGGCGACGCCCAGGAAGGCGTCGCCGAACTGCGCCCGGAAGCGCGCTACAACCAGGACGCCCGCGCCATCACCGAGAAGTTCGCGCTCGGCGTCGACATCCTCAACGTCATCGCCGAAGCGCGCCCGGACGCCTGCACGCTGAGCTATCCGACCATGGAACTGGTCGACCGCTTCGCCTGGCATCTGTCCAACGTGCCCGGCGTGCAGCAGGTCGTCACCCTGCCCAGCGTCGCCAAGATCGTCAACGCCGGTTGGAACGACGGTGCGATCAAGTGGCGCGTGCTGCCGCGCGACGCCGATTCGCTGCGCCTGGCGACGCAGGGTTTCGAGACCGACTCCGGCCTGCTCAACACCGACTGCTCGGCGATGCCGGTGACCGCCTTCCTCGCCGACCATCGCGCCGAGACCATCGACCGCGTGATCGGCGCGGTGAAGGAGTTCCGCGAGGCCAACGACGCCTGGCATCCGGGCGAGAACCTGCGCGAAACGCTTGCCGAACAGGCGCAGCAGGCCGAGGCCAACGGCGAGGATTTCCACAGCGACGCCGTCAACCTGCGTCTGGCCACCGGCAACATCGGCGTCATGGCCGCCACCAACGACACCGTGCGCGCGGTCGAGCACAAGATGCTGCTGATGCTCTACGCCGCCGTGTTCCTGATGTGCCTGATCAGCTTCCGCAGCCCGCTGGCCGCGCTGTGCATCGTCCTGCCGCTGGTGCTGGTGACCGAAATGGGCCACTCGCTGATGGTCGAACTGGACATCGGCATGAAGGTCAACACGCTGACCGTGGTGGCGCTGGGCGTCGGCATCGGCGTCGATTACGCCATCTACATCTTCGCCCGCATGCGCGAAGCGATGAACCAGGGACGCACCCTGTCGGAAAGCTACTTCATCGCCCTCAAGACCACCGGCATCGCGATCTTCTACACCGCCCTGACCCTGGCCGTCGGTGTCGCCATGTGGATCTTCTCCGACCTCAAGTTCCAGGCCGACATGGGCCTGATGCTGACCTTCATGTTCGTCGTCAACATGATCGCCGCCATCGTCTTCCTGCCCGCCCTGTGCCGCTGGTTCATGCGTCCCACGGAAAAGGACGACTGGACCCCGCCGGCGATGTGAACGCGCAGCGCCTTGAACCGACAACGGCCGGGTTTCCGGCCGTTGTCGTTTTGAATCGGCGATCAGTCAGTAGCGCCAGCCCAGCCGCCGGAACAGTTTCGCCAGCAGCCACAGCGGGCCGATCAGCAGATAGCCGAGGTCGGTGAGGAAGGACGGTCGCCGACCTTCGAAGTGGTGGCCGATGAACTGCGCGATCCAGGCCAGCACGAACACGACGACAGCGCTGCACGCAAGCGTGGCGCTGCCAAGGTGCGCGTGCAGCCAGTGGGTGAAGACGAACATCACGACGATGCCGACCAACATCGCCAGCGCCAGCGGGCGCGACAGACGCAAGCTCCAGGCCAGCGCGAGGAAGGCCGCCAGCGCCGCCCACAGGCCGGGCTTGGCGAGATGGGCGGGGACCGGGATGGCCCAGAGCAGGGCGATGACCGTCCACACGATCAGCGGCACGCAGAAGCAGTGGATGAGCTGATTGGCGGCGTTGCGATGGTCGTCGGCGTACTGGTCGAGAAAGCGGTCGATGCGGCGCGGGCCGGTGGTGGTCATGGCCTTGCCTTCAGTGGAAGTCGATGTCGCACAGACGTTTGAGCGCTTCGATGTAGCGCTGGCGGGTGCCGTCGATGACGTGCGCGGGCAGGCGCGGGCCGGGCGCGGTCTTGTTCCAGTCCAGCGTTTCCAGATGGTCGCGGACGAACTGCTTGTCGTAGCTCGGCGGACTGATGCCGACGCGATACGCCTGCGCCGGCCAGAAGCGCGAAGAATCCGGCGTCAGCATCTCGTCCATCACGTGCAGCACGCCATCGCCGTCGAGACCGAACTCCAGCTTGGTGTCGGCGATGATCACGCCGCGCGCGGCGGCATGTTCGGCGGCGTGGCGGTAGATCGCCAGCGTGGCCTCGCGGATGCGCTCGGCCAGTTGGCCGCCGACCAGGGCCACCACGCGGTCGAAGTCGATGTTCTCGTCGTGGTCGCCGACGGCGGCCTTGCTGCTCGGCGTGAAGATCGGCTCGGGCAATCTTTCCGCCTGGCGCAGGCCCGGCGGCAGGCGGATGCCGCAGATCGCGCTGCTGGCCTGGTAATCCTTCCAGCCCGAGCCGATCACGTAGCCGCGCGCGATGGCCTCCACCGGCAGCGGCCTGAGGCGCTTGGTGACCACGCTGCGATGCAGATAGGGCACCGGATCGACGCCGGCCGGCAACGCCTGCGCCACCGCGTCGCCGGTCAGGTGGTTGGGCATCAGCCGCGCAGTGTGGGCGAACCAGAAGTTCGACATCTGCGTCAGCATCTCGCCCTTGCCGGGAATCGGGTCGGGCAGCACCACGTCGAAGGCGGACAGGCGGTCGCTGGCGACCATCAACAGACGCTCGCCGGGCAGCGCGAACACATCGCGCACCTTGCCGCGATGCACGCATTCCAGGCCGGGCAGATCGGCGGCGAACAAGGTCGTAGACAACGCGGAGCTCCGGGCGAGGACGCTGACGGGAGGCCAATTGTACGGATCGCGCCGCGCAGCCGCGCCGATGCCGGCGGCACGGCTGCGGTAGAATGCGCGCCCACGCCGGCATAGCTCAGTTGGTAGAGCAACCGCCTTGTAAGCGGTAGGTCCCCAGTTCGAATCCGGGTGCCGGCACCATCCTGCGGAGCCCCGACGCCCGCCTGTGCAAGGGGCTCGCCACGGACGACGAGGCTTCCCATGCGCAGCTATCCCCCCGTTTCGCTCATCGGTGCGCCCACCGACATCGGTGCCGGCCATCGCGGCGCGTCCATGGGCCCGGAGGCCCTGCGCGTGGCCGGCCTGCACGAGGCCCTGCGCAAGCGCGGCATCGACATCGAGGACCGCGGCAACGTCAGCGGCCCGTACAACCCCTGGCAGCCGCCGCACGACGGCTATCGCCACCTGCCCGAAGTGCTGGCCTGGAACCGCTCGGTGATGGTCGCCATGGCCGCCGAGCTGGCGCGCAACCGCGTGCCGATCCTGATGGGCGGCGATCATTGCCTGGCGATCGGTTCGATCACCGCCGTCGCCGCGCATTGCCGGGCGCGCGGCAAGAAGCTGCGCATCCTCTGGCTGGACGCCCACGCCGACTTCAACACCTCCGACCTGACGCCCTCGGGCAACATCCACGGCATGCCGGTGGCCTGCCTGTGCGGCATCGGTCCGGAGGCGCTGGTCAACCTCGGCGGCAACGCCCCGGCCATCCGCCCCGACATGCTCCGCCAGATCGGCATCCGCAGTGTCGACCCCGGCGAGCGCCGCCTGGTGCACGAAGTCGGCCTGGACATCTACGACATGCGCTACATCGACGAGATCGGCATGCGCCAGGTGATGGAAAAGGCACTGGCAGGCATGGACGACGACACCCACCTGCACGTCAGTTTCGATGTCGACTTCCTCGACCCGACCATCGCCCCCGGCGTCGGCACCACCGTGCGCGGCGGCCCCAACTACCGCGAAGCGCAACTGGTGATGGAAATGATCGCCGACACCGGCCGTCTGGGCTCGCTGGACATCTTCGAACTCAACCCCGCCTTCGACGAGAAGAACCAGACCGCCCTGCTCGCCGTCGATCTGGTCGAAAGCCTGTTCGGCAAATCCACCCTGATGCGCGGTTAGCGAAGCCCACCATCGTCAGACGTCGGCCGCTTCCGCTCAGCGATGGCGCAGCGCGTCATCGGCGGCGGGGGGGCGAGGGGTAAACTGTGGTTCTGCCGCCAGAGGGCAATGCCATGAATTCGCCGCAGCGCGTCGAGCACCAGATGACCGACAAGGGCTACGTGCCGGTCTACACCACGGCCGTGGTCGAGCAGCCCTGGGACAGTTACAGCGACACCGACCATGCGGTCTGGGGCGAGCTGTTCCGTCGCCAGCGCGGGTTGCTGGTCGGCCGCGCCTGTTCGGCCTTCCTGCGCGCGCAGGATGCGATGGGCATGGAGGATGCCGCCATCCCGCGCTTCGATCAGCTCAACCGTCGGCTCGGCGAGGCCACCGGCTGGCGCATCATCGGTGTCGAGGGTTTGTTGCCGGAGCTGGATTTCTTCGACCACCTCGCCAATCGCCGTTTCCCGGTCACCTGGTGGATCCGCCGGCCCGAGCAGATCGACTACATCGCCGAGCCGGATCTGTTCCACGACCTGTTCGGTCACGTGCCGCTGCTGATGGACCCGATCTTCGCCGACTACATGCAGGCCTACGGGCGCGGCGGGGTGAAGGCGCATTCGGTGGGGCCGGAGGCGCTGATGCACCTGACCCGGCTGTACTGGTACACGGTGGAGTTCGGCCTGATCCGCGAGGCCGGCGACCTGCGCATCTACGGTGCCGGCATCCTCAGCAGCAAGGGCGAGTCGATCCACTGCCTGGAAAGCCCCGCACCCAACCGCATCGGTTTCGACCTCAAGCGCATCATGCGCACGCGCTACCGCATCGACACCTATCAGAAAACCTATTTCGTCATCGACGATTTCCAGCAGTTGTTCGATGCCACCCGGCCGGATTTCCGTCCCTACTACGCCGAGCTGGCACAACTGGACTCCATTCCCGCCGGCGATGTGCTGGCCGGCGACGCCGTCGACCAGCGCGGCAGCGGCGAGGGCTGGTTGACGGACGGTGATGTCTGAGCCGCCGGCGGCGCGAGGCATGACTTCCGACCCGCTTGGCGGCTGGCCCGCGAAGGGCTAACGTCGGCGCTCCCTGGGGAGACCGACCGACACCATGATCCGATCATTGACCGCGGCGCTGTGCGCCGTCGCGCTGGCCGGCTGCGCGCATTCCGCCGCCAGCTCGCGCACCGACCAGGCCGCCGCCCGGCCGCCGGTCGTCACCGACGCAGCCTATGCCAGCACTTACCGGCGCATCGGCGCGCCGCCGGTGTTGATCACCTCGGCCACCGTGCTGGTCGGCAACGGCGAGCGGCTGGACGGGGCCGACGTGTTGCTGGCCGATGGGCGGATCGCCGCCATCGGCATCGGCCTGGATGCGCCGGCGCAGGCCGAGCGCATCGACGGGCGCGGCAAGTGGCTGACGCCGGGCCTGATCGACGTTCACTCGCATCTGGGCCTCTACGCCAGCCCGGGCACCGCCTCGCACGCCGATGGCAACGAGATGACCAGTCCGGTGACGGCGCAGGTCTGGGCCGAGCATTCGATCTGGCCGCAGGATCCCGGCTTCGCCGCCGCCCTGGCCGGCGGCGTGACCACGCTGCAAAGCCTGCCCGGTTCGGCCAATCTGGTCGGCGGGCGCGGGGTGACGCTGAAGAACGTGCCCGCCGTCGACGTGCAGGGCATGAAGTTTCCCGACGCGCCGCACGGGCTGAAGATGGCCTGCGGCGAGAATCCCAAGCGTGTCTATGGCCAGAAGGGCGGGCCGGCGACGCGCATGGGCAGCCTGGCCGGGTTCCGCGCCGCCTTCATCGAGGCGCAGGAGTACGCCAAACGGCGCGCCGGCAAGGAGCCGGGCAAGCGCGACCTGAAGCTCGAATCGCTGGCCGCCGCGCTGGCCGGCGAGGTGCTGGTACACATCCATTGCTACCGCGCCGACGAGATCGCCGTGATGATGGATCTGGCGCGCGAGTTCGACTTCAAGGTGGCCGCCTTCCACCATGGCGTGGAGGCCTACAAGCTGGCCGACCGATTGGCCGAAAGCGGCACCTGCGCCGCGCTGTGGGCGGATTGGTGGGGCTTCAAGATGGAAGCCTTCGACGGCATCCAGGAGAACATCGCCCTGGTCGACCGGCCGCCGGGCAGTTGTGCCATCGTCCATTCCGATTCCGCCGAAGGCATCCAGCGACTGAATCAGGAAGCGGCCAAGGTGATCGCCAGCGCCCGCCGCGCCGGCATCGAGATCGCGCCCGAGCGGGCGATTCGCTGGCTGACGGAAAACGCCGCCAAATCGCTGGGCATCGGTGATCGCACCGGCACGCTGGAGGTCGGCAAGATGGCCGACGTGGTGCTGTGGAACGGCAATCCGTTCAGCGTTTATGCGCTGGCCGACAAGGTCTGGATCGACGGCGCGCGCCTGCATGACCGCGAGGACGCTGCGCGCCGGCCGCGCTCGGATTTCGTCCTTGGCCAGTCGCCCCTGTCGGGAGATGCGCCATGACTTCGCGCCTGCTGTTCGGGTTGCTGCTCGCCGCGTTCGCCGGCCTGGCCGGCGCGCAGGACGTGCTGATCCGCAACGCCACCGTGCACACGGTCAGCGAGCGCGGCGTCCTGCGCGACACCGACGTGCTGTTGCGCGATGGCCGCATCGCCGCCATCGGCCAGGGGCTGTCGGCCGAGGGCATGCAGGTGGTGGAGGCGCGCGGCCGGCCGTTGACGCCGACCCTGTTCGGCGGCATCAGCGGCCTGGGCCTGGAGGAAGTCTCCAGCGAGACCTTCACCCGCGACGCCGCGCTGGCGCTGGGCCAGAACGCCAGGGACATCGTGGTGCGGCCGGAGTTCGATGTCACCCTGGCCTACAACCCGGATTCGGTGCTGATCCCGGTGGCCCGCATCGAAGGCATCGGCTTCACCCTGTTGGCCGCCAACGCCACGGCGGGCGGCTCGATCATCGGCGGGCAGGGTGCCGTGGTGCGCCTCGATGGCAGTCCCGATCCACTCGGACCGAAGGCGCTGTTCGTCGCCCTCGGCGGCGGCGCATCGGAATTGAGCGGCGTCTCGCGCGCCGGGCAGTGGATGCTGCTCGATCAACTGGTCGACGAACTGCGCGGCCGCATGCCGGCCGAGTTCGCCATGCTCACGCCGGCCGGCCGCGCCGCGCTGAAGCGCTACGTCGACGACGGCGGACGCATCGTCTTCGATGTCAATCGCGCCGCCGACATCCGCCAGTTGCTGCGCTGGTCGGCCCGTCATCGCCTGCGCATCGCCATCAGCGGCGGGGCCGAAGCCTGGCGACTGGCAGCGCAACTGGCTGCCGCCGACGTGCCGGTGTTCGTCGATCCGCTGGTCAATCTGCCGGGCAATTTCGACCAGATCCACGCCACGCTTGAGAACGCCGCCCGGCTGCGCGCCGCCGGTGTTGCCGTCGGCTTCAACCAGAGCGGCGATGGTTCGCACAACGCGCGCAAGCAGCGTCAGCTTGCCGGCAACGCCGTCGCCCACGGCCTGCCCTGGGCGGACGGCCTCGCCGGTCTCACCCGCGTGCCGGCGCAGGCGTTCGGCGTTGCCGAGCGCATCGGCAGCATCGAGATCGGCAAGGACGCCGATCTGGTGTTGTGGAGCGGCGACCCGCTGGATGTCGCCCACAGCGCGGAGCAGGTCTGGCTGGCCGGCAAAGCCATCCCGATGCGTTCGCGACAGACCGAGCTGCGCGACCGCTACCTGCGCCCCGCGCCAAAACCGGAAAACGGCGAGCTGCCGCGCGCCTATCCGGCCAGCACGCGCTGATCGTCACCGACCCTTCTTCCTGCCGGAATCGCCGTCATGATCCATCGCCTCGCGCTTGCCGTTGCCGCCCTGATCGCCGTCCCGGCGCAGGCCGCGTCCGCTACCCTCGCCCTGCACTGCGGCAAGCTGTTCGACGCCCGCGCCGGCACGCTGCTCGATGCCCGCACCGTGGTGGTGCGCGATGGCCGGATCGCCGAGGTGCTCGCCGGGCGCGTCGACGTGGCCGATGCGCAAGTGATCGACCTGTCCGCCCACGCCTGCACGCCGGGCTGGACCGATCTGCACGTGCATCTGGGCAGCGAATCCAGCCCGGACAGCTACGCCGAGGGCTTCCGCCTGGACCCGGTCGATTACGCCTTCCGCTCGGTCGGCTATGCGGAGAAGACCTTGCTGGCCGGCTTCACCAGCGTGCGCGACCTGGGCGGCGAGATCGCCCCGCACCTGCGCGAGGCGATCAACCAGGGTCTGCTGAAAGGCCCGCGCATCCACGCCGCCGGCAAGTCCATCGCCACCACCGGCGGCCATGCCGATCCGACCAATGGCCTCAACGACCGGCTGGCGCACCTGATCGGCCCGCCCGGACCGACCGAGGGCGTGATCGACTCGCCGGACGAGGCCCGCCAGGCGGTGCGCCAGCGTTACAAGGACGGCAGCGACCTGATCAAGATCACCGCCACCGGCGGCGTGCTCAGCTATGCCAGGTCCGGCGATGCGCCGCAGTTCACCATCGACGAGGTACGGGTGATCGTCGAGACCGCCAACGACTACGGCTATCGCGTCGCCGCCCACGCCCACGGCGAGGAGGGCATGTACCGCGCCGTGATGGCCGGCGTGACCAGCATCGAGCATGGCACCTACATGAGCGAGCGGGTGGCGAAGGCGATGAAGGAAAAGGGCACCTGGTACGTGCCGACCATCCACGCCGGGCGCTTCGTGGCGGAAAAGGCGAAGATCGACGGCTACTTTCCGCCGGTGGTGCGGGCCAAGGCGGCGCGGATCGGCGTGCTGATCCAGGAAACGGCGGCGCAGGCCCATCGCAGCGGCGTCAAGATCGCCTTCGGCACCGACATGGGCGTCGGCCCGCATGGCGACAACGTGCGCGAGTTCCTCTACATGGTCGAGGCCGGCATTCCCGCCGCCTACGCGCTGCAATCGGCCACGTTGTTCGCCGCCGAGGTGCTGGGCGTGGACGATCAGGGCGTGATCGAGCCGGGCAAGCGTGCCGACATCGTCGCCGTGCCCGGCGATCCCTTGCAGGACATAGGTGTCGTGCTCGACGTGGCCTTCGTGATGAAGGACGGCGTGGTGTATCGGCGGCCCTGAGGCGGGCCGCCGGGGCAGTGCCGGGTTGCATTTGCCTCTGTCCATGAATAGACTTTCGATTGTATCGATTGATACATGAGGTGATTCATGGCCGGGCAAGCTCTCCACCGCATTGCGCGCGCCGTCGGCGAAGGCCCCGCGCTGGCCTATCGCGCCCCGCGCGGCGTGGATGCCTACGTGCTTGAGGTGGCCGCCGCCGAGCCGTTGCAACTGGTCGGCATCGAGCGCGAAGGCGTCGAAGCGGGGTTCGTCAAGGATCTGGCGCGGCGCATGGACGTGCCGGCCTCGCGGCTGTTCGCCATCCTCGGCGTGCCGCGCGCCACCGCAGAGAAAAAAGCCTCCGCCAAGGAGCGCATCGGCGGCATCGGCGGCGTCGCTGCGCTCGGGCTGATCCGCCTGCTCGGCCTGGCGCAGCAGATTGCCGCCGCCAGCACCCATCCCGACGCCGCCAAACTCGACGTGCCGCGCTGGCTCGGTCAATGGATCGAGCAGCCGCAGCCGGCGCTTGGCGGCCGCCGGCCGGCCGACCTGCTGGATACGCCGACCGGCGCGGACATGGTGGCGCGACTGCTCGGCTCGATGGCCAGCGGCACCTACCAGTGAGGCTGTGGCGGATCGCCGCCGAAACCCGCGACTACCCGGCGGACGATCTTTCCGGCAACGGTGCGGCGCACTTCCCCGGCCGCTGGAACGAGGCCGGCGAGCCGGTTCTCTATTGCGCGACGACGCTGTCGCTGGCGGCGCTGGAAACCACCGCGCACCTCGCCGGGGCCTTGCCGCTCGATCGCTTCGTCGTCGCCATCGACGTGCCCGACGTCGTCTGGGCGGCGCGCGAAACCCTCGACGCGGCGGACTTGCCGCCGGCCTGGCGCGCCATTCCTGCCGGTCAGGCCAGCGTGCGGATCGGCTCCGCCTGGCTGACTGCCGGTCGCTCCGCGATCCTGCTCGTGCCCTCGGTCATCGTCCCGGAAGAATCGGTGGCGCTGATCAATCCCCTGCATCCGGCCAGCCGCGACATCCGCGCCAAGGCGTTGCGCCTGTTCGAGTATCACGCCGTGCGCCGCGACTGAGGCGACGAGGGCATCACGCGCGGTCAGGCCGCGTCGTAGGCCTGTTTGAGCCAGCGCAGGACTTCCGCATCGACATCCTCGTCGCGTTCCAGCCGGATGCGGTGGCTGCACATGGCGTTGAAGCTGCCGGCGGCTTCCAGCCGGCCCTGCGGCGCGACGCCCTTGAGGTTCAGGCCAAGGTCCAGCCGGCCGGTCGTGGACGGTTGCAGCAGCGCGAACTGCTTGCTGCGACGCAGGCTCACGCAGGTCTTCTTCGGCGCGATGTCCACCTCGCTGCCGAGCGTCGCCAACTGCTGCATCACGGCGTCGTAGCGGGGTTTGAGGGCGGATTTCCTGCCGGCGAACAGAGCGGCGATCAGTTCCTCCGCGCTGCTGGCACCGCCGGCCGCCGCCTCGCGCGCGTGGACCGCCACCAGGTTGGCATAGCCGTGGCCGATGCCGTGCTCGGCCTTCAGCCAGGCCACCAGTTCACCGTGTTTGGCAAACCCCTGTGCGTTGGCCAGCGCGATCCACTGCGCCCGGTCCTTTCCGGTCTGCTTTTCGAGATTGTTCCACTGGCTGTCTTCGGCCTGCTTTGCCTTGTCGTCCACTTCGCTCTCCTCATCATCGACGGCCGGATGTTGCCGAAAGCGGCATGCACAAGGTTGACGGACAGCGAGCGCCCGAGGCCCATCCGCCGGGCATTGGCCGGGGATCAGGGTTGCGCGTGCGGCAGCGAGCGTCAATCCGCTGGCCGGCGGCGCTGCGTGAGCGCTGCGCGGGTTGCCGCGCACTGCGCGTGTTGCACCGCCGCAAAATCAGGCAAACTCGGGCTTTCGCCTTCGGTTGGCCGCGCCCATGTCCACGCTCATCGCCCACAAGTTCGGTGGTTCCAGCCTCGCCGATGCCGCGCGCATCGCCCATGTCGCCGATCTGCTGACGGCGCGCGACGATGCGCGGCAGGTCACCGTGGTCTCGGCGATGCAGGGGACCACCGATGCGCTGATCGACCTGGTGCGCACGGCCAGCCAGGACGCCGCCGCCGCCGAGCGCGCACAGGAGGCGCTGGTGGCGCGCCATCGCAAGGCGCTGCGGGCGCTGTTCGGCGATCAGGGCGAGGCGCTGCTGGCGGCGCTGGAGCGCGATTGGCAGGACCTGAGCGCGCTGCTGCGGGCAGTGAACCTGCTGGCGCATCCGGCCGCCGACCTGCTCGACTATGTGCAGGGGCTGGGCGAGACGTGGTCGGCGCAGATGCTGGCGGCGTTGCTGGCCCTGCGCGGCGAGGAGGCGATCTGGCTGGATGCGCGCGCGGTGCTGGTGGTGGCGCACGGCCCGCTCGGCGCGGCGGTGGACTGGGCGGCCAGCGCGGCCAACCTGGCCGCTTGGCGCAAGACGCATCCGC
Organism: Lysobacteraceae bacterium; assembly: GCA_041675805.1. Lineage (GTDB taxonomy): Bacteria > Pseudomonadota > Gammaproteobacteria > Xanthomonadales > Xanthomonadaceae > JANNWF01. The sequence continues at coordinate 35,702 of JBAYTD010000005.1, forward strand.
AACGCCGCGTCATCGTCACCGGGTTCATCGCCCGCACGCCGGAAGGCAAGCCGACCACGCTGGGCCGCAACGGCAGCGATTACAGCGGGGCGATCTTCGCCCGCCTGTTCGGTGCCGCCGAACTGCATATCTGGACCGACGTCGACGGCGTGCTCAGCGCCGATCCGCGACTGGTGCCCGACGCCGTGCTGCTGCCGCGGATGAGCTATGACGAAGCCTTCGAGCTGGCCTATTTCGGTGCCAAGGTGGTGCATCCGGGGACGATGACCCCGCTGTTGTCGGTGGGCATTCCGGTGCGCGTGCGCAACACTTTCAAACCGGATCAGCCGGGCACCCGCATCGGCCCCGAGCGCGAACCGCAGGCGCGCCCGGTGAAGGGCCTGACCATCGCTTCCGAGATGGCGCTGGTGCAGGTCGAGGGCAGCGGCATGATCGGCGTGCCGGGCACCGCCGAGCGCGTGTTCGGCGCGCTGCGCGAGGCCGGCATTTCCGTTGCCCTGATCGCCCAGGCCAGTTCCGAACATTCGATCTGCTGCGCGGTGCGTGCCGCCGATGCGGAGCGCGCCGTGGCGGTGTTGCGCGCCGCCTTCGCCCACGAGCTGGAGGCCGGCCTGCTGCAATCGGTGGGCTCGGAGGCCGACATCGCCGTGCTGGCGGCGGTCGGCGACGGCATGGCCGGGCATCCCGGCGTCGCCGCGCAACTGTTCACCGGGCTGGCGCGGGCCGAGGTGAACGTGCGCGCCATCGCCCAGGGCGGCAGCGAGCGCAACATCTCGGTCGCCATCGGCAAGCAGGACGCGACGCGCGCGCTGCGCGCCGTCCACGCCGGTTTCTGGCTGTCGCCGCAGACGCTGTCGATCGGCGTGATCGGCCCTGGCCAGGTCGGCGCGGTGCTGCTGGACCAATTGGCGGCGGCGGTGGAGCGGCTGCGTCGCGATGCCCAGCTCGATCTGCGTCTGCGCGGCATCGCCGGCTCGACGCGGATGAGTCTGGCCGAGCGCAGCATGGACTGGACGCTGTGGCGCAGCGAGTTCGCCGAGGCCGGCCAGCCGCTGGATCTGGACACCTTCGCCCAGCACGTGCGCGCGCCGCACCTGCCGCACGCGATGATCATCGATTGCAGCGCCAGTGCCGAGGTGGCGGCGCGCTATCCGCAGTGGCTGTCCGCCGGCATCCACGTGGTGACGCCGAACAAGCAGGCCGGCAGCGCGCCGCTGCCGCAGTACGACGCCACCCGCGCCGCCGCCCGCCACGGTCACTGGCGTTACGAGGCCACGGTCGGCGCCGGCCTGCCGGTGATTTCCACCCTGCGCGACCTGATCGACACCGGCGACGAGCTGATCGCCATCGAGGGCATCTTCTCCGGCACGCTGAGCTATCTGTTCAACCATTTCGACGGCAGCAAGCCGTTCTCGCAACTGGTGCTGGAGGCGCGTGCGGCCGGTTTCACCGAGCCGGATCCACGCGATGACCTGTCCGGCATGGACGTGGCGCGCAAGCTGGTGATCCTGGCCCGCGAGGCCGGTCGTCGCATCGAACTGGCCGACGTGGCGCTGGAAGGCCTGGTGCCGGCGGCGCTGGCGGCGCTGGATCGCGACAGTTTCCTCGCCCGCGCCGGCGAACTGGACGCGCCGCTGGCCGAGCGCATCGGCGGTGCCCGCGAGCGCGGCTGCGTGTTGCGCTTCGTCGCCCGCCTCGACGGACAGGGTGCCCGCGTCGGCCTGGTGGAACTGCCGCTCGACCACGCCTTCGCCCATCTGCGCCCGACCGACAACGTGGTGCAGTTCACCACCGCGCGCTATCGCAACAATCCGCTGGTGGTGCAGGGGCCGGGTGCCGGGCCGGAAGTGACCGCGGCCGGCGTGTTCGCCGATCTGCTGCGCGTCGCCGCCGGGCTGGGAACGCGGCTGTGAGCCGCGTCGTGCGTGCCTCGGCGCAGGCGTTCGCGCCGGCCAGCGTCGGCAACGTCGGCGTCGGTTTCGACATCCTCGGCCACGCGCTCGACGGCATCGGCGACACCGTGACGGTGCGCCGCATCGATGCCCCGCAGGTGCGCATCGCGGCGATCCGCCACAGCGAGCGGCCGTTGCCGATGCAGGCCGCGCACAACACCGCCGGCGCGGCATTGATCGCCCTGCGCACCGCGCACGGCATCGACGCCGGCTTCGAGATCGAGATCGACAAGGGCATCGCCTTTGGCTCCGGCATGGGCGGCTCGGCGGCCTCGGCGGTCGCCGCCGTGGTCGCCGCCAATGCCCTGCTCGATGCGTCGCTGCCGCTGCCGGCGCTGTACGAGGCCGCGCTGCAAGGCGAGGCCGTCGCCAGCGGCAGTCGGCATGGCGACAACGTCGCGCCGATGCTGCTCGGCGGCCTGGCGCTGGCCGCGCCCGGCCAGCCGCCGCTGCGCCTCGACGTGCCGGCGGCGCTGCACTGCGCCCTGGTGCATCCGCATTGCGTGGTCGAGACGCGACAGGCCCGCGCCGCCCTGGCCGGGCATTACGAGCTGTCCGAATTCGTCGCCCAGAGCGCCCGCCTGGCGCTGTTGCTCAGCGGTTGCCAGCGCGGCGATCCGGCGCTGATCGCCGCCGGCCTCGATGACGTGCTGATCGAGCCGCGTCGCGCGTCCTTGGTGCCCGGCTTTGCCGCCGCGAAGCAGGCCGCGCTCAACGCCGGCGCGCTCGGTGCCAGCATTTCCGGTGCCGGTCCCAGCGTGTTCGCCTGGTGCTGGGGCAAGGAGACGGCCGACATCGCCGCCTACGCCATGCGCGACGCCTTTGCGTCCGCCGGCCTGTTGAGCGATGCTCACGTCGGGCCGGTCGATGCGCCGCCCGCACGGGTCATCAGCACGGAGGGCAGCGCATGATGTACGTCAGCAGCCGCGGCGGCGACGCGCCGATCGGCCTGTCCGAAGCACTGGCGCGCGGACTGGCCACCGATGGCGGCCTGTACGTGCCGGAAGCGTTTCCACCGCCGTTCGCCAGCCTGCCGCCGCCACGCTCGCTGCCGGACATCGCCAACTGGCTGCTCAAGCCTTTCTTTGCCGATGACCCGCTGGAGCCGGAACTGGCCGCCATCTGCGACGACGCGCTTTACCTGCCCGCACCGGTGGTCGATACCACGGCGCAGGACGTCTACCTGCTCGAGCTCTTCCACGGCCCCACCGCCGCCTTCAAGGATTTCGGCGCGCGCTTTCTCGCCTCCGCGCTGGCCGCGCCGAGGATGTTCGACGAGCCGCCGCTGACCATCCTCGTCGCCACCTCCGGCGACACCGGCAGCGCGGTCGCCGCCGCCTTCCATCTGCGCCCGACCTTCCGCGTCGTCGTGCTCTATCCCGATGGCCGCGTCTCGCCGCGCCAGGCGCACCAGCTCGGTGCCTTCGGCGACAACATCCACGCCTTCCGCGTCGCCGGATCGTTCGACGATTGCCAGGCGCTGGTCAAGCAGGCCTTCGCCGACAGCTCACTTCGCGAAGCGGTGCCGCTGTCCTCGGCCAACTCGATCAGCCTCGGCCGGCTGCTGCCGCAGATGAGCTATTACGCCGCCGCCGCGCTGCGCTGGCAGGCGCTCAACCGCAGCCGCGCCAACTTCGTCATCCCCAGCGGCAACCTCGGCAACGCCCTGGCGTGCATCTGGACGCGCGCACTGGGCCTGCCGATCGGCGAGATCATGCTGGCCACCAATGCCAACCGCGCCCTGCCCGATTTCCTCGCCAGCGGCGACTACGCCCCGCGCCCGGCCGTCGCCACGCTTGCCAACGCGATGGATGTCGGCGCGCCGAGCAATCTGGAGCGCCTGCGCCACCTGATCCCGGACATCGACGACCTGCGCCAGGCGATCAGCGTGGACAGCGTCGACGATGCCGACATCACCCGCGTCATCGGCGAAAGCCGGCAACGCTACGGCCACATCGTCTGCCCGCACACTGCCACCGCCCTGGCCCTGGTCGAACGCCGCCGCGCCGCCGGCGACCGCAAGCCCTGGATCGCCGTCGCCACCGCCCACCCGGCCAAGTTCGACAGCATCGTCGAACCGTTGATCGGCCAGCCGGTCGAGGTGCCGCCTGCGCTGGCCGACCTGCTCGCCAGACCGGCCCGGGCAGAACCGCTGTCCACCGACTACGCCGACCTGGCGGCGGCGCTCAGGGCTTTGCCGACACCGTGAGGCGGCGCTTTCCGCCTCTTCCGGCGGGCCTCGGCAATTCATGCGTGATCGTCAGTCGCCTGCGATAGCATCGGTGCCGGTTGATTGATCGAAGGCGATGGACAGATGAGCCTCATCGTGGACAGCAGCGAGCAACGGGCGCGGCGGACGCACCTGTTTTTTTTCGCGCTGCTCGCCGTCACCACGCTCTGCAAGCTGGTACTGGCGTGGCAATTGCCGTTGTTTGGCGATGAGGCGTTCTACTGGCTGGAAAGCCGCCATCCGGCTCCCGCCCATGACGACGTGCCGGCGCTGACGCCCTGGCTGATCCGCTTCGGTTCGATGCTTTCTGGCGACAGTGCGCTGGCGCTGCGTGCCCCCTTCCTGCTGCTGGCGCTGGCTTCGCTGTGGCTGCTGTGGCGCAGCGCCCATGCACTGGGAGGCCGGATCCACGGCTGGCTGGCCGGATCGCTGGCGCTGTGCATCCCGCTGTTCGCCGTCAACGGCCTGCTGGCTTTGCCCGACGTGCCGCTGACCTTCGCGGTACTGGTCTGCGTGGAAGGCATGCGGCGGATGCTCGATGTCGACCCGCGCACCACGCGCGGCGGCGCGTATTGGTTGTTGGCGGGCCTGATCATCGGCTGGCTCAGCCATTACCGCTTCATCGTTCCGCTGGGTGCCGCCGGTGTCTGGCTGCTCGTCCATCCGAGCGGACGCGGGTTGTTGAAACGGCGGGCATTCTGGCTGGCCGGGCTGGCGGGCAATGCGCTCGGCCTCGCGCCCTTGCTCTGGCACCAGTGGCAACGCGCCGGCAGCGGTTTCGCCTTCCAGTTCGTGGATCGCCATCCGTGGACATTCCAGCCGGAAGCCCTGCTCGATCCACTCTGGCAACTGCTGGTCACCACGCCCGTGCTGGCTGTGCTGCTGCTGTGGTCGCTGGGCACGAGTCTGCGCAGCAACAAGCCGGCACACAGCATGATCGCCGGCATCGCCGCCATGCTGCTGGCCAGCTACCTGCTGCTGGCACCCTTCGTGGATACCGAGCGCAGCCGCCTGCATTGGCCGATGCCGACCTTCCTGCTGGCGACGCTGCTGGCCCCCGGGTTGTTGCAGCGCGGCAGTGCGCTGTCACGCCGGTGGTGGCATGTCGGCATCGGCTGTTCACTGTTGGCCCTGCTGGCCGGCGTGGTGCATTTGACCGTGTTGACCTGGGCACCGCAGCGCCTGGCCGCCAGTCACCTCTATCTGCACGGTTTTACCGGCTGGAAGCAGGCGAGCCAACTTGCCCGTTCCACCTTGCAGGACATGCCGCAGGACACGCTGCTTGTGGCGGACAACTTCATGCTGGCCGCGCAACTATCGTTCGCACTGGACGCACGGCAGGTCCACAGTCTGGATCATCCCCTCAACCGCAAGCACGGCCGGGAAGGGGAACTGCGTCGTCTCGGACTGGACCAGGCCGCCGCCTTGCACGCCGCAGCCAGCCATCCCGTGCTGCTGGTGATGGAAGAAAGCGCCAGCAGCCTGCGCCAGCGTCCGGGCTGGTTCCAGCGCCTGTGCGAGGTGTTTCCCGGCGCAACACCGGCGTTCGACGTGGCCGTGGATCACGGCCGCAAACGGCTGATCGGCTATCGGCAAAGCCCCGGCGACAGCGGGCATTGCGTCCCGCCGCCGCTGGGCATGCTGAACTGGCCGCTGCCCGGCGATGCGCTCAGCGGCGAGCTGGCCATCAACGGCTGGGCGATGCGCGATGAGGTCGGCATCGACGCACTGCGTGTCTACCTGGATGGCGAACTGCTGGGCGAACTGGATTCATCCGTGGCGCAGCCGGGCGTGGCGCTGCTGTTTCCCGCCTCCACCGATCCGCGCCACCCGAATGTCGGGTTCTCCGGCAGCTTTTCCCCCGATGCGCCTCCCGGTCGACGCTGGTTGACCATCGAAGCGCAATCCGCCGATGGCTATCGCGCAATCATCATCGGCACCTGGATACGCTGGCAGCCCGGAGAACCCGCGAACGAGACCCGGTAAGACGCTGCCATGAAGTGGCGCATCGGCGTTCGACTGGCGCAGTCGCTACGCGATCCGTTTCAGCCGCTGCTGCCGGCGTAACCCAGTTGCCGCCAGGCTTCGAACACGGTGATGGCGATGGCGTTGGAGAGGTTGAGGCTGCGGTTGCCGGGGCGCATCGGCAGGTACAGACGTTGTTCCGGCGGCAGCGATGCCAGCACCTCGGCGGGCAGGCCGCGGGTTTCCGGGCCGAACAGGAAGGCGTCGTCGGCCTGGTAGCGCGGGGCGTCGAAGCGTTGCCGGCCGCGCGCGCTCAAGGCGAACAGGCGCGGCTGGCCGAGGGCGTGAAGGCAGGCGTCGAGGCTGTCGTGGACGCGCAGTTGCGCATATTCGTGATAGTCCAGCCCGGCGCGGCGCAGGCGGGCGTCGTCGAGTTCGAAGCCCAGCGGGCGGATCAGGTGCAGGCGCGCGCCGGTGTTGGCGCACAGGCGGATGGCGTTGCCGGTGTTGGGTGGAATCTCCGGCTGGTAGAGCAGCACGTGCACGGCGCGTCAGCTGCCCAGCGTGCAGGCGTGCAGCGGCTCGGCGGCGGTGCTGGCCCAGGCGCTGTCGTCGGCGGGTTCGGCGCGGGCGGGGAAGTCGATGCGGGCGATGAGGTTGTCGTCGAGGCTGGCGCGGATGTTGCTCAGCCCCTCGAAGCGCGCCAGGCCGCGGTCGCGGTCGCGATAGCTGACATCGATGCCGTCGACGAACCAGCCGAGCATGCCGCGCAGGGTCAGGCGGAACACGCTGACCGGCTCGCCGCGCAGGCTGTCCTCGCGCAGTTTGCGCACGCTGAAGCGATAGCTGGTCAGCCGGCTGGGGACGAGGAAGGCGAGCGGCACGGCGCGGCCGCTTTGCAGGGCGTCCCAGCGGGCGCGGACGAACTCGTCGAAGCCGGCGTCGACCACCAGATCGGTGCCGGCGTCGAGGGCGTCGCTTTGCAGCGCGGCGTCGGTGCCACGGCGGACGAACACCTGCGCGGCGTCGCGGGCGTAGCCCTCGACATAGCCGAAGCGGGCGTCGTCGATGCGAAAGCCGGGCGCGAAGGCCGGCTGGCCGTAATCGACCTCCTTGCGGGCGAAGGCGCGGCCGTCCGGGCAGCGATACATCACCCGGCGCTCGACCGGCCTGTCGCCGTCTTGGCGCAGCAGATGCTGTTCGGTGTAGAGCAGGCGGCCGTCGTCCGGCGCGCGCGCTTCGCCGACATAGGTGACGCTGGGCAGGCCGACGGCGACGCCGGGCAGGGCGAGGACCAGGGCGAGCAGCGGACGACGCATGCGAAGGGCAGGGCGCGGGCCGTGCGGCGTCCGCGCCCCCTGGGCTCAGCCGGCCTTCTTGCCGGCGGCCTCGATGGTGACGGTGATCTGCACTTCGTCGCCGACCGCCGGCACGTACTTGTCGATGCCGTAGTCGCTGCGCTTGATCGTGGTGCGGGCGTCGAAGCCGATGGCCGGTGCCTTGGTCATCGGGTGCGCGCCCTGGCCGTTGAGGGTCACGTCCAGCGTGACCGGCCTGGTGACGCCGTGCAGGGTGAAGTCGCCGGTCACCTTCAGCTTGCCCTCGCCGGCGGACTCGACCGCGGTGCTGGTGAAGGTGGCGGCGGGGAACCGGGCGATGTCGAAGAAGTCCTCCGCAGACAGGTGCTCGTCCAGTTTCTGGTAGCCGGTGCGGATGGCTCCGAGCGGGATGCTGGCGCTGATGCGCGACTCGCCGACGTTGTCGGCGTCGTAGACGATCTCGCCGGTCAGCTCGCCGATCAGGCCGAGGATGTTGGAAAAGCCCATGTGGTTGTAGACGAAGCGCACCTGGGAGTGGCCGGGGTCGATGGTGTAGGTGTCGGCCGCCAGGGCCGGGCCGGCGGACAGGCCGAAGGCGGCCAGCAGGAACAGTGAACGGATCATCGGGAGTCTCCTGTCGGATGAAGGGTCAGACGATGCGGCAGGCTTCGTCGAAAGGCAGCCGCGGGTTGCGCGGGCGGACCGTGGCGGGATTGCCATAGCCGATGTTGACGATGAAGTTGGAGCGGATCGCGGTGCCGGAAAAGAAGGCGGCGTCGAGCTTGGCGGCGTCGAAGCCGGACATCGGACCGCAGTCCAGGCCCAGCGCGCGCGCCGCCAGAATCAGGTAGGCACCCTGCAAGGTGGTGTTGCGGAAGGCGGTGGCCTGGGTCAGCGCCGGGTTGCCGGCAAACCAGCTGCGCGCGTCGGTGCCTGGGTACAGGTAGGGCAGCTTCTCGGCAAAGCCGATGTCCATGCCGACGATGGCGGTGACCGGAGCCGCCATCGACTGCTCGACATTGCCCGGGTCCAGCGCCTCGGCCAGTTCGGCCTTGCCGGCCGGCGTGGTGACGAAGACGATCCGCGCCGGCGAGCAGTTGGCGCTGGTCGGGCCCATCCGGGCCAGATCCCAGAGCCGGCGCAGGGTGGCCTCGTCGACCGGACGATCCTGCCAGGCGGTGGCCGAGCCGCGATAGGTGCGTGCCTTGCGGAACAGCAGGTCGAGGGCGGCATCGTCGAGCATGAGTGACTCCTGTGCGAACTGGCCGGAAAGCATACCGCGTGGCGGCCATCGTGGCGGTGCACGGCGTGGGATACTGCGTTGCATGGATGGAACGCATGGCCGGCGCGATGCCGGCGACGGGGGCTGATGCAGGTCTGGGTGCTCAGCGACGGCGCGGCCGGCAACGAGAAACCGGCGCTGGCGCTGGCGCAGCGGTTTGACGGTGCCGCGCGCATCTGGCGATTGCAGGCGCGCGCGCCGTGGCGCTGGCTGTCGCCGCGTCGCCTGCCCGCTGCTGCGCGGGCGTTCGGCGACGAGTTCCGGCGCGCCCTGGCGCAGCCGCCGACGCTGGCCATCGGCTGCGGCCGGCAGGCGGCGCTGGCGACGCGGCTTTTGCGCGAACGCGGCAGCCGCGCGGTGCAGTTGCTCGATCCGCGCATCGATCCCGCGCACTGGGACATCGTGATCGCCCCGCGCCACGATCCGGCGCGCGGCGACAACGTGCTGAACACGCTGGGCAGCCTGCACGCCATCGACGATGACTGGCTGGCCCGGGCACGCCGCGAGTGGCCGGATTTCGCCGCTCTGCCGACCCCGCGCACGGCCGTGCTGATCGGCGGACCGACCGACGATGCGCCGTTCACGCCGGCCGACTGGGACGCGCTGTGCCGGCAGTTGGCGGCCTGGTTCGCCCGCGATGGCGGCAGTCTGCTGTTGACCACTTCGCGACGCACGCCGGCGTGGCTGCGCGAGCGCGCGCGACAGTCCTTTCCCGACCTGCCCGGGCGGCGCTGGACCGGCGCGCAGGACGGCGACAATCCCTATGCCGGCCTGCTTGGCTGGGCCGACCGATTGCTGGCGACGGCGGACTCGGTCAACCTGCTCAGCGAGGCCGCCGCCACCGGCAAGCCGGTCTACAGCCCGCTGCCGGGTAACCCGCGCGGGCGCGTCGGCCGCTTCCACGCCAACCTGATCGCTGCCGGCCACCTGCGCCCGATGAGCGCCGATCCGCAGCCGTGGACACCCACTCCGCTGCGCGAACTCGATGCGCTGGTCCGGCAACTGCGTGTCCGGCTCGATCTGCCGCCGGCAGCGCGCAGCGACAACGCCCAAGCGCGCTGAGCGACATTTACCGGACACAAGCGACCCGCAGCGTCACCCGCGTCGCCTTGACCGGCGGTGGATTCCACCACTGAATCACGGCAGCAAAAAACCCGTTGTCGCACAATAGGGCGGCGTCCATCTCGCAGCGGGAAAATGAGTGATCTGCGAACATTGCTGATCGAATGCCGTGTTGCCCTGCGCGGCAGCGCGGTGCGTGGCGTGCAGACCCTGCTGCAACGCATCGAGGTCACCCTGTCCGAGATCGGCAAGGGCGTCCAGGTCGGCCAGCCGGGCGCGCTCAGCCACACCGCGCAGCAGGTCGCGCTGGCCTGGCAGACGGTGGCGCGCGGACTCAAGCTCAGTCATCCCGAGCTGTACGAGGATCTGAATCAGCGCGTGATGGCGCTGCTCGACACGCGCACCCTGGAAGAGCCCACCGACGAACTGCTGAAGATGGAAGTGCAGATCGCCGAGACGCAGCGGGAAAGCGACAAGCTGAGCGAACGCTTCGAGCAGTTGCAGGACCGCCTGCACGCCACGCAACGCCATCTCGACGACCTGCACAAGGCGCTGGCCGCCGCCGTGCCGGAAGGCCATGGCAAGGATGCCCAGACGCAGGCGCTGAACCGGCTGGAAGCATTGGTCACGCTGGCGCAGTCACCATCCGCCGGCGGTGGCGACGGCGCAGCGCGCGGCCTCAGCGACAACCCGGCACCGACCCGGGCGCAACTGGAGCGCGTGGCCGATGGCGACGCCTCGTTCACCAAGGAACAGCGCGACTGGCTGATCGGCGAAGCACTGGGCCTGACCGGCTGGGCCTACACCCCGGTGGAGTTGATCGAACAGGGCGACCAGTGGCTGGCCACGCTGGTGCTGGAGAAGGGCCAGCCGGCCTGACGCGTCCCGCCCGCACAGGTCACGTTGCGGCAAGGAGCGGCGTCCTCTTGCATCCGTGCAACCAAGGAGCAAACGCCATGCGCGCGCGTCAATGGATCGCAATCGGTCTCTGGATTTGTTTGTTGACCGGCGGCTGGGCGGTCGCACAAACCGGCATTTCCACGCCGACTACGCTGCACGCGCAACTGACCCGGGACGGTGCCGATGATGGCGATCTGCTGCTGGCCTGGCTGACCCTGCCCCATGTGAGTGCAACGGAACTGGCGATCAGCGGTGAACTGGACAGCTTCGACCGCGAGGCCGCCTGCGAGGCGCTGTTTGCCCGGCTGATGCAGCGCGGCGAACAGGTTCCCGTGCTGCTCTGGCTGCCGGTCACCGGCAACGGCTGCCAGGACGCTGCGATGCGCGCCGAAGCCACCGTCCTGCTGCGCAACACCCAGCCCGACAATCTCGCCGTCCATCTGCAGGCGCTGCACGCGCTGCCCGCAGGCGCGACGCCCGACCCGGCGCTGCGCTCGGCCCTGCGTTCGGCCAGCACCTATGACGCCCATGTCACCGGCTTCATCCACCTGCTGTCCGCTGCGCTGCTGCGGCACTCCCCCGACTTCCAGACGACACCGGCCGATGAGGACGCCCACCGCGCGCAGGCCGTCATGCAGGCCATGGGTTACCACGCGGCCCTGGTCCAGACAGCGGAGGCGGCCCTGTCCAGGCACTGTCGTCCCGGAACGGGCACGACATCGCTGCCGCGCAAGGATTGCCGGCAGATGGCCGGCCTGCTGGCACAGCACGGCGAAACCGCAGCCGAGCGCCTCGCCGGTCACCAACTGCTGCAACAACTGGCTGACGACCCCATCGAAAAGGCCCGTCACGAGCAGGACGGACAGGCGTTGATGGCGGCCGTCCACAGACAGGTCGCCGCCGAAGGCAGCGAGCAGGAAACCGCCTTGCTGCTGCGTCTGGCCGATGGCCGGCAGACGCCTTACGAGGCGCTGGTGGCCGTGTTCGGTGCGGCGGACTGTGATGGTTGCGCCGCGCAGCGCCCACCCGGCATCGACTCGCCGCTGGAACGGGCCGACCGGCTCGAAGCCATGGCACACCGCCTCGCCGCCAGTGGCCAGGCCTGGGGCCTTTGGGCGGCAGCGCAACATCTTTACCTGGCGCACGGCGCACGGGTCAGCGCCAGCCATGCGCCCGGCGTCTGGTCGATGCCGGCACAGGGTGTGGAATGGATCAGGACGGCTTCGGCGCAGACCCAGGATCCCGCGCTGCTGCTGGCCCTGCTGCTGCAACCCGCGCCGGAACTGGACGCCCAGCGCAGCCAGTGGCTGGCGCGCCTGCGCGTGGCCGATCCCGACAATCTGCTCTGGGTCGGCTTCGATGCGGCCAGCGGAAAGGCGCTCGGTGCCGACGCGCTGGCACAGCGGCTCGAACAGCCTGTCGCCGCGGTTCGCTTCCATCTCCATTACACGGAAACCCAGCGCGCGCTTGCCCGGCTGGCGCGTCAGATCTACCCGGAAGCCGTCGCCCGCTTGCAGGCGCTGGACGATGATGAGGCCTTGCCGCCACTGGACAACACCGACATGGGAGATGCCCTCGCCCTTGCCGGGCTGATGCCGGCGATCGCGGTTCATGCCTGGCAGGCCTGCGACCCACAACGCGCGGACTGGAACGAGGCTCGCCGTCCGGCCTGCCTGCATGCGCTGCACATCATGCGTGATCGCAGCGATACGTTGGTGGGCGAAGCGGTAGCGCTTGCCACCCTGCGGAAGCTCGCCGCCGATACGCCCGAAGAAGCCGAAGCCGTGCGTCGTCAGCGCGATGCGCGATGGCGTCTGGCGGCCTGCCTGGCGCTGCGCGAGCGGGACAGCCGGGCCGCGCAGATCCGCGCCATGATCGACCCGGACCTGCCCGGCACGGAATTGACGCGCATCGGCGATTGCCTGCGTGCCGCCGGCCAGCCGCTGACCGCGCCGCAAGGCTGGCGCTCCCCGCACGAGGGCGGGTAGCAAGGCCGCGTCAGCCGGCCTCGAATTCCTTCAGGAAGCGCTCGGCCTCGGCGTTGGCGGCTTGGAGGTCGCGGCGCAGGCGCTCGGCATCGGCCTCGATGCGCGGCAGCTCGGCCTTCAGGCTGCCGAGCGCGGCGGCGTTGAGATTGTGCTTGAGGTAGAGCACCTGGTCGTGCAGCGTCGCCAGCGCCGGTTTGAAGCTGGCCTCGGCGCGATGCAGGGCCGCCTCGACTTCCTTGTAGCGGCTGCGCGTGCGTTGCAGCGTCTCGCGCGAGCGCGCCCGCAGGCTGGCGTCCTGGTATTCGCTCAGTTCGCGATCCCACTCGTCGAACAGCGCCTTGGCCACCGACTCCACCTTGTCGATGCGCTCGCTCAGGGCGTCGGCGCGGCTGGTTGCCGAGTCCAGCTTGCCCTTCATGCGGTTGTAGGTGCGCTCCAGGTCGCCGCCGTCGAAATCGACCACGCTGCGAAACGCGGTGAGCGCGTCGACATAGGCTTCCTCGGCCTTTTCCTGGCTGCCGCGCACCGCTTCCAGCCGATCCGCCAGCACCTTGCGTTTCTCGATGCCGATCTTTTCCAGCGCGTTGAAATAGGTGTTCTGGCAGGCGGCGACGAGGCCGCACGCCAGCAGCAGGCCGGCAAGGCGAAGCAACGAAGCGGGTAGGCGGGACGCAGGCATGGCGCGAACGGGACCGGGCGCGGAAAGACCCGCGCAGCCTAGCAGCATCTTCGCCGCGTCGGCGACGGCGCTGCTGATACAGTTCAGCGATCTTCCGGCTGCGCCGCCGCATCGCGCCATCGCCCACGGAACCGCATGAGCTTGCATCAACCCGGCCCGCCTCGCGCCGTCCTTCGCCCGCCTGTCTGCCACGGCAGGGCGGATGCTGGCGGCTGAGCGATGTCCCTGCGCAACAAGCTGCTGCTGGTCGCCTTGAGCATGCTGGTGTTGCCCTGGGCCGGCTGGCAGTGGCTGCGGCAGATGGAAGCCTTGCTGCGGCAGGGCCAGGAGCAGGCGCTGGTCGCTTCCGCCGAGGCCCTGGCGCGGGCGCTGGCGGCGCGGCCGGCCGGCTTGCCGGAGCAGGACGCCGGCCTGTTCGTGCGTGCGCTGGCGCGTCCGCCGACGCTCGACGGCCGCTTCGACGACTGGCCGGATGACGCGCTGCGCAGTTTTCGTGGACGTGACGAGGCGCGGCTGCTGCTTGGCCTGGGCCGCGTCGAGGATGCGCTGTACCTGCGCATCGAACTGTCGCCGCCGCCGGCCGCCGTGGCGCGGCGTGCGCAGGCGCACTGGCCGCAGGCGGCGGACAGCGACCATGTGCGGCTGGACATGGATGGCAGCCTCGGCGCGCTCGCCCTGCGCATCGCCAACACGGCCAGCGGGCCGCTGCGGGTCGCCGCCGTCGATGGCAGC